>MGVN01000055.1:8165-20209 GCA_001800515.1 Elusimicrobia bacterium RIFOXYB2_FULL_49_7 | reverse complement strand
TTGCGCGCCGCTCATCCACCAGTCCGTGGGCTCCTTTCCACAAGGGTCCGTGCGAATCAGCCCATCTGTCTTTACGACCAATGACGAGATCAACCGTTTCCGCGAAGCAATCGCAGCCGTTGCACGACAAGGAGGACAATCTTGACGGTCCTTGAAAACCGGCATATTGAGGACTGCTTTGACGGATCGATTATCAAAGAATTCCTATTAGACAAACCGATGACCGAACCGTTCATCCGTCATCTCGGCACATTGGGTGTTTTTCAATATTTCCCTTCCTTTGCCCGTCCGTTTTTTACCGTCATTTCGGAAAATCAGTTTAAAATCAAAGGGGTGGAAGGCAATGACAACCTTCGCATTATTTTCTACGAGAACAATCGTGACACGTTGAATGAATTTGTTTGCACTCATATCGGGAATTATATAGATTGAATCTTGCGTCTTGATTAAATGATTTTTCCTATAAAAGAAAGGAGAGTTTACATGGGGCAAAAATTGCTAAACTATTATGAAACCGCCAAAGCAAAGGGCAGCATTAAAGCTCAGATGAGGCTGGCCATGATAACCGCCATTTCATCCGCCAAAGCGGCATCCGAACCGGATTCCCCGGAAAACATTCAGAAATTCGAAGCGGCCATGGTGGAACTGGCCAAAGAGTTCAAGTAAAAGGAGACCTTATGAGCGAATTTAAAAAAACCGTTTTTAAAGCAGAACACATTTTCGATTCCAAGAACAAACGCCATTACAACAACGGCGTGTTGTCCGTACTCCATTGCCATCACTATACCTCCCTCTACAGCCAACTCGCCATTGATGCCAAGGAAACCATGCTGCTGACCGACGTGGCAGAAGACGCCTTTTACGTTCCGCTGGTGGATTATTTCACAGCCAATCATATCGACTCCCTGGCCGAGAAAATCGAACTGGCGTGCCAGTACTACGCCTTCCTGGGCATGGGCAAAATGACCGTCACCTCGCTGGGAGAGGATTCCGGCGTAGTGGAATTGGCGAATTCCCATTTGGATGAAGGTTGGAAAAAGAAATGGGGAACCTACGACAAACCGGTCAATTATATCACCGCCGGTTTTATTGCCGCCCTGTTCGCCGCTGTTCTGAATAAATCAGTTCGCAGTTTTACGGTATCGGAAGTCGCCAGTATCGTGATGGGTGCAAAACAATCTCTGTTCAACGTGGTTAAAAAATAGTCCGGGAGGAAAACACTATGGCTATCAATAGAAAAAAAATTATCGAAGATTTATCTAAAATACAAGTGGCCGGCTCTGACAAAGGGCTTATTGAGGGTTTCGGCGTGCTGGTGAACCAGCTACCGGCCGCCTTTTGGAACGGTTTTGCCGAACGGCTTTCTTCCAAGGTCCATCCGGATCTCCGGGAAGCTACGGAATACCTGCTCGTCAATGCGGGCCATGAATGCGGGTATCATACCGGATACGGTATCATTACTTCGGACGAATGGAACGCGGTGGTCAAACCCATGATCGAAAAAGTGCCGGAGGATATTCTGTACGGCGCCTATGCTGTCTTTACGGCCTGGGGCTGGGCTGAAAGCGAAGTCATTGAAATTAAACCCAATGAAAAGATGGTGGTACGCGCCTATGACTACTATGAAGCTGATGTGGTAAAATTCGGTAAAAACCCTAAGATGAGTGCCTATATGATTCGGGGTGTTTCGGCTGCTTTTATGGATCTCGCCTATGGCGGAACGTATGATAAAACCGGTAAAACAGGGCTTTTTACCTTCAAATGCGATCAGGTTAAGGGCATTGAATGCGGCGATGACTATGGTGAATTTATCGTAACCCGAGCCAAGTAACCGAAATATCAAAAAATAATTTCTTCAGAAAAGGGGTGGTGGTTGAAACCGCCCCTTTTTTTAATGTAATTTATCAAGAATGCAATTCACCTTTCTTGAAGAAAACGATTTTATCATCCTGGGCATCAAGGGAGAAGTTCGGGTCAGCACCATCCTTCCCCTCAAGAAGGAATTTCAGACCCTGATGCTCGAGGAAAAGCATCTCGCCCTCGATTTGGAGGAACTGAAAGCCATTGATTCCAGCGGCATCAGCCTTTTCGTCAATATATTCAAGAAATTGGAAACGCAAAAGCGGACGTTTTGTATCTACAATATCCCGCCGCCCATCCAGAAAATTTTTAAGGAAATCAACCTGAGCCAATTCATCCGGCTTTACGGCACACGCGAGGATTTTATCCAGGAAAATGTCAAGGTCATCGAGGACGATCCCTTTCCGCCCGCAGACTATAACTTTAACGGCAAACTCTTCAAACCCATGACCCTGAAGTGCGAACTTTGCAGTTCTGAAAACATCAAGGGCTTTATGCTGAATAAAGCGACCCAGGAGCTCTATTTTCCGGAGGACGACATCATCCCGGCCTGGCAAGGCAAAAAAGGGAATAATGATCTCGATATTTTCGCCATGCAAATCACCATCTGCCCGCTCTGCTACTTCGCCACGCGTCACTTAAATTATTTCACGGATCTGAAGGGGGAGTTCGTCTCCGTACTTGACGAAAAGGAGCGTTACGCCTTAACTCGGGAAGCCTCCACCCGCAAACGGATGCTCTCGGGCGCTAATATGGATTCCATGGACAAGTTCTTCCCCCCCTTTTCCTCCTCGGAAGCCTACTGGGTCTACCTCCTGGCCGAGGAAAGCGCCCACTCCCTTTTCCGCCTGGAAAACCGGTTGGCCACCTTCGACATGGCACAGTACAACATGCAAATCTCCCGCTTTTGCGGAGAACGGGAGCATCTCGACTATATCCGCAAGGCCTATATGTGGTACGCTGAAATCCACAAGAACCAGTCCCGATTCGCCCCGCTGACGGTTATTGAAACCTACTATTACCTTTGCCTGGCCAGTCAAAAACTGAAAAGAGTCAAGGATGGCGAACGGTTTCTGACCGAATTTCGCGACCTGAACACCCCTTTCCCGGAATACCGGCTCTATCTCACGGCCGCGGAAAGATTGTACGCTGATTCATGACCCGACAAAATCTTCTGTTTGTTCTGCTGATATTGCTTCTCTTAAGCGGCGTTGTTTACCTCTATTTCCGTCCCGACGTACCGCCCGCCGATTTTTCCATGGTCCTGACCGCAGAGGAAAGAACGCTCGATCCCGCTTTATGTACCACGCTGACCGGCGCACGGATAATCCGGGCACTCTTTGAAGGGCTGACCCGTCTCGACAGCCGTACCCTGCAACCCCGGCCCGCAATAGCCCGCTCTTGGGAGATATCCGACAACGGCTTGCGCTACACCTTTCACCTGCGCCCTGCACACTGGTCCGACGGTTCGCCGGTCACGGCCGGTGACTTCCGCTATTCCTGGCATCGTCTTCTCTCTCCGGCATCCACCGCCGAATATGACTACATGCTCTTTTACCTGAAGAACGGCGAAAAATACCGCAAAGGGATGATCTCGGATTATAATGACGTGGGCGTTCACGCGCCGGATGACAGCACCCTTATCGTGGACTTGGAAGAACCAACCCCTTACTTCCTGGAAATCACGGCTTTTGAAAGTCTCATGCCGATCAACCGCCGCTGCGTTGAGACATATGGCATCCGCTGGACCCATCCGGAAAACATGGTCACCAACGGCCCTTTTGTCATGACTTTTCACCAGCTGAATTATAAGATTCGGCTGGAAAAAAGCCGCACCTTCTGGGACACCACCCGCCCCCATTTCAACACCATCGACCTTTTTGTGGTGGAAGGATTGAATTCCGCCTTCAATATGTATGAAACCGGCGGGGCAGACCTAATTGATGATTTTCCGAACCTCATCGCCCCGGAAATCCTAAAACGGTCGGACAAACTCATTGCCCCCACACTCGGCACCTACTTCTACCGTTTCAATACGGCTCAGCCGCCCTTTCACGATGCGCGGGTACGACGCGCTTTCTGTCTGGCAGTTGACAGGGAGGCTATCGTTCGGCATGTGACCCAGGGCGGAGAGGTTGCGGCAACCAGCTTGGTTCCACCCGGCATTCCGGGCTACTCCCCGGCTGAAGCGGGATTGGGTTTTCATCCGGAGCAGGCGCGCGCCCTGATGACCGAAGCGGGCTTTCCGGCCGGTAAAGGTTTTCCGGCCGTGGAGTTGCTATACAATACAAGCGAAAATCATAAAAAAATTGCGGAGGCGGTTTCCCGTATGCTTCAGAAAGAACTCGGCGTGCAGGTCACCCCGGTGAACGTGGAGTGGCGCGTCCTGCTCGAACGGCTCCAGCGCATTGACTTTCAATTCTGTCGAAGCAGCTGGTACGGCGATTATACGGATCCCAATACTTTTCTCGACATGTTCGTTACGGACGGAGGCAATAACCGGACTCACTGGTCGGAAGCGGCCTATGACTCCCTGCTCGCTCTGACACGGACCACCACGAATCCGACCTCGCGAATGGCCTTTTTTCAACAAGCGGAAACCCTACTCCTGACAGAATCGCCGGTGCTGCCCTTATATTATTATGTGACCAAATTTCTGGTCAAACCGGATATCCGGGGACTGCATCCCAATATCCGCGGCTTCTTTCACTTTGCGGATTTGTACCGAAATTGATGGCTTACCTTGTTCGCCGACTCCTTATCTCTTTGCCGGTCCTTCTCTGTGTCGCGGTCTTTTCCTTTCTCCTGGTCCATTATGCGCCGGGCAGCCCCTTTACTTCCGAGAAAAACATCTCTGACGAAACCTTGATTGCCCTGAAAAAAGAGTACGGCCTCGATCGCTCTCTTCCCATGCAATTGGCACTGTATCTGCGCAACCTGTCCAAAGGCTATTTAGGCCGTTCGGTCTATTATAAGGATCAGACCGTCAATGAAATCATTGCCACCGCTCTGCCGGTATCCGCTAAGCTGGGCCTTTTCGCTCTGATGGTCGCCTTGCTCATCGGCATTCCCATCGGCATTCTCTCGGCTTATCGAAAAAACAGTTGGCTGGACCATGCTTCCATGGCGGTTTCCATGATAGGCATTTCTTTGCCCGGCTTTGTGCTGGCTTCCCTGCTCATCCTGTTTTTCAGTTTTTACCTCGGTTGGCTTCCGGCCGTGGGTTATGCGGGTCCTCGGTATGTCATTCTTCCGGCACTGACCCTATCCGCCCCCTACATCGCCTATCTCGCACGTCTTACCCGTGCCAGCCTGCTGGAGGTGCTCAGCCAGGAATACATTACCACCGCACGCGCCAAAGGGGTTTCAACCGCACGTCTTCTCTTCCGGCATGCCCTGAAAAACGGGATTTTGCCGGTCATCTCTTTCCTGGGACCCGCGTCCGCCGGTATTTTGACCGGCAGCATCGTAGTGGAAAAGATTTTCGCTGTTCCGGGACTGGGCATCAATTTCATCCACAGTGCGTTGCATCGTGATTATTTCCTGGCCATCGGCTGTGCACTGGTTTACGGTGCTTTACTGATTTCATTCAATCTGCTGGCAGACCTGTTGGCTGCTGCAGCGGACCCAAGGATAGCCCATGACCGCGCCGGATAAGACTTCCCTGCTTCGTTCTCCCTGGTTCGACGCCTGGCGCAGACTGAAAAAGAACCGGGCCGCTTTGGGTTCCCTTTTCTTTCTGCTGCTTCTGATGGCCGCAGCTCTGCTTGCCCCGTTGCTTCAGGGACATGGCGTAGCCAATCCGGATGAACAGAATTTGCCGCTTAAACTGAGCGCCCCTTGCAGCGCTCACCTTTTCGGTACGGATGCGCTGGGCCGAGACCTTTTTGCGCGCATTTTGTTCGGAGCCCGCATCTCCCTTTTCATCGGTTTGCTGGCCACTCTGGTGACCATCTTCATCGGCGTTACCTATGGCTTGGTTTCAGGCTATCAGGGAGGCGCATTGGATAATCTGATGATGCGCATCGTTGATATCCTGTACACCCTCCCGTTTATTTTCCTGGTGATTCTCCTGTTGTCACTCTTCGAACGTTCTTTTCTGCTGCTCTTTATCGCTTTGGGTGCGGTACAGTGGCTCACCATGGCGCGGGTGGTGCGGGGACAGGTCCTGTCGCTGAAGGAACGGGATTATATCAGTGCTGTCCGCGCCTTGGGCGGCAACACATCCCGCATTCTCTTTCGCCACCTGCTACCCAACCTGCTCGGCATCATTGTGGTGTACGCCACGCTCACGGTACCTGTTATCATTCTCCAGGAGGCCTTTCTCGCCTTTCTCGGTCTCACCGTACCGGGACAGGAACATTCCTGGGGCATGCTCATCAATGAAGGTATTGATGCCATCAATCCGGTCCGGATATCGTGGTGGCTGATTGTCTTTCCCGGGATGTTTCTGACGCTGACGTTGCTGACCCTCAATTTCCTGGGTGACGGATTGCGGGATGCCTTTGATCCGCGAGATAAAGGATAAATCCCTCTACCCTAAAACCTTTTCGTTTTTGCTGAACCAAGGAATGACATGAAAACAACCTCCGTTTTAGACCTCATCGGCAACACGCCGCTCATTGCCCTGAAAAACGAACCCATTGTGGCCAAAGCCGAATTTCTCAATCCGGGCGGCAGCATCAAGGATCGCGTGGCGCTTTCCATGCTGGAAGGTGCGGAACGTTCCGGAAAACTCAAGCCGGGCATGAAGATTGTTGAACCCTCTTCGGGTAACACCGGCATCGGTGTCACCTTGGTGGGCATGGCCAAGGGATATGAGGTCCATGTGATCATGCCCCAAGGCATGAGCCGGGAACGCAAAGACATCATTCGGGCATTGGGAGGCCATCTCATTGAAACCCCGGATTCGGAAGGCGTGGCCGGTGCAATCGCCCGCGCCGAAGCTTTTGTGGAGGAACACGGGGCCTTTATGCCTCAGCAGTTCAAAAACCCGGACAATCCCAAAGCACACTACGAATTCACAGGCCCGGAACTCTGGCGGCAAAGCGCCGGCCAGATCGGCGCTTTTGTTGCCGGTGTGGGCAGCGGCGGCACGCTCCAAGGTGTGGGCCGCTTTCTGAAGGAACACAACCCGCAACTTCTGCTGGCAGCCGTGGAACCGCAGGGCGTCAGTGCGCTCCTCGGACATGAACCCGGACTGCATCAGATTCAAGGCATTGGCGACGGTTTCGTACCGGATGTTCTGGATGTCGGTATGATAGATGAAATTATCGAGGTCAGCGATGCGGATGCCATTGCCGTCACCCGACAGCTTGCACGGACTCAATCCCTTCTGGTCGGCACTTCTTCGGGCGCCAATATCTGGGCCGCGCGGATACTGGCCAAACGTCATCCCGGTCTGCTCGTGGCAACGGTTCTCCCGGATCGGGCGGAGCGCTATTTCAGCACCGGCTTATTGGATAGTTGATCCGGCATAGCCCGGATCAACGCAGCTTTTCCCACTGCGGTCGCCGGCCGTTTTTGAAATAATACCAAAAACCATATCCCTGTGCAAACGTGGTCATATTGAAATAATAGGGAATATGGAAGGGCAGTAAACGGATGGAGAAATGATTCAAGAGCGCTCCGGCCAAGGCAGAAGCATAGAAAACCGCTTGAAACCCAAAGATCGGGCGAATCATCGAGTGGGAAGAAAGCAGAAAAGAGACCCCAAAAAGAAGTATCTGAAAAAGAAAGGTCAGCCAACGCAGAATTTTGTGGGAAATCAGTTTGACGAATAAATTGGAGAACAAGGCCGCGGGCTGTAGGAATAAAAAGGAAAGCGCACCCGCAAAAATCCGTCCCTTACGCCGGAATTCCCGGCACATGCCGCTGCTGCTTTCCTCAAAAGCGCGGGCCTGGGGTTCATAAATACATTCATAGCCCGCTTTGACCACCATCAGGGAGACCGCAAAATCATCCATGATGATCCGTTTGTCCGGTGGAAAGGGATACAGCGCCTTTCGGACCGCATACACCGACCCGTCCGCCCCGGAACACGAGCCGCTTAAGGATTCCCCTTGTTTGATAAAAGATTCATACTTCCAGTATCCGCTCTCACCCAATCCAGTGCTGGAATCACTTTCCAGATTACGGATAATCTTAGCGCCGCTGACCAGTCCGACCCGTTCATCCGCAAAGTGCTTCACCAACTCTTTGATGGTATAGCTTGGGAACAAGGCATTGGCATCGGTCAGAACCAGTATTTCACCCTTGGCCTCCTTGACCGCTTTGTTCAAGGTGCCCATTTTACCGGCCCGCTCCCGATAATCCAGCACCCGCACACCGCGATTGCCGAAAACCGACGCCCTGGCCGCAGTTTGATCTGAAGAATGATCCGAAGCCACTATGATTTCAAGTTTGTCCGTGGGATAATCCAGTTCAAGGGCGTTTCGGATCTTCTTTTCAATACATGCCTCCTCATTATGAGCCGGAATAATGAGGGTGACCGAAGGACGGGCGGATTCGTCCATTTTCCGTTTCCGCCGAAAGAAAAAAGCCCAAACATAGAGGAGAATGGGATAAGCGACCCAGGTGTAAAATAAAAGACCGGCGAGCAGGAGAAAAACGGACTTCAGTACAACCTCGTTCAGCGGGCATGCAGGGAAAATCATGTTGCAAAAAGATAATTATTTCAAGAGATAGCGGGGAAGCAATGTCATGCCCTTGTTCAACATCAGCGATTAAGGTTTTCCGGGACGGCCCACTTCCTTTTAAGCAAGAATTCTTAAATCCCCCCTGCGAAGCAATACGCCTTTGGATTCATAATAATTTAACAATGGAATGGCAAATTTTCGGGAAACGGCAAAAAGCGTCTTAAGTTCCGATACCGTTGCACCTGTACTATTAGCCAATCTTTCAGCCAATAACCCCTTGCCTTCTTCAAGTACCGTGGCGGAAAAGAGCATTCCTTCAATGGACTGAAGCGCTCCTTCTTTCTTCAATGCATCAATGGCCATGGCCGCGCTCTTATGGCGGGAATCCTTGATAACCTGGGCTGCATCCGGAGGTGAAAAACGGGCCTCTTCAAAGCGCGTTAAAAGGGCGGCACGCAGTTTGGATTGCTCATCAGATAAAGCGACTTTCCAAGTAGATAAAGTGAGCGTGCCGTTGACCTCTTTGAATAACGGCGCTTCAAGCAGTTGCTCCCAAAAGCGGTGAAACAGATTATCTGCCATGTTTCCCAAAAGGGAACGAACCCGCTGGCTAATCTCCCCTTTTGACATCCCTGTTGGCAATAAAGGATGATCATGATGATAGCGTTCAATGATGCTGCAAATATCAGAAACAACGGCCTGAAAATCTCGACGAGAGAGAAAGAAATCCTCCTGCCCTGCTTTAAAAAAGAGTATCCTCTTTTCCTTTGCCAGGCTCAGACTCTCTTTGAGCAATAGGTCAGGCTGAAGCGTCAGACGGCTGCATAATTCGGATAATCGGGTAAATCCTTTTTTCTTTTCCACTTCCATTAAAAGCCGTTCAGCCAACGTGCCTGCATGGGACGCCAATCGGTGAAGCTCCGTTACATCCACATTCTTTTTGCGCCGATGTTTCTGCGGGTGCACATCAAAGATCTCGCCGCCACCCAGCGTCCGCGTCTTGCCCAGGTCGCGCACAATGAAACGATCCCCACGAGCTGCCGCCACCGGTTCGGCCAGACGGATTTGAACCAATTCTTTTTCATCCAGCGGATAGAGACGGCCTGCCGCCTCCGTGGTACCCAAATAAAACTGAACCCCGGTTCCAGCCTCGGGCAAAGAGAGTGAATCAAGCCAGACCAGCTGCACATCGAGCATGGAGGTAGGTGAAAAATAGCCGGGTGCGCAAAGTGAATTGCCCCGTTGAACCTCTTCTTTGCTGATATTGGAAAGATTCACTGCCACTCGCTGCCCCTTGACTGCTTCTTCGCTCTTCTGATGGTGAATCTGAAGCCCTCGAACAGAACTCTTTCTGCCGCTTGGTAGAATGGTCACTTCATCGCCCACGCGGAGGCGGCCGGAAAAGAGGGTGCCGGTCACCACTGTTCCAAAGCCGGCCACGCTAAAGGAACGATCAACCGGTAACCGGAAGAGACCGCCGTCATTTCGCACCGGAAGTTTTGATACCGCTTCACTTAATGCCGCCTTAAGCTCTGGAAGTCCTTGCCCGGTCAGGGCAGATACCGGCACTATCGGCGCATTCTCCAGAAAGCTTCCTTGGAGTAAATTCCGGATATCCTGTTCTGCCTTCGTTTTTTGCTCCGGAGAAACCAGATCAATTTTATTAAGCGCCACCACCCCTTGTTTGACATGGAGGAGTTTCAGGATATCCACATGTTCACGGGTTTGGGGCATGACCGAATCATCGGCTGCCACAACCAGCAGCGCCATGTCAACGCCTGCTGCACCGGCCAGCATGGTGCGGATAAACCGGAGGTGGCCCGGTACATCAACCACACCGAGGCGAGGGAGATTAGGCAAATCGAGCCAGGCAAAGCCGAGATTAATGGAGATCCCGCGCTCTTTTTCCTCTTTCAGGGTATCCGTATCAATACCCGTGAGCGCCCGGACCAGTGCGGTCTTGCCGTGGTCAATGTGCCCTGCTGTGCCGAGAATGAGGGGGGTCATATTCGGATACCGGGGGAAGCTCATGATTCTTCCGTCTGATCCAAATCACCGGATAGTTCCGCTTCAATGGCCTCGATAGTTGGCAGGCTTAAAGCAAGCTCCTGCGGAAGAGCACGGGTCAACTCGTAATCTGCAATGCCTATGGGCTTATTGATGTCGCGCAGGGAATATTCAGCCAGAATGCAGTCTTTGGTCTGACAGAGGATTAATCCGATGGTTGGTTCATCCTGCCGGTGCCTTAATTGATCATCCACCACGGAGCAATAGAAATTCATTTTTCCGGCGTATTCCGGCTTGAATTCACCTTTTTTCAGTTCTACCACAACATAGCAACGGAGCCGCAAGTGATAAAAGAGCAGGTCAATGTAAAACTCCTTATCACTCACCTCAACCCGGTATTGGCGTCCTACAAAGGCAAAACCCCGCCCTAATTCCAGAAGGAATTTCTGGATATGGTTGAGAAGCCCGGTTTCCAGTTCTCGTTCATGAAAATGGTCCTGCATCGTGAGAAAATCAAAAAGGTAAGGGTCTTTGAGCAAACTGTTGGCAAGGGCGGCATGGACATTCGGTAGCCTGCTTGTGAAGTTGGTCACTGCTGCACCCTGCCGTGCATGGGCCTGATTTTTGATCTGAGCGGTCAATGTATCACGGCTCCAGCCCTGTTCCACTATCTGCTGCGCATACCAGAAGCGTGTTGGCAGGTCTTTGATTTTTTCAATCAGAACAGTATTATGGCCCCATGGTATTTGGGCAATAGACTGATTGAACGCGGGGGGAACAGTGTTCTCTGGTAATTTTGCCACAGGCTGTGGCAAAATTGGATAAGCCCTGAAAAAGGCTATCATCCGTCCAATATTCCTGGCAGAAAAACCCTTTTCTTCGGAAAGCTCATTTTTCAAATCAACCGCAAGCCGGGGAATAACACTTGCCCCCCAGCCATCCTGTTCCTGCCGGGCAGCAATCATGCGGCCTATGTCCCAATACATAAATGTCATTTCAGCATTGGCAGAGACAGCAGCCTTATGCTGTGCTTTCCTGACACGAATTTTAATGTCAGAGAGAAGTTCACGATATAGGGAAAGCTCTTTATTCATTTCAACAGCCCTTTTATCATGGTCAGCATCCGGTCTGTGATCCCTTTCAGCTCTGTATCAATACCGGCCAGCACTCGGACCAGTGTCGTCATGCCGTGGTCAATGAGACCTGCTGTGCCGAGAATGAGGGGGCTCATTCGACAAGATTCCTTTACTGAAATAATCGAACACACCCGACAATTTCCGCCTCATCCTGCGGAAAGAGCGCACGGACATCCAGGCCGAAACGGCCCTGCTGAAACATACCCACAATCGGCGTTTCAAAGGCGCGGAAACGCACTGCAAGCTGCTGAGGGGACAAAGAAGGATGGCTGAGAAGCACGGCAAAAGAAGGCAAGGTCCGGCCCGGTAAAGAGCCGCCGCCCACAGACGCTTCAGAAGCAACAACCTTCACAGAAAGAGCGGGTTGCGCCTGAGATATCTTTTGAGAAAGGGTTTCTGCTCT
>MGVN01000055.1:7295-8149 GCA_001800515.1 Elusimicrobia bacterium RIFOXYB2_FULL_49_7 | reverse complement strand
CCAACAGCTTGTCTCCGCTCATGCAAATCAAAGAAGAACCCTGTTTCAGACTTTGGCGCGGTTCCGGTTCGCCCTGAAAACCCCACTGAACCGAATCTGCCAAAAGACCGCTACCGAGGTCGTGCAACAGAGGAAGGTGTTTGGATTTGGCTAATGCGGATAGTTCGTTTAAAGCCACCTCTTCAGTAAATCCTTCGATACGATAATTACTGGTATGGATCTTTAAAATAAGGCCGGTCCGTTTCGTAATCGCTTTCTTATAATCTGTTATCTTTGTTTTATTAGTGGTGCCCACTTCTTTCAGTATTCCACCGGCACGGGTAATGATGTCCGGCAAACGAAAAGAGCCGCCGATTTCAATCAACTCGCCTCGGCTGACAACCACTTCTTTCCCGAGAGCCAAGGTATTGATGGCCAGCATCAAAGAAGCGGCATTATTATTGACAATCAGAGAAGCCGGTGTTCCAAGCAGATGGTTCAGCTTCAATTCCGCATGGGTTCCCCGTTTACCCCGCTTGCCGCTGTCCACATCGTATTCAAGATTCACATAGCCGTAAAGCGTATCACTCAGTGAATCAAGCGTTGACTTGGAAAGCACAGCACGACCCAGATTGGTATGCACCAGAACACCGGTGCCATTAATCACCCGCTTCATGCCGACCGTGGTGATTCGTTCAAGATGGTCTTTGGCTGTTGCCATGATATCCGCTTCGCTCACTGCAACCTTTGCCTGCCGCTTTTCATCCAATATCCGGCGCAACGCACTGACCAACGCTTCGCGGGAATAACATTCTTGAAGTCCGGCAGCTTCGGGTCGGTTCAACAGCAGGGATACAGCAGGCAGATTGCGCCGG
>MGVN01000055.1:0-7281 GCA_001800515.1 Elusimicrobia bacterium RIFOXYB2_FULL_49_7 | reverse complement strand
TCATCCTTTTGTTTTGAAGGATACCGTTTTTGAATCATGGCCGCCACTTTTTTCTTTAACTCATCAAAACCGGTCTTTTCCGCTGCAGAAATAAAGACCGCTTCCGGGTGCAATGTTTTAAGCCGCTCCAAGAGACCGGGCTCTGTCAGATCAATCTTATTAAACACCATCAGTCGTTCAACATGCATCGTATCCAGATCATTCAATACCGTATTCACCACTTCCTGATGTTCCCCCGCATCTAAAGAAGAGGCATCCATCACGGTAATAATAAGATCCGAATCCGTAATCACTTCAAGCGTGCTCTTGAATGAGGCGACCAGATGATGGGGCAACTTACGGATAAAACCGACCGTGTCGGACATGAGAATTTCGCCGTGCGGGGCAATGTAAACGCGCCGCGTGGTGGCATCGAGTGTGGCAAAAAGTTTATTCGCCACTAACACGCCGCCCTTGCTGAGAACATTCAAAATGGAGGATTTGCCCACATTGGTATATCCCACAATACTGGCACGAAAGATATTTTCGCGTCGTTTTTTCTGGGTACGCCGCTCCTCGGCAATCTTTTCGAGCCGCTCCTTCAAGTCCTGAATCCGTTTCTTGACCAACCGACGGTCGGTTTCCAACTGTTTCTCGCCCGGACCCCGCGTACCGATGCGACCACCGACTCCGCCATGGCCCACCTGCTGGCCCAAATGGGTCCAGAGCCGGGTCAGCCGGGGAGAGAGATAGCTCATTTGCGCCAATTCAACCTGCACCTTGGATTCATGTGTACGGGCATGACGGCCGAAAATATCCAGAATGAGCATGCTGCGATCAATGGTCCGCACTTCCAGCAGCTTTTCCAGATTGCGTATCTGTCTGGGTGACAAATCATCATTAAATATGGCTAGGTCCGCACCGGTGCGTTTTATTTCAGCAGCCATTTCAGCAGCACAACCGGATCCGATATAATAAGCCGAGTCCGGAGCGGGCCGCGACTGAATGATTTTTCCCATCACCTGCGCACCCGCTGTTTCAGCGAGCATGGAGAGCTCTTTTATCTGTTCCCGAATCTCGTGCTCCGGCTCGCTGGGCAGGCTGACCCCTGCCAAGAAGGCGCGTTCCCGAACTTCTTCGGGCCGTTTGATTTCAATGAGACTTTTCATGGGGGAACCTTCTTTTAAGATTTTGGTCGAAGCGGCGGAAAAAGGGTCATGCCTTGCAGTACCTCCTGAATCATGAGCAATCGGCGATCATACGCTTCCCGGCGCACGGAAATTTCGAGCCAGATATTATATTCCTCATGCTTCAACAGTACATTAGTATAGATATACGTATGATACTCTGTGGAATCACCATACACCTCCACATCCGCCTGATACCGAAACAAATGGGCAGGCTGACCTTGAAGCGTGGTGTCCGATTCTCCCAAATCTTCGTATCCGGGCCGGGTCATAAAGGTGTTCGCTTCACGAATAATAAGCATATAATCCACTAAATCGCTATTCATGGCTTCCACAGAAAGAAGCACATTAATAAGCTTGCCCCCATGCACACCCCCAAACACCACACTTTCAGGAAGAGGGCTGTCCTTTTCGCGTAACGTGGTCTGCCAACCCGGCATTTTGGGTAAGGCAAGACGAATGCCGGTGGAATCATTCTGGTAAATCAGACCATTGCCTGATAGATAATTGGGTTTCGGAGCAGCACATCCGATCCATAGCAGGGCAACCAGGAGCAAGCTATAACGCATTCAGGCTCTCTTTCAGTTTAATAATCTTATCCTCCGCATCCCGCACCTTGGCCCGCTCCTTGTCCACCACATCCGTTGGCGCACTGGCAACAAACTTTTCATTTGAAAGCTTTTTTTGAACAGATTGAAGAAAGCCTTCAGCCTTTTCAATTTCCTTACAAAGCCTTTGCTTTTCGGCCTCTTTATCAATGAGTCCTTCCAGATTCAAAAAAATAGTGATCCCGGATACGACGGCAGAGGCCGCCGCAGCAGGCCGCTTGTCATCCTGCACTAACACCAGCTTTTCGGTCTTGGACAGCGTCCGAATGGACTCATCCAGCTCGGTCAACCATTGATGCTTTTTGACCTCTTCCACACGAATCCAGACTTCTCCTTTTTTAGAAGGCGGGATGTTCTTTTCTGCACGCAAATTACGAATCACAGACACCACTTCCTGCACAAAAGCAAAGGCCGATTCCACGGTTTCATCCAGAGCCGCTTCATGGCACTTGGGCCAGTCTGAAATAATCAACGGCCGGCCTTGCTCGTCGCCATAGCCTTTGGCACGAAGCAGGGCGTGGATTTCCTCTGTAATAAAGGGCATAAAAGGATGAAGCAACCGGGTCGTCCCGAAAAGCAATTGGTGCAGGGTGTCCAGCGCTGCATGGCGGGAAGCGTCGGGCGTTTCAGGCGTGAGCCGTCCTTTTACCATTTCAATATACCAGTCGCAGAATTCATTCCAAATAAAGACATAGGCAGAGGCCAATGCCTCATTAAATCGGAACCGCTCCAATTGGCCGGTCATGTCCCGAATCGTCCGGTTGAACCGGGAGAGAATCCAGCGGTCTTCCAGAAACATCGTCTTATCCGCTCTTGCCAGTTCAGCAGCCGGTAAAAGATGGGGCAAGGTAAATCGGGCGGTATTCCATATCTTATTGGCAAAATGGCGACCCAATTCGCATTTTTCCGTGCTGAAAAGCACATCCTGTCCTTCCGGCGCCAGGTTGACAATCGTATAACGCAAGGCGTCCGTACCGTATTGATCCATCACGGCAATCGGATCAGGCGAATTGCCCAGAGATTTGCTCATCTTGCGGCCCTGCATATCGCGTACAATAGAATTGAAATAGACCTTGGAGAAAGGAAGCTTGCCCATAAATTCCGTGCCCGCAAAGACCATGCGCGCCACCCAAAAAAAGATGATATCCGCAGCCGTAATTAGAGTCTGGGTGGGATAAAAGGTTTTAAGCAGCAGGGTCTCTTTGGGCCAACCCAGGGTGGCAAAGGGCCAGAGCCAGGAGGAGAACCAGGTATCCAACACATCTTCATCCTGTCGTAAAGTCTTACTTCCGCAATCCGGACATTCCGTCGGTGCCGTGCGCGCCACAATGACTTCACCGCAATCGCAATACCAAGCCGGCACCCGGTGGCCCCACCAGAGCTGGCGGGAAATGCACCAGTCCCGGATATTCGTGAGCCAGTGAACAAAGGTCTTCTCCCATTTCTCAGGATAAAATTTCAGTTCACCGCTTTCCAGTGCTGCCAGCGCGGGTTTAATCCACGAATCATATTTTACAAACCATTGGAGGCTTAAAAAAGGTTCGGTGACCGTACTGCATCGTTCGCAATGCCCCACAGAATGGGCATGCTCATCAATCTTGACCAATCGTCCTTCTGCTTCAAGGTCTGCAATCACCGCTTTACGACAGGCAAAGCGATCCAGTTTTCGGTATTTTTCCGGCACAACATCATTCATGGTGCCATCCGCATTCATGATGATAAGCTTCGGCAAATTGTTTCGTTCGCCCATGGCAAAGTCATTGGGGTCATGGGCAGGGGTTACCTTGACGCAACCGGTACCGAACTCTTTCTCCACCAACACGTCCCCGATGATGGGAATGATGCGATCCGTCAGCGGCAATTTAATCATCTTGCCAATCAAATGACCGTACCGTTCATCTTCGGGATGGACCGCAACCGCCGTGTCGCCCAGCATGGTTTCGGGCCGGGTGGTGGCCACCACCAGGAAGCCGGAGCCCTCTTCCAGATCATACCGGAGATGCCAGAGCTTTCCCTTCTTATCTTGGTGGATGTTCTCCTCATCCGACAGGGCGGTCCGACAGCGGGGACACCAATTGATAATGCGACTGCCCCGATAAATGTGCCCCTTTTCATGCAACCGGACAAAACACTCTTTCACGGCATCCGAGTAATTTTCATCCATGGTAAAACAGAGGCGATCCCAGTCGCAGGAAGCACCCAGCCGCTTAAGCTGCTGGATGATAGTGAAACCATATTTTTCTTTCCAGGCCCAGACCCGTTTCAGGAATTCCTCGCGCCCCAAATCATGGCGCGTCTTTTTTTCCTCGGCTTGAAGTGTTTTTTCCACCCGGTTTTGGGTGGCAATGCCTGCATGGTCTGTGCCGGGTAACCAAAGGGTGTTAAACCCTTGCATGCGTTTAAAGCGAACCAGCACATCCTGGAGTGTGTTGTTTAACACATGGCCAAGGGTGAGCACGCCCGTGACATTAGGAGGAGGAATCAGCACACAAAAAGGCGGCTTGTTCTTGGCTGTTTCATCGGACTTGAAGCAACCCTTTTCATCCCACAGCGCAGCCCATTTGGGTTCCACTTCAGCGGGATTATAGGCTTTGGACAGTTCATCACTCATATTTTTTTCCTTGGTCAGTGGAATGAAAAAATACACCTTCCCGTAGAGGGGATGCAATCAGAGGTTTTTTAGGAAACAAGAGCGATCGGCCATATAATTAAACGTAAATTGTACTCAATATATGAGTACAGATAATATGTTAACCATATTGACTAAACATCATTTTCATGCTATCTTTAGAGTACAATGAAAAAACTCGAAACCTATATCGATTACCGTCAATTTCTTCTGGATACGTATCTGGAACGAAAAAAACGGAGCAAAAGCTATTCCTACCGCACCTTCAATCAATCGGCGGGCATCAAATCCCCGTCATTATATAAGGAAGTCGTGGAAGGTAAAAGAAATCTGACCCCTGAAACTGCCGCCGCCTTTGCTAAAGGCTTAAGGCTGACCGCCCGGGAAACCCATTTCTTCAAGACCCTGGTCCGCTTCAACCAAGCGCAGACCGAAAAAGAAAAACTGACCTGTCTGGAAATTCTGCGGGGATTCAAACCCTTTGTCAAGCAGACCATCATTCCCTTTCAGTTCTATGAGTATTACTCCAAATGGCATCATTCCGTTGTGCGGGAGGTCGCTTGCACTTTTAACTTTAAAGATGATTATTTGAAACTGGCCCATGCGCTTCGACCGCACATTACCAAACGACAGGCCCGAGAAAGCATGGAACTCCTGCTCCGACTCGGCTTTCTAAAGAAAAACAAAGAGGGTTCCTATACTCAAACCAACCCCTCCATCACCACCGGCGCGGAAGTGATATCTCCGGCTGTACGGGCACTCAACCGGGAATATGCGGCCATGGGCAAGGATGCCATTGACGGCTATTCTCCGGAAAAACGAGACATTTCCACTTTGGTCCTTGGCGTATCCAAGGAGTCCATGGAAAAAATCAAACAGGAGATCCGTGAATTCAAACACCGGCTATTCGAAATTGTAAATGAGGATCCGGACACGGATAGGGTTTACGCTCTTAACACTCAATTCTTTCCGTTATCCGACACCTTTCCTCTTAAACCGGATGGTTTTTCCACTGAATCTGTTCCGCGACCATCCGACAAGTCATTACAAAACAACATGAATCACTTTTTATCTTCCGGGGGTCAATCATGAAAAAGCTTATGGCGCTATTCTCTTCTTGTTTCTTTCTCTTTTCCTGTTCGGAAAGCCCAACCGACACGAGTGGTGGGGTCAGCGAGACCGGAAACGCCTTTGTTTACGGTCATGTCTATAATGCGGATCACACACCTGCTTCCGGCGCTCATGTTCGCTTTGTCCCGGTTTCCTACAACCCGACAAGCGGAACAACACCCATTGATTCCGTTGTCACCAATTCACAAGGCTACTTTTCCCTTGCCGCCTTGGATAACGGCACCTATAATGTTTTGTGCTCGGGCATAGACGGCGCAGCGAGTTTACATGCAGCCCTTAAAATTGCAGCGGATACGCAGGCGGTAGGCCCGGAAACCCTTCAAGCACCTGGCTCCATGCGCGGGGTGATCAAACTCGACCCGCCGGTGGACAGCGCCCTGATTTTTGTGATTTTGCTTGGAACCAATACTTATGCTATGGCGGATTCAACAGGTAGGTTTGTGCTGAGCGGTTTGGCCAAGGGGGAATATGAGGCGTTGGTGTTGACCACCGAAGCCGGCTACAATCGTGCGGATACTGTTTGGACATTTCTATCTGGAATTGAGACATCACTCAATGATACAATTGTTTTGAACTTTTTTAGCCTGCCCTCCGTTTCAGGACTTACTCTTGATTATGATTCCTTAAGACAGATTGTCCATCTTGTATGGAATAAACCGATTAATCCATATGTTAGAAGTTATAATATTTATCGCAGAAATGTGGATTCCAGTACAGCTCATTTAGTGAATACGACCCCCATCGTTGACACTTTCTTTGCTGACGGCTGGGAAACCCATTTAACACAAGGCAATAATTACCTCTATCATGTTCTATGTGTTGACAGTGCTAATCATGAAGGAGGATACTCAATACAATTACTCGCATCGGTTACCACTCCTTTTATTATTCTGGATACCGTGATTGATATCGGAGACACTATTGCGGCAATGGATCGCGATGCTTTTGGCAATTATTACATTGTCAGTCTAAAAGAATCGAAAATAATGGTATACGACAGTTTGGGAGTGTTTAAAAGAGAATGGTCGGTTAGTGGCTCCATCGGCGGCAACTTCCATGATTTTGCAAAAATTATCTGCATCGATAAATCATTCAACATCTTTTTAGCGCGCACAAACGAAGAAATACTTGTCTACGACACTATCGGCAATCTCGGCAATACTTTGCAAACCAATTTCTTTTGTGGAATGGATACATATGAAAGCAGCTTATTGGCCATTGATTGGGACACACGCAGTATTTATAAATTTACTGTTGGTACTTTTATTCGGGACACTTTTATTATACCTTTTACCAACGATATCGCTTCCTATACTTTATTCTCTATCACATGCAGCCAAGCAGGAAATATCTTTTTGCTTTATTCCTTAGGTTCACCTCTTGGCAATACAACAAGTGTTAGAATATATAATTCAGACAAGCAAATAATTACCAATTTCCAAGTGCATAGAAAAGCTGGCAATATTAGCGCTTATTCTGATAATCAATTATTGCTGACGACACGGGATGGCCAAGTTTACTCGTATTCCAATAATGGCGAACTTTTGTTTCGGTTTAATGGAATGATAGATAATAGCGCGGCAACAGAACTCATTTTAGGAACAGCTGAAAACAACAAAGTTATTTTAGAATTCACGGATGGCAAAATTATAACATATTGGAGTGCGCCCTATCATCTGAACAGTTAAGCTTCGGGATTTAGGTTATCTGTCCGATATAAGGGGGGTTGAATCCCTTGGAAAGGACA
>MGVN01000054.1:12292-12625 GCA_001800515.1 Elusimicrobia bacterium RIFOXYB2_FULL_49_7 | reverse complement strand
AAAGAGGGCGTATTGAAGCATATAATCCCACAACTCACGGCGGGTGTCTGCTTCCGGATGGTCATAATTAATTTTAGCCAGATCACCCCAGCGAATCCACTCATTCATATGCCAACAGCCCGCGCGCATAAGACCGTTGGGTTCGTTCTTATCCGGCACAATCCATTCCGGACAATCCGTGGCCACGTTACCCGTAATGCCCACATGATTTAAGACCAGATCGACGCAAAGCCGAAATCCCTTTTCTTTGACCGCAAGGACGAAATCCTCGAATTGATCCATACCGGGCCTTGGATCAAGCGGGTCTTTGAAGGAAGGATCCAGGTCAAACAG
>MGVN01000054.1:0-12278 GCA_001800515.1 Elusimicrobia bacterium RIFOXYB2_FULL_49_7 | reverse complement strand
CCCATCGCCTCAACGGCATCCAGGGAGCGTTTCCACTCCCCGATATGACCCGAGGTGGTGGGTAGCATAGTGTAAAGCCTGATATCGCGCGCAGAGGAAGGGTCCACAATCAGCTTGGTAAACGGCGTGCGATCCCAGAACCAATTTTGCCCGTTATCCGAAGAATATTTCAGTTTGAACAGAAACAGACCGCAACGGACCGGTTTTGCGGAAAGGGCAAAGGAATGGGAATCGAGACGTTCGAATTCAATCCCCCCCCATTCCCCTTCTTTACATAATAGATTGGTATACAAAAAAACTTTGGGAGAAGTCATTTCCTGCGCAAACTCCACATCGAGGCGGAGCGGTTCATCCGCATAAATCCGGAAGAATTCGCTCGGCGCCACGGGCCAGGACCGTTTCAACAATCCTTCATTGCCGATGTGCATGTGCCGTGATTTCAGCTTCGGCACCTTGATACGGGAAAGAGGCATCTTGGGCTTCTTCATGCGGCACCGCAACGACCCGCCATGGCACAGGAACCGGGACACGTACCCATCGTATCGCATGGGGTTTTTGATTTACCGCCCGCCAGAAATCCGGCGCCCCCTGTGATGACGCGAAGACTCTCTTTCCCGCAGACAGGGCAGGGCTCGTTCGAATTATCGGTCATCCGCTTTTCCGTTTCAAAAAAGCGGCCGCACGCCTGGCATTGAAATTCATAGGTCATACTATTCCTCCTGAAGGATTTTCGTAATTGCGTCCTCTTCCGACGCCGTGCCATCATAATCATACGTGGAACCCATATCACGGATGGGTAACGCCTTCACGGCACATTCAAGAAGAGCCCCTACCGTCTTTTCCGTTTCGGATATCGTCAGTTTCTTTTCAACGAGATATTTTTGCCATAAATCCATATGCCCGGTCTTTTCCAGGAGGCGGCGAATACGCTTCCGCACTTCACTGCTCACCATCTTGCGCATGGAATATAAATCATTGATGATATTCATATTAATCCGTAGCGGATTGGCATATACCATGGAAGAGATACGGAAACCCTCCCGCTTCGTTATCCAGGTGGTGAAGCTGTTATCAAATTTAAACGACGTATCATTCACCAAAAAAAGATATTTCCGATGAAAGCATTTGCGCCATTTCGGCAGCTCCCGCATACTGACAAGCGGATAGATCAGCGCCGCATTTTCCTTAACCGCCAGATCGGACGCGGTCGTAATAAATTCGTCTATCGTGTTTTTCTGGGTTTTGGGTGAATCTGCGGCCAAAAAGAGGGCGTGTTCACCACGTTCGTAAGCTTCCGTAGCCGCATACCCTTTAATGGTATTCCCGCAAATCGAATTATAGGCCACACGTTTCGGGTCCAACCGAAAGGCTTGAATCAACTCCTCGGTCAGGGGTTCATTCTGGTCAATCAAACGATATTTCTTCTTGGAACCGGTCAACTGATCCCCCAGTTTTTCTTCCAAACGCGCCTTATCGCCCACCACCACCACATCCCGCACATCGAAGATATCGTCGACTTTTCTTAAAATAAATTCTATCAGCGGCCGCTTCACCAGCCGGCCGTTTTCCCGAACTTTGAATTCTTTGAGCGCTTTGTAGCCTTTTTCAGTATATTTTTCGTGGTAATACTTAAGTTGGCGTTTATAATCCTCGATTTCCGAGGACTGATAGCCTGCCATGACAACAACACTGACCATAGCCTGGGTTCCAGAAGTAAAGGTTAAGAAAATTTAAGCATCAGAACCTGATTTTTTCAAGAGAAATCTCAGCAGGCTATCGGAAGACACCTCTTAGCCGGTCATTAAAACTCGCTCTGAAAGATGACTGAAACGCGCCAGAGCCTCGTCCATCCGTTTCGCTTCCTCGGCAGGGGTCCGTTCCGGATCATCCTCATGTTCTTGGGCGTCCTCACGCGCCATTTCCAGCAAAGCACGATCTTTCAGCAGATTCAAAAAACGGAATTCCGGAAAACCGGCCTGCCGCATACCGGACAATTCCCCGGGTCCACGCCACTCGAAATCCATCTCCGCAATCCGAAAACCGTCCGAGGTTTCGGTAAAACGACCGAGACGTTCATACGCCTCTTCCGGACAGGTGGGGCCGATTAAAAGGAAGCAAAAAGATTCCCGTTTGCCCCGACCGATACGGCCGCGCAACTGGTGAAGCTGGGCCAAGCCGAACCGCTCCGGATGTTCGATGACCATGATGTCCGCTTCGGGCACATCAACCCCCACCTCCACCACCGTGGTGGCACAGAGAACCGGTGTGGTGCCGTTGCGAAAGGCTTCCATTGCCGCCTCTTTCTCCTCAGAGGGCAATCCTCCATGCAGCAAACCCACCCCGAATTCAGGATACACCTCCTGTTTCAGCCTGTCGGCCATCCCCTTCACAGAGAGCACCTCCTGTTGCTTTTCACTCTCCTCCACCAAGGGCAAAATAAAAAAGACTCGCCCCCCTGATATAATCCGTTTACGGATAAATTCGTTCATCTCCCGCCGTTTCGGCTCGGTCACACGGAAACTTTTTACCGGTATCCGACCCGGCGGTAATTCGTCAATCACGGACAAGCGGAGATCGCCGAATAGGGTCAATGCCAATGTCCGGGGAATCGGAGTGGCACTCACAACCAGCATGTCCGGGCGCTCCCCTTTCTGCTTCAGCGCCAAACGTTGAGCCACACCGAAACGGTGTTGTTCGTCCACCATGAGAAGCCCCAGCCGCCGGAAGCGGGTGGATTCGCTGAACAACGCGTGGGTCCCGACAGCCAATTGAATTCGGCCCTCCGCTAAAGCCTCCTCCAACACCGCCCGGTCCGCAGCGCGTTGGCTTCCGGTGAACAATTCAATCCGCACGTCCGATCCGGCAAACAAACGACACCACTCCCGATAATGCTGACGTGCCAAAATTTCGGTCGGTGCCATGAATGCCGCCTGATATCCGTTTTCAACAACCAACGCGGCAGCCAGAGCACAGATCACCGTCTTACCGGAACCGACGTCACCCTGAAGCAATCGATTCATCCGTTTTGCGGAACAAAGATCTCCCTCAATCTCTTTTTGCACGCGCGCTTGGGCGGTTGTCAGATTAAAACCGGTATTGAGCAATACCTGCTTTTTCAGTCGTTCACCTGCGTGAAAAACAATGCCCGCCTCCTCATGGGCCCGTTGTAGCCGCTCCATCTTCAAGCAGAGATGAAAAGCCTCTTCATATTTCAATCGGTTATAATAACTGGGAAGAGCGGACAAATCTTCACCCGATGGAAAATGGAGCTCCCGATAAACGGTCTTCAACGCCGGCCAAGCCCGCTTCTTTAAGACCCAGGAGGGCAACGCCTCCGGATAATGTTCACGGGTTCGTTCCAGGGCATCCCTAACCGCCGCGCGAACGATCTTGCTGTCAATAGCGGCTTCCTTCAACTCCTCGGGCCGGGTATAAATTGGAAAAATCCCTTTTTCCGGAATGTCATCTCCACTCAACAAACGATACTCCGGATGCACCAATTGAGGCGAGTCCCGAAAAAAACCGACTTTACCCCACACATTGAGCCGTTCCCCTTCCGGAAATTTACCTTTCATATAGTCAACGCGTCCAAACCAAACCAGAAGCAGAGAACCGCTGTCATCCTCCAGCTCAATGGAAAAACGTTTTCGAGGAATGAGCTGTGAACGTCCGATACGACCTACCACGGAGGCAAAAGCCCCCTCCTGAAGCTCACGGATGGGAACGATATGACGTCGGTTCAGGTAGGTGCGCGGCAGGAAATTGAGCAGATCCCAAACGGTTCGGATGTTGAGTTCGTGAAAAGCCGCGGACCGGCGATTGCCGATACCGGACAAGGCATCCACAGAAGCATCCAATAAAAGGGGATCTTTTAAGGTTGTTTTCATGATTGGTAATATGCGTATACGCCATTACCGATGTCAACCATTGGCAATTAAACAAAAGACAATCAAATGTAGTATTTTAGCCTATTGGACAGCGGACTAAAAATGCTATTTTACCACTACGTCCTTATAGTACTTGTGCCAACAAAAAAGGAACTCAATGGCTAAGGAATGGATTTTAAATAGCGCGATGAATCGTTTTCAGCTCAATTTCAAGCGTAATGTTGGAGCGGTTTCCGAAGAAATTCGTAAATGCAATCCAAGAACAATTAAGGATTGGGAAAAATATTATTTCAAGAATGTTAAACCAAAATCACATCTCGAAGAGCTTGGAAGGAAGTTATTTATTAAAATTACCGAGGTCATTTCCTCGGAAGTCGACTTCTTAACAGAAGAGGAGTGCGTTAATTACATGTTTGAAGTAGTCATTAATCGAACTTATGATGGCTACACAACAGAAATTAAGACTGTTTACGGACAACTCGAAGACCTACTTGGTGTTCAAATTGAACCCGCACCAGACAAATGGGATCGCCTTTTTAATATAGATTTCTTTATAAAAATCAACGATAAGCATATTGGACTTCAAATAAAGCCTTGCAGCAATGTCTCTCATATCCCTCAAATCTTTAAAGAACGCGGCATTCAGAAAAAAACACATGGACTATTCACTGCAAAGTATGGCGGCAAGGTTTTCTATATATTTTCAATTAAAGACGGAAAACTAAAACGTATTCACAATCTTGAAGTGATTGATGAAATACAAGCAGAGATTAAACGATTATCACAATGACATCTCAGTTATGAATACGACACATAAGACATTAATTGCCGATTCGCGCAATTTATCAGAATTATCAAACGAATCTGTCGATTTAGTTATAACCTCCCCCCCCTACCCCATGGTTGAAATGTGGGATAATCTGTTTTCATCTATTTCTCCCGAAACCCATTCCGCCCTTATTTCTCTTGATGGCAATGTTGCATTTGAATCCATGCATCGAAATTTAGACCTTGTTTGGCAAGAACTCTTTCGTGTTCTTAGACCGGGCTCCTTTGCGTGTATTAATATCGGCGATGCCACCCGTACTATCGGTGAACGATTTCAGCTCTATCCAAATCACGCTCGTATTATTGATGCCTGTAGAAAAATTGGTTTTGATACTCTTCCGGTAATCTTATGGCGAAAACAAACCAATGCACCCAACAAATTTATGGGTTCCGGCATGTTGCCCGGCGGGGCTTATGTAACATTGGAGCATGAGTATGTCCTAATTTTTCGCAAAGGTTCTAAACGAGAGTTCAAAACAGAATCTGAAAAGTCAGCTCGGATGAGAAGTTCCTTTTTTTGGGAAGAAAGAAACAAGTGGTTCTCTGATGTTTGGGACTTTAAGGGAGCATCTCAGGGACTTAATCAATCTGATTTACGCAACCGTAGCGCTGCCTTTCCTATTGAGCTGGCTTATAGATTAGTCAATATGTACTCTTTATATAATGACGTGGTATTAGACCCCTTCATAGGAACCGGTACGACTGCGCTGGCCTGCATCGCATCAGGACGAAACAGCATTGGTATAGAAATCAATGCATCATTCGCACCTTTTATTACCGAACAAATTAAATCTTTCTTACCAGTAGCAAACAATCTGCTGTCAAATAGAATTAACGCTCATAATGATTTTATAAAAACATATACCACTGAAAAAGGTCCGTTAAAGCACTTTAATGAAAACCATGGCTTTTCTGTGATGACACGCCAAGAATCTCTGATTCAACTCTACAAGGTTATCGAAATAAAAACTGCTTCAAACAATACAACGGCTTCATATGACATTGTCGGTTCTTTAAACAATAATAATCTTGAGAAACAAAAAGCTGAAATTAGCAACACTTTAGCACCTCAACTATCTTTAGCTTTTTAAGTGCGGTCGGAGTTGGGGAAACATTAAAAAAGCCTCTTTCCGTATTTGCCTTTGCACGGAAAGAGGCTCGATTTGCTAACCCCTGAAAACAGGTCGCTTACTTCTTGGATTCCTCTGGAAGCGTTGCAGCCCCATCGTCTTCCGGAATGGAAAACTCTTTTCCGGATTTCAGATTTTCAATCATGAATTGAGCATCATCCGTCAAATCACAGGGCGGAACATCATTCTTCCCGGCAGGACAAGGATAATTGTCCACCACAGCCTGATAAGCAGCAATGGCCTTTTCCTTGTCGTTTAAATGTTCGGAATAAACAAATCCAATCATGAACTGGGCCTTGTACTTATCCTTGGAATCCGGATACAGACGCATAAACTTCTTATATTCGTTGATGGCCTTCTGAAAATTGCGTTGTTCCACATAAATCTGGGCCAAGGCCATGGCTATTTGCGGATTCTCCGGGTAGGCCGGCCAACGAAAACGGATTTCATTATAATTGGAAACCGCTTCCGAATATTGCCGGTCTTCATGCTGTTTCTTCGCAAGCTCAAACAGAGCCTCGGGTGTTTCTGCGGAACGGGCATAATCCCATTCCTTGACATAGATACGCAATCCGCCGGCTTTTCGGTATCGCTGAAGCGCTTCCTCGGTTTTCTCTTTTCTAGCCTTGGAAAGCAGCGTAAAACGGATATTTTGGGAGACACCGGAAAGAGGCTTAACCGCACCGGAAGCATCCAAATAATCTTCCTGGTTGAAATAATAATACCGTTCCACCATGGAATCGTTCACCAGGAGTTTGTTGACCACGTCCCCTCGAACCGCATCAAAAGGGCGAAGCGTTCCACCCGCCTTAAAACTATCCTCATGGGTCTTATAATAATCCATGAGTACATTGTCCGGCATTCCGAGAGTCTGCTCAAAAGAATTCCGATTGAAATCTTGAACCAGGAACATGCGTTGATTGGTCTTAACCCGCTCTTTCAAGGACGGCTCCTTGTACAAACCCAACCGTTTCGCCTCCATGTTGAAAAGAAGGAAACGAAGATAATACTTCTCGACCAGGATCGTGCGGCCTTCCTCGGATTTGTACCGATTAATGACCATGGGGGACATTTTATACAGCATGGTGAAAACTTCCTCTGCCGTGATATCACGACCGTCCACCTTGGCTAAAACCGTATTATCCGGAATGGAAAACTGCTTTTTAGTATATAAGGCCTGTTGAACCTGGCTTTTCGCCTCTTCAAAACTCATAATCGATTCCGTTTCGCGTGAAACAACCTTCACCAAGTGATAGGTTTCAGTGGCCGCATCGGGTTTGAGTCCAATGGGCATACTCACACTGCCGACATTAACCGTTGTCAAGGCAGCATATACCGAGCGCGAATCTCCGGGGAGACCGGGGATGTTTTCATTCGGATAAATCTTAAACGTCTGGCCCAGCGTTTGTTTATTAACAGAATATTTTTTCTGGTATTGGGCAAAATCCCCTTTCGGCAGATCCAATTCCTTTTTGATTTTCTCAGCTTGTTTTTTGTTCTTGACTTCAATGTGTTGAATGGTGATATCCGGCTGACGCTTGAAGGCACTCTTTGTGGCCTCCCATTCGGCTTTGATCTCCTCTTCGGTCAGCTTCGGTGAGTACGGAAAAAGTTTCACCTGGTGGTCTGCTTTCAGGCGTTCGAAAGTGGTGGATTCCACTTCCGCAATATACCGGGAGACCAACTCTTCTTCTTTTTGCATGAGTTGCTGGGAATCCGGGGCAACGGAGCCGCTTTCCTTCTTAAATGTTTCAAGCTGCTGCCGGAAAGACGGTGTTTCCAATAAAAGCGTTCGCAGCACTTTGCTCCGAACCACGTCCAAATCCTTATACGGATTCTTTTGATAGTCGTTTAGGGCCTTTTTCTCGGCCTCTGTGGGTTTATCCTTCTTGGCCGGTTCAGTCTTGCGATAGAGTCCCTTATCCTGACGATACCGGTTTAAGACCTCTTTTTCCGTAAATCCCCAGTTCTTGCGTAATACCTCGGATGAGAAATAATTGGCGGATTCAATCATCTGAATGTTTCGAAGAATGGCCTTGTTTTCAAGCTGCTTGTGAAAATCCATCTTTAGGGCCTGAAGATACAGCGCCTGTTGATCGAGTTTTTCCTTGAGATACCCTTTCACCTTAGCAGCATCGGGTTGTTTATCCGGGGCAACGCCGAACACGGAATCAATTTCCGCCCGGGTGATTTTAAGCCCTTTGATTTTAGCGACCACCTTGCCTTTACCGGATTGACATGCCCCAAACAGCAGGACACCAACCAGAAACATCAGGGAAACGATGCGTAACTTCATGATAGTCCTCCTATAGAGTCGATAATGCTTCGTCCACATTGTCGAAGATTTCGAGCAGCGTGGTGGCACCGATGATTTCAATAATTTCATACACATGTTCATTCACGTTTGCAATCTTAAAACAGCCGCCTTTTTCCTTGGCAATCTTGCTGAAGTGGAGCAGAATGCCGAGTCCGGTGCTGTTTACATATCGGAGCTTTTCAAAATCCGCAACCAGCTTGACGATCCCTTCATTCATGAGCGCAACAATCTTCTCAAGAACGCTCTCGACATTCGTGGCGTCCAGATCCCCCAGAAATTCCACAATCTTCGCATCCGCTTTTCCGGGGATATCCTTGAAGGTGATGGCCAATTGATTACCCATATCAAACCTCTTTCTTTTTGATGACTCGAATAATGGTTTTCGCACCGACAAAGTCCACGGAGAATTCGTGGCTCAGCATACGGACCAACTCAATACCCCGGCCCCTTTTTTCATTCAGATTAAAGGAGTTTTTTCCCTCAATTCGAGTGCGTATCTCCTCGATCGCTTCGGGTGATAGAGAAACCCCCGAGCGGGTATTCATGACAGAAATATCAATATGATACTGATAGATACGGCAGCTGATTTCTATCGGCTGTCCGCCGTCGCCATGTTCGATGCCGTTATTACACAATTCATCAATGATGGCTTCAATCCGGAAGGTATCCCGTTTACTGTATCCCTTGAGCCCCACAATCTGACTGAAGAAATAGCGGAGATCCGGTACAACACCGAGAGCGGCCGGAAGCACGGTACGCACCAGATCACCTTTATTCTCGTTATCCCAGGTAAATTTCCGTACCGCCGCCCCCAATGTGGGCAGAAAATCAAAAATCCGGCCCACACCCATGAGGCGGAGTTTATTGCGGTTTTCAGTGGATAATCCGACCAGATAGAGGTTTCCGTTGTTTTCAATCAATCGTTTCTTGCATCCCATCAGTTCACCCAGGGCCGGGCTGCTGATAAAAGAGACCTCGCTCATTTCGGCCACCAGGAAATAACGGCCCAACTCAATGGCCGCATTGACCTGATCCCCGATATCGGAAACACGTTCCGCATCCAGACTCCCGATGAACTTCAGGACCGTCAGTCCCTCGTGCAACGGACATTTTTCTCGAATCACTTTGAATGGGCGCATGGGAATCAGAGGTCCTCGTTGTGATTTTTCCGCTTGACGATGCTCACGCAGGTGCGACCTGCAAGACTCTTCACCTCGATACTGTTGCACAGGATTTTCACGATTTGCATTCCGCGGAACGGTTGAGTATCGTCCCCGTCCGGCAGGTCATCGTTTAAGAAGCGACGTAACCGCTCCACGGAAGCCGGGTCACCTTCGGGATTGGCCACGTCGATGGTCACACCGCCTTCCTCGATCCGGCAGGTCAGAATAACGGCATCTTCTCCTTTGAAAACTCCGAACTTGACCGCATTGTTACAGACTTCATCAATAATGATTTCCGTACGGAAAGTGAATCGGCGTGAAAAGGCGTTGGCATTGATAAGCCGTGAAATAAACTTTCGAACCGGAGGGATATATTCGATATCCCCCGGAAAATCAACCGAAAAGGTTTGAGTCGAAACGGGTTCCAATGTCATTCTTCCCCGTGAACGATGAAAGCTTCCTCCTGAGAGGAAATCATCCCCTTTTTCAGAAGCGTCTCCACCATACGTCCCGTCATCTCAAAAAGTGAGGTAAAAGTGACGTCGCGTCCGAACCCTTTGACATTCTTTCCCGCCTGTTTTTCGGAGGTATTCCGCATCTCATCCAGAACGCATTCGAGGACGAACATGATTTCACCGTATGTCAGATTGCCGCCTCGGTAATCCGAGAATTTCTGAAGCGCTTCAAGAATCAAGCCTCGGAGCTTTTCAAACTCCTCTTTGTTGTCAAATACATTGCGCAAACCTTCCATTATAAATCCTCCTCATTCGGTTCGACGGGGTTAAATCCTGTCCGGATTGAATTAATATAATAATATTCCCTATTTTTCTTCAACTCCCGCCTGCACTCTCCCGCGACTTTAATCGTTTACGCCCCAACACCCCGGTCAGGGCCGCATCCACCTTTTCAAGAAAAACTTCGGTCATGCCCTTCTGTAATTCGTCCACAAAATATTTCTCCTCCACAGACGAGAGCGGCATAAGAGAACGGAGATCCCCATACCCGAAATAGCCCGCATCCATATCGCCGATGAAACAAAGATTGCCGGCAAAGCGGGCCTTTTTCTCAACCACGTCGAAGACTTGCAAAAAACAGATAATCTCCCCTTCGACTTTTCCCCAGGGCAGAAAACCGAGACGCCGCTGGAGAGTGATGCGGAAGGACCGGATTTCTCCGCTGATATAAAAGCGATCCCCGAAACGATCGGAAAAAGCGATGGTTTCATCCAGCGAAAGCAGTTTGCGCTGAAGAAGACCCCGCTCGTTGGCATGTTGGTAGAACCCGCGGTCTTCAAGCACCAGCCGCCGATCGTTCGACAAACCGTCATGAATACGTTCCTCCAGGGTTTCATGAAACCGGTTATCCACCCTGCTTTCAAGCCCGAGAAAAACCGCGCCGTTTGACCGGACAACCGGGCGCACACCTCCGGCCGTCGAGGCCTGGGATACCGTGCGAGTTAAAGCCAATGATGGTTTTGAAGCGGTCTGGGAAAGAGAGTCCTCCGGAGCAGATAGGACAAAGGGAGAAAGGAGCAACAAAATGATAAGTGTCTTCATAATTGTCATTGGGCAGCGGCCTTTTTATTCATTTTATATAGGTAGGCCAGCAATTCGGCCACGACCTTGTAAAGCTCCGGCGGTATTTCATCCCCCAATTCCAATGGGGCCAGCAGCTCAAGCAGATCCTTGTCTTCCAGAATCGGAACATCATTTTCCCGCGCCACCCGAAGGATTTCCTCAGCCACACGGCCTTCGCCTTTGGCCGTAACCGTCGGTGCCGGGCTTTTCCCCTGTTCGTAATGCAGGGCGACGGCAGAAAGGATATCCGCTCTTTTTCTTTTCCGTTCCTTCATTGAATATATCCTATTGTCGAACCTTCCGTCAATGAGTCCTATGCAGTCAAATCCAGGCCCGCTCCTCTCCCTTTCGCTTCTTCGGAAAAAGGATTTTCCCTGTCCGCCGCATCCGTGGCCTCGCTTTTTTGCGCAGCCTGAAAACGTCCGATTAAATATCCGATGGCCGTCAAACGCGACTTTAATTCCTCCCATCCTTCTGACAGCAGGGAGATGAAGCGCCCGTGTTCGAGAAAAAAAGCGAGCCACACCACATTATTGCGAATCTGTACCCGGGCATCCACCTCGCCTAATGCGCTTAAGGCCACACGGATACGAAGACCGGTATTGTCCTTGTCCACCTTGCGCCGCCCCTTGCGCCGGTGAAAGGTGACCACCGCATTCTGCGGCATTCCCTCTTTGGCAAGGGGAATGATGAAATGATACCCCAGACCATCCGCCAGGTTTCTAACCTGGAGCGCTTCAATCATATTGAGCAGTCGCGCCACCTGGCCTTCGAGCCGGGCATGGGTTTCGGGCGGCAAATCGGCACGCTGAAGTCCATCCGCCAGCTTGAGCAGCGCGGCTTTAAGATCCGAGCGCATCGAGTCCGACAGGAGTGACGGATTACGCCCACCTTTTAACAACTTGTTTTCAAGAAAAAGACCGCTGTTTTCAAAAAAGCGGCGCAGCACCTCCCCACGGCCCGATTCGTCATGTTCCAACAGGGCAAATTCAGCCAAGGGTTTGAGTAGCTCCATTAAAGAAGACGATGGTCCGCCAGACATTTGAAAAGACGGCTCAGCCAAAACGGCTGCCAGGGTTTCCTTAAGCAGAGCGGTCAGCTGGGTCAAAGAGCGATGAAGACCCAGTTCCGGTAAAACCCGTTCCGGTGGAATCCCTTTGGACTGAAGCAGCAGAAAGGAACGAATAAGCGCTTTCTCCTCCGGAAAGGTGAAAGAAGCGTTCTGCTGAAGCTGCGCAAGTCGTTCCGCCACGGGAAATAAATTGGAGGGAAGTTGGGTCGTTTCCCGCGATACCAAATCCATATCCTGCGCTTCGTGAAAAACCCGAAGCCCCATTTCCGGAAGTCTGGGCGCCTGCTGCCGGACCATGATGAAC
>MGVN01000053.1 GCA_001800515.1 Elusimicrobia bacterium RIFOXYB2_FULL_49_7 | reverse complement strand
TCACCCAGAGGCTCGATGACCTTAAATGGTATTTTTACCAGAAAATTTCGCGCGGCGATTTCGAGGACCGCATTATTTACGACATAGGCTTAAAGGATGCCGCCGAAACTGAAATTTTCAGGGATATAAACCTGCGTGAATTCGTGGCGCGGTTGATAGTTTCCAAGTTCAACTGGCTTACCGTTTCAAACCCGTTCGTCAGCGCAGCCGTGGGGGCGCGCCTTAAGATAGATTCGCTCAGCGGCAACAGGCTTGTGCTTAAAACGGATGCCGAAAGCCTGAGCGATATGTCTATCGAATTCATGAGGGCGACGATAATGGAATGGGGCGCAAAAATAGCGCGCAAGTACCGATTTTTTGAATTCAGCGAGATCAGCATAATAAACAACAGAGGCCGCCAGGTCATCAGCATCCCGATCGAACAAACGGAAATTCCGTTAAAATGAAACGCGCAAGCCGGCTTTATTGACCGTTTCCCCTTCTTGGAACACTTTAGCGGGGCGCTTTTGGGCTAAAACATTGAAATATTTTTCCACCGTAGCTTTTGCTACGCTGAAAAAATATTTCTTCGTTTTCACTCCAAAATCGCTCCCGCTAAAGTGTTCCATTATAGGGAAAAGGTCAATAGGCTTACTTGCTTGCCAACTGGCTCATTTCGAACATAGGCATGAACATGGCCAGAACTATGGCGCCGATAACTATGCCCATGCCCACCATGATAAGCGGCTCTATCATGCTGGTAAGGCCTTTTACCGCGACGTCAACTTCCTGGTCGTAAAAATCGGATATTTTCGCAAGCATCGTATCGAGATTTCCGGTTTCCTCTCCTATGGCTATCATCTGTATTACCATGGGCGGGAATACGCCGGTTTTCTTCAAGGGATCGGCCATGCGTTCGCCTTCGCGGATGGATTCCTTTGCGGTGCCGATGGCGTTTTCTATTACCTTGTTGCCGCTGGTTTTCGCCACGGTTTCCAGCGCCTGTAAAATGGGTACGCCGGATTTTATAAGTGTTCCGAGCGTGCGGCTGAATTTTGCCACCGCCACTTTTTTAAGAAGCAGCCCGAAAAGTGGCAGGCGCAGGAAGTACGTATCCGTCAACAACAGCCCTTTATCGGTTTCCCTGAATTTTTTGAAACCGATAAAAACGCCTACCGGGAATGCCATCACAAGAAGGAAAAACTTTCTTAAAAAATTGGAAAGCCCGAGAAGAATTTTGGTCGGCAGCGGCAGTTCGGCTCCAAAACTTGAAAAAATCGTCTGGAAAGTCGGAATTATGAAAATAAGCAAAAACAGCGTGACGGCGCCGGCCACCATGGTTATTACCGCCGGGTAGACCATCGCGCCTTTGATTTTCCCTTTTAATTCCTCGGTGGCTTCAAGGTACGATGAAAGCCTTTCAAGGATGGTGTCGAGGATACCGCCGACTTCGCCCGCGCGTATCATCGAGACGTAAAGCGTGGAGAATGCCCTGGGGTGTTTTGCCATGGCGTCGGCGATAGATATGCCCTGCTCGATGTCCTGGCGCAGCCCGGTTATCGTGCTTTTAAAAAGCGGCGTTTCCACCTGGTCAATTAAGATATTTAAACCCTGGACAATGGGGACGCCCGCGGACACGAGCGTGGATAACTGGCGGGAGAATAATACAAGTTCGTGTGAGCTGACACCCGGTTTCATCGGGTTTATTTTCTGGAGAAATTCAATGATGGGATTATCCTTGACCAGCTTTATCTCCATCATTATCAGTTTTTGGGAGCGCACTTTGTCTATCACCGCGCGCTGATCCTGGGCTTCTATCGTCGCGGTGGAAATAGTACCGTTAGGGGAACGTGTTTTGTAGGTAAATTTAGGCATGATTTTTCCTCCAAAAAATATTAAACTAATGTTTTGCCAAGGATGCGTTTGAGGTCGTCCTGATCCGTCGAAGCGTCAAGCGCGGTCTGGTAGTTGATCTGCTTGCGGGAATACAGGTCATACAACGACTGGTTCATCGTCTGCATGCCGTGCTTTGCGCCGGTTTGCATGGCGGTATATATCTGTTCAATTTTCATTTCGCGGATAAGGTTGCGGATGGCTGGTGTGATTACCAGAACTTCGCAGGCAAGCACGCGCCCAGTTCCCGACGAACGCAGAAGCAGCTGCTGGGCATATACCGCCTGCAGCACAAGCGAAAGCTGGGAACGGATCTGCGGTTGCTGGTGCGGCGGGAAAACGTCAATAACGCGGTTAACAGCCGAGGCCGCGTCGGTGGTATGCAGTGTCGCGAAAACAAGATGGCCGGTCTCCGCGATGGTTAACGCCGAGGATATGGTCTCAAGGTCTCTCATTTCGCCTACGAGAATAATGTCCGGGTCCTGGCGCAGGACGTATTTTAGCGCCGTCGGAAAACTGGTGGTGTCTGCGCCGACTTCGCGCTGGTTTACTATGGATTTTTTATGGAAGTGAACGTATTCTATGGGATCTTCTATGGTAACTATGTGGTTTGCGCGATGTTCGTTAAGGTAATCAATCATCGAGGCAAGGGTTGTGGATTTACCGGAACCGGTGGGGCCGGTAACGAGGATCAGCCCCTTGTTTAATTTTACCAGTTCATGCGTTATCGGGGGCAGGTTAAGTTCGTCGAAGGTCAGCGTGTTTTGAGGTATTGATCGCAGGGCCGCGCCCACCGAACCGCGCTGCCGGAACACGTTCATCCTGACCCTGCCGACACCTTTGATACCGAAGGAAAGATCAAGCTCGCTGGTAGCTTCGAATCTCTCTTTCTGCGAATCCGTCAACAGAGAATAGATA
>MGVN01000052.1:12126-12401 GCA_001800515.1 Elusimicrobia bacterium RIFOXYB2_FULL_49_7 | reverse complement strand
CGGCACCTGATAGTATCCGTTGGCATCGGTTGTGTCGCTATACACCCAACGCGAATCTCCCTGCAACACGGTATCCAGCCGTGTGACGGTGACCAGAACACCCTGGACCCCGCCGCCAAAAGGAGCCTTGACATAGCCGGATAGGCTTCCGTCCGGAAGTCGGCTTCCTAAAGCGGAACCGGAACGGTACGTGGTGCCGCTGTTATTGTCCGGGGTGACGATATAAGTGTAAGTATACCCGGGAAGCGGCAAGCCACCGGTATTGGGGTCGGTCC
>MGVN01000052.1:4024-12116 GCA_001800515.1 Elusimicrobia bacterium RIFOXYB2_FULL_49_7 | reverse complement strand
CGTGGGGCTGTTGATGGAGGTCAGGAATTCGGGAGCGTTGTTCCCGTCTTTGCGTTCAATGGTGAATTTCTGAAAATTCAAGGAATCCGACTGCTCCTGATTCCATATAATCCGTACTCCTGAAGCCAGAGACTCGGTCCGTACATTCAGACCGAAAGCGCGTCCATTGGCGGCAATTCTGTTCGAGTAATTGTTCCAGATAGCTGCGTAGGAGACAACTTCATATTTATAGGTCGTTCCGGGGGACGGGCTATTATCGGTCCAGGTCAGTTCACTGCTGGCTACGGTGGCCATGAGCACGCTGTCCCGGTAAATCCGGTATTGATATTTATCCGCCGGAACATCCGTGGTGCTGGCTCCCCACTTGAGAACGACTTTGCCATCGAACAGGTCGACGGTTGCCGTTAGGGCACCGGGAGCCCGGATGGAATTGGTATTGCCATTAATATAGGCCGTGCTGCCGTAATCACAAGCACCGCCATAATGGCGGAAACTGACATCGTACCCGAATGATTGACCGGGTCCTGCTTCATGATAATAAGCATTGCCCTCATTGGCCGGCATGCTCTGCCCGATCCCTGCATAATTGACGAAGGCGACCTCTGTCGCGTTTAATGAAATGTGATATTGCGAATAAGGAAACCATATACAGGCATTCCATGCAGCGGTCCAGCGAAAATAAATATAATAGTCGCTGCCGTAGGCAGAGGCGGTGAAACTCTGAGACTGGATTGGTTTCGGAGATAATAATGTGATGCAGATGAAGACGCCGGCCAGGATATTCGGAAGTCTGAAAAAACGGATAATGCCTCTCATTTGTACTCCTTCAATATTGAGTGATAATTAGGACGAATAAAATACATTGACCGGAAAAGATAAACCAGCAGAATCCAGTGTTAAAATTGTTAAAACGATCTAACTTGTTTTCTTATAATGGTATACGGTTGTTTTGACGCGGGGTTATCTTAGGATAAAAGCAATAATTCTTGAAGCGTCTTTTCCAATTGAATGCGTAAGGGAGAAGCATGAAGACAGCGGATTAGAACAAAATTGGCTGTTTTAATTATTTTTTGCCAACGGGGGATCTTGGGGAAAGTTTTGTCACTCAGGTACCGATCAAGTGTTTGCGTTCGTTCCCATCCATCGGGGTTGATATAAATCGCCCACAAGCCGGATTCCCGTGCCAGATCCGCTTTGGTCTTACCCGTGCATTCCGTCCAGTATTGAATGGTCAGTGTTATCAGTTTGGAGCCCAGAATCTTTTTTTGCCTTAAATCAAGATCAGGAGAAAGGAGTTGTCTCATTTGTTCGAGCGCCGTATCTATCATTTCCAAATCATGGCTTAGGTGAATATTGTTTCTCATCATATCGGGATTCGCATTGACAAGCAGTGTTTCAAGGGACCGGATTCTTTTTCGGTTCTTATTTAATTCTTCGATGAGATTGACGGCAGCGTTGTTCTCGGTTGAACGGGTATCCGTCATCTTGAACAAGAGTACGGAAAGGTCATCGTCTTCAAGTTCAAGCGGAACGGTGGTAATGCCGTAATTCTTATTGTTTCTGTCAATATAGTGGTCTATCGGTTTGCCGGCGAGTTGAACCAGGGATAAACCGGAGAGTTCTTCAAACGCCCGATTACAGAATTCGATGGTTCCGATATCATTGACGGCGCATAAAGGATCGTTGATGGTGTGTAAAAGACCCGTGAGACGGCGTTGCGTCTGATACAAATGTTGCTCCTGTTGAATCCGGTGCTCCATTTCATCGCGTAATCGCTGATTCTCAAGCAGCTCCTTTGCCAGCCGTTCAGACCCGGCAAAAGCATTGGCAAAACGTTTAGATAAGAGCCAGGAATAAATACCGGTAAAAACAAAGGTGGCCAGGGGCATGAATACCGCGGTGTGCGCTATTCCCAATGCCCACAGGATGTCATTGATGCCTGCAAGAGATAATATCGAAATTCCCAATAAAATGCTTTTCGCATCGCTGCGGCGATGACGAACCGCCCGGATTCCAATAAAAATGCAATACAGGGTCGTCATCAGAATAACCGGATAGAAAAATTGGAACACGCGATCAAGCCGATCGTCCGAAAAGACAGCGGCCGGTAAAATGAATAAGAGGGTCAATATTTGCCCGCCCTTTTGAATAAGACGGTTTTTTTCGTCGGGGAAAAACGTATGCATGAATAAGATAAAACTGGGAATGCTCAACATGATGGTGATGATGTCTATTTTCCGAAGTAATAACCAGGACAGGTGAGGAAAGATGGCTGAAATGTAAGAACTGGAGACCCAGGTATTTATTGAATACAACAAACAAAAAATACCGAAATAGAGAGGGGAACGGTCCTTCCGCCGCAAGACATATACAATGATGTTATGAAAGCCCAGAACAAACAGTGAAATGATGATAAAGATGAGCATTTAACAATTCATTCTGAATACCATGGCAGGAAATCAATCAAACAGTTTGAACCAAAGAATAAGAAAGAACGCTTTGACCCCGTCTTTCCAGGAGATTTTTTTTCCTTCGGAATAATCGCGGCCGTTGTAGCTGATAGGCACCTCAAAGACCCGGCATCCTTTTTTGGCCATCTTGGCCGTGAATTCCACTTCGAATCCGAAGCGGTTGCATTTCAAATTCATCCCGGACAGAATTTCTCGGCGAAAGACCTTATAACAGGTTTCCATATCCGTCAGATTGAGATTGGTCATCATGTTGGATAGGGTGGTGAGCGCGAAATTGCCCACCGAATGCCAGAAGTAGAGGACGCGGTGCGGGCCGCCTAAAAAGCGGGAACCATAGACCACATCCGCCTTGCCTTGTTTGATGGGTTCCAGCAGGGCCGGGTAGTCTTTGGGATCATATTCAAGATCCCCATCCTGAATGATGATAATCTCTCCGGTGGCGCGGGAAAAGCCGGTTCGTAATGCTGCCCCTTTCCCGCAATTCTGCTCATGGAATAAATAAAGGCGATCCGGTTCTTTTGGAAGAGCGGCCAGGTATTCCCGTGACCCATCCGTGGAGCCGTCGTCCACCAGTATAATTTCTTTATCAAAGGGAGCGGCAGCAACCTTGTTTAAAAGTGCCGGCAGGGTCGCTTGTTCGTTATAGATTGGGATAATGACGGATATTTTCATTGTGTTGATGTTGACCTTGCCGAACCTAACGGAGGAGCATGGGTGCTGCAAGTCGGGCCAGTGCTCGGATATGGTCCAACGAAAGACCTTCCGGTTCATGACCTGAGGATTTGACTTTTAAAAAGATGTCTGCGGCTTTGGCGACCATATCCACGGAATCAAAGGCATCGTCCAAATCCCGGCCCACCGAGAGGACTCCGTGTTTGGCCCAGAGAACCGTATCGTGTTCTTTTAGTTCAGCCAAGGTTGCTTTGGCGATATCCAACCCTCCGGATAACATAAAAGGCAGAAGGCCTACCCCCTTGGGTACAAACATGGCGCATTCCGCATACATTCCAAGCAGAAGACGGTTGAGGTGCGCTTTGTTCCGGCAGGCTGGAATCTGGGTCAATGCAATCAGTTCCGTGGGATGGGTGTGCAATATCGCCTTCTTCAAGGCCCCCTGTTTTTTTAGGAAACAGTGGATGAGCAGGTGTGAGGCCAGTTCCGAGGTGGGTTGTTTGGCCTCTCCCTTAAGAGGGAAGGCTTGGAAATCACGACCATTCTTTTGGAGCCTGACCATTAAGGAACTCTCTGCAGGTTGGACCGCCAGGTCGCGCATGCGGCTGCCGCTGACGGTGACATAAAACCAATCGGAAATAAGCTCGGGCAATGCTTCCGGTAAGGTGCCGGAGAATATCTTTTTTTTGGGGAATGTCGGGAACGCGGAGGGTTTGCCGGGCAAACGGACCGAGAAATTTCCGGCATTTCGTTCCGCCCATCCGCGATGACATAAAAGGGATGCTATTGTCGCAGCCTGACGCAGGAGGCTGTTGAGCGGAACGGTCCGGTTTTTCATTCACAAAAGATACATATTGTCCTAACCGCTAAAAAAGTCTATTTTACTTAAAAGACTTATGCAAAAACGACTTTTTCTCTGGCTCTGTTTGTTTTGTCTGGTGCCGCTTTTTTCGGCACCGGGTCAGAACGGCAATGATTTTCAACAGCAGGTAAGCCGTCAAGGAACCGCGATTCGGGCGTTATCCAAAGCTTATGGGCAGCTCCGGCGGAGCGACGGTGAGATGGCCGATACCCTTCGCCGAACGACCCGCCGTCTGGATACGCTCTACCGTTCCCTGCAATCCAAACAGTTGCAAATGGAGGAACAGCTCCGCCAAAACCGCCTTTTTGCAGCGGATGTGGCGGACAGTTTGGTCAACAACAGTCTCCTCAAGATGCGGGAAATGGAGCGACATATCCGTCTCTTTGTTTATGTTTCATTCAGTATCGTCATTCTGCTCTTTATCGCGTTGTTTTTCTTTTTGCCTCGTTTGCTGACTCGACAGAAGAATATGGACGAGGTTGCAGCGGAACACCTGACTCAAGTGACCGGTTGGGTCGATACGCTTGCGCAAAAAAAGGAAAAGACGGAACCCGCCATTGCCGGAACAGAAGCGCCGGAAGAGGATGCGGACAGCCATGTTTTTTTCATCAAAGTGGCTGATGAGCTTCACCGGATGCGGCTTCGGATCGAACGAATGCCGCCGGAAACAAAAGGAGTGACCGCCCTTTCCAATGCCCTCCAGCGCCTCACGGATGAGCTTCGGATTCGCGGTTACGAAATCCACAACCTCACGGGGATGTCTTATAACGACGGAATGTCTGCTTTGGTCCGTGATTTCATTCCGGTGGATGATATGCAAAAAGGTGAACGCCGGATTCTCCGGACCCTGCGGCCGCAGGTGAAATTCCACGGACGGATCATATCACATGGCGAGATTGAAGTGGCCATGTCCGCCATTGATCTTGCCCGTTAATAAGAAAGACCCGAACCATGCAAAGACAGAAAATCGATTACGGTATCGACCTCGGCACCACCAATTCGGCCCTGTGCCGCTTTGAAAAAGGCCGGGTCCGCATGCTGAAAAGCGAACGTCTCCAAAAGGATACGACGCCGTCCTGCGTGCACTATACCAAACATGGCCAGCTGTTGGTCGGTGATCCCGCCTACAGTCGGCTTACCATTGATCCGGAAAACACCAAAACCGAATTCAAGCGCACGATGGGCACCGAGGTCCGGTACGCCTTTCCCAACAGCCAGAAATCCTTCACATCCGAAGAGTTATCCGCCCAAATTCTCCGGACCTTGAAAACGTCGGTCAAGGATGATGAGTTCAATGCCGTGGTGGTGACCGTGCCCGCAGATTTCGATCAGGTGCAGATTGAAGCCACGCAGCGTGCTGCGGAATTGGCCGGATTTGACTATTGCGAACTGCTCCAAGAACCCATTGCCGCTTCATTGGCCTATATCATGGATGAAGACGTCTTTAACGGTCATTGGCTGGTTTTCGACATGGGCGGCGGTACTTTCGATGCCGCGCTCATGAATGCGGATTCGGGCATCATCAAAGTGGTTGATATATCAGGGGACAACCATTTGGGCGGTAAGAATATGGATCTCCTGTTGGTGGATGAGATTATCGTTCCGAGGCTCCGGCAGGAATTTAAAATTGACGCCATTCTCGCGGATAAATACAAGCGTATGCGCCTTGAAAACGCCTGGAAGCGTATTGCCGAACAGGCTAAAATTCAGCTTTCCTCCCAAAGCAAGGTCCTTATTGAACCCGATGATCCCTCTTTTCTCCAGGACGACGAAGGCCGGGATCTCGATATCTGCATCGAAATTGAGCGGCCTCAGTTTGAAGGATTAATCAAACCGCTGGTGGATCGCTCCCTTTCCTTGTCGCACGACCTGCTTAAGCGGAACCGGCTCAAACCATCGGAAATCAAGAATGTTCTGCTTATCGGCGGCCCCACCTTCATTCCCTATGTCCGGAATCGTATCGTATCGGAGTTGTCGCCCAATATCAATGTGTCCATGGATCCCATGACCGCCGTGGCTGCGGGCGCGGCTCTGTATGCCTCCACCCGGCCCATTCCCGCCTCTAAACGGAAACGGGAGTTTTCCCGTCTCCAAATGGAATTCAACTACCCGAATACGGTTGTGGAAAACGAGGCGCCGTTTACCGTGCGCTTTGACCGTCAGACCACGCGGGGGGATGTGCCGGAATCCTTGTTTGCCGAAGTGGTCCGGTCGGATGAAGGCTTTGCTTCAGGACGCATTGCCCTGACCGGGGATACGGCTTCTTTCCGGCTATCCTTATTTGAAGGGGTGGTTAACGAATTCTCGGTTTATATGTCCGATGCGGCGGGGAACCGGATCCCGTCGGAGCCGGAGAATTTCTCCATCTTGCAAGGGCTTCAAATCAGCAACCCGCCGTTGCCGCATGATATTTGTATTGAAGCCGAGACCGACGAATTGGGGCATACCACAGTGCCCCTGCTTTCCAAGGGAGAATTGCTCCCGGCCATCGGCAAGAAGGTCTTTCATACCAAAGCTCCCTTGCATAAAGGGAAAGCCGGAGACAGTTTCAAAATCATCGTGCGTGAGGGGGTTCACAGTACCCGGCCGATACGCAATGTCATGGTAGGCGAAATCGCGATTGACGGCTCCCAATTAAGCCATGATGTCGCGGCCGGCAGTGAAGTGGAAATTACGTTGTCCATGGACGAATCGCGGCGCATTGATGTTTCGGCCTTTTTTCCGGCGATTGATGAAACCATCAAACATGTGCTCAAGACCTCCTTCCGGGCCGCACTGATCGACCAGCAATGCCTGGTGGATGAGCTTCAGGAGGAGTTGTCGCGTCTTTCGGCCTTGCCGGCATCGGCCGATTTGTCCGATGACCGCGGTGTTTCGGAACGGCAGCGGCTTCGCGAACAGGTCGTGTCGCTTATCCATCTGAACCGTACACGTCGGGAGGATGAGGATTCCGGGTTCGGCATCCGTTACCGCTTGAATGAGATTCAGATGCGCATTGATACGCTGTTGCAGGATACGCACTGGAATTCGGTGGAAAATGATTTACAGGAAACCTACAAGCACGCAAAAAAGATTGTCGAGATATTCGGCGAAAAACCGGATCGGGAAAACCTGAATCGCCTGCAGTCCGAGATGGAGCGGTCCGTTAAGGAGCGGGATCGCAAGTCGGCCGTTGAATTAACGGAAAAACTGTCGGTATTACGCCATGCCATTCTTGTCAATCAACCCGGATTTTGGGTCTCTATTTTTAATAATATTTTCATCACATTCAATAAGATAAAATGGTCGGATGGCATTCGCGCCAACGATCTTCTTGCCGAGGGTAAGGCCACACTCAAGTCCGGGAATACCGATGGACTCAAAACCATTGTTCGTTCTCTTTGGGCCCTGATGACAAAAGAGGAGGAAGAAAACACCCAACGGGTCCGGCCGGATATCCCGTTCTATCGCGTGTGATAAGTTCGCGCCACCTGTTCGGCATTAAGAATGGGGTTGGACGCGCTTGTGCGCAAGGGATTGCCGTGGTTTTTCCGTGATGGTTCGCTTTCCGCTCCCTGCGGATCTTCCTGTCTTTGAAAACCAAGCGTTGTTCCAGGAAACCGCGATAGGAAAGGCGATCCGGGAGATTGTTTCGCCAATCCTTTCCCCCTGCTGAGTTGATGCGGATATTTTTATTTGATTTTTGGGATTTAGAAGGTCTATTTTTTAATTGTTTATCGGTTTAAAAATGAAAAGGAAAGGTTAAGGTAATGCTCATGACAAAAGAAGAATACAGAAATTGGATAAACGGCAAACTCAGGATCAATCAGGAAATGTTATGTCTCACGCAGTCGGAAGTCCGAAGTATCGGCCTGACCGAAGACCAGATCATCGAATATACCGAAAAAGCGATGATCGAATACAGCAAAAGAAGCGTTGAAATGCCTGCAAAAATAGGACTGCATCCTCTGCGTGATACGCTGATGCATGCGATGCCGGCCTATATCCCCGAACAGTTTTCCTGCGGACTGAAATGGGCCTCCTGCTTTCCGGAAAACCGGACGAAATATGGCTATTCTCAAACCACCGGCATTCTTATCCTTAATGA
>MGVN01000052.1:0-3980 GCA_001800515.1 Elusimicrobia bacterium RIFOXYB2_FULL_49_7 | reverse complement strand
TCACAGAAGTCAGAACAGCCGCGGTTGCGATTGCTGCCGCAAAAAAGTTGGCCAATCTGAAGGCGAAAACCTTCGGAATGGTGGGGGCGGGCGTCCAAGGAAATATGCATGTCAAGCTTATTGAAAAAGCTCTGCCTGAACTTGAAAAGATCTATGTCATCGATGTGTACGAACAGGCGGTTGATTCTCTTATTGAAAGACAACAATCTCATGTCAAGGCAAAGATTATAAAAACCAGTTCTTATGAACAAATTGCAAAATGCGACGTCGTCTGTTCTGCTGCCATCATCACGCAGAAACCGGATCCAAAATTCAAGAATGAATGGTTCGGAAAGGGGCAGACCATCATATCGAGTGACTGCCATACTTTTTACGAAGATGCCACAATGAAACGGGCTGACAAATATCTTCTTGATTCAATTGCGCAGCATGAACTTCTTGTAGGTTACGGCTACTATCCATGGGGTTTGCCGACCATATATGGAGAGACCGGAGAGGTTTTGGGCGGTCTGAAAAAGGGAAGAGAAAATCAGAGCGAACTCATTGTCTGCAATAATGTCGGAATGGCCGTTGAGGACATGATGATCGCACGAAAAATATTTGACATTGCCTTGGAAAAAGGGATCGGTAGGACTATTCCTCTGTGATTTACTGCTGATACCCCCCCCCCTTTTTTTTTCTGGGGGGGGGGGGCAGGGCAATATTATTTTAATTGCCTATGGCCTGATTCTGAAATAGGGTTTGGATTAAATCTCAAGAATCTCAATATTGTTTCGAAATTGTATCATAATAATTCTTATTAAAGTATAATAACATCATTCTAATTTATTAAATATTTAGAAATATACTGATTAGTAATAAGTTAGAAATATGGCAATTAACCGATTAAAACAGGCTTGATTTTTGCTTTTTATTAAATAATAGTGATTATGGTAATAGATAAATCCTTAAAAGTTCGAGAACCAGTAGATGCGTATGGTCTATTTGGATTTTTCTTTCTTTTGTTTTTTATTGCCATCAGCAATCCGACTATTACTGAAATCCGACAGATTATGTTTTTAAAATGATAAAATATGTAAAACAGCCATTACCTATTTAAAAATAAGGAGATATAAAAATTATTTTAATGCCATAACGGAAAGGTGGTTAGACACTTTGAAATATTCTAACTTTGAAAGATTTGATTTATGATTTATTATAAAAAATTAATTTTAAAAGCTTTTGTTATTTTTATATTTCTGGCTCTTTGTTCACTAACCCATGCCATAGAAGTAAATGTTGACACTCTATGGACCGAAGCTAAAATTATAGAAAGATGTACCTCGGTTGTCACTATTGCTGAGAGTATCGAGGGTGGGTATCCTATTAAAATAGGGTTTGGCATGGAAAACAAAATGGCAAGTTTTTTTATTGATTCAACCTGTAGTGGCGCAACTACAGCTAAACCACCTGCGAATGATTATCATGATCGTATAGAATGGTTTGCGCAGCGGTATTGTAATATCATTGATGATATCCTTCCCTATAAAGCATCAGAACCACGCGATTGGTCCAGTTATAATTATCTGCGTTTCGATGTATATAGCCACGACACCCTTGCCGTACTTGGCGTTAGGGTAAAAGATGCTTCCGATTATAAAAGATATTTTTATAATGAGGGAAGTTTCAGTGCAATTGGTACTTTTATTATACCCAAAGGTCAGTGGGTTACTTGTAATTTTCCCTTAAAAGATATGGTAGAACAAAGCGAGTTACAACTTGATAAAATGCAGGGATTTCTTATACAGATAAATGGGTTTTATGGTAGTACAGAACTACAAATGAAAGATATTCGTTTAGTAGGAAGTGGAACATCTGACTACCCGAGTATTGATATGGAAGAAAGCATAAGACCTTTTGGACGAAAAGTTTGCATTAAACCTGAAACAATACGTGATAAAACAAAGCTTAAACGAGTTTTAACTTCAGTGGATACCTTGGGTCCAATAACAATTGTTAACAGCAAATGGGGATATGCAAATTCAAACGGTCATTTTGGCGGTGCAGGCCATACTTATCAGCAAAATGTCAGACGGGGAATAGTAGCTTATGACAATAATCGTCTTTTGGTTGTTATGAAAGCAGAGGTACCAGATGCCATTGTAGCAAAACCAGGTTCTGATGACGATGGAACAGGTTCTATTGTTGCTTTGGGTTCCTTTGACGGAGGAGCTACTTGGGGAGGAATTACCGAAGGAGAAAGTAGGCCAACCTATTTTACGCACTGGTATACAAGAGCCCACGGCACTTCTGATTTTGCAAATGGTGATTTTTATTTCTTAGGAACTCAGAATTGCTCTTCATACCATGGTGTTGTTGATTTATTTTTCAGAAGGCTAGCCTTTACAGGTTCGGGCTGGGTCGAGGATAGGTTTGCCGTTGTTGACCAAATAGAGTGTTGCCCGAAATGGTCACATGCCCTTCGAATGCCTTCAGGTCGCATTTGGACAACCAATACTGATGGTCATGGAACTGTTATTATGGCAAAATATTCAGATGACGATGGATTTACTTTTCTGCCAGTCAAAGATGCTGATAAACCTTTACCCAGATCTTTTTATAAACCAGGCATAGATCCAGTTCCTGAAAATACACTTTTATTTCCAGGAACAAGAATTCCAGGGCATTTAATGGTATCCTATGGCGATAGTGTTGCGGTTTTCTCATATGATTGTCGCACATGGATGGTACACGATGGAACAAGCTGGGGTGCCACCAGAGATATTCCTGCTTGGTGTTGGTGGGAAAAATATGGAAATCCCTATTTTGCAGCAACTGCAACAACAATTGAAGGAAATAAAATCTTTCTTGCTAAAGGTGGAAATTGGTCACTTACAAATCTTGTCGTCAATCATCTTGAAAATGGAACATGGATTGCAGATACACTGGTTCAGGATAGTCTTATAACGAGATCCATTTTAACTGCAAGTGGTAATTCTGTTTTTTGTTTTTATGTTGAGTATAACACGAACAGTTATTATGTAAAGTACCGAAAGTACCAGAATGGTATTTGGGAATCTCCTGTTCAAATTGCAGTTGAAACTGAAGGTGTAAATCAGCTTGCAGCCCCTATGGTTGGTCCTCCTACTTACGCATGTGTATTCTGGGATCAATCTGTTGCAAATCCATGGACTACAAACGGGTGGGTTCGTTATTTTAGAGTACCTTCTGGCAATAGTTTAATTTTTTCCACTTCTTCACTTGAGAAAGGTGTGCAAAATAATTTCTATTCGGCTGTTTTAGAGGCAGCTTGTGGTTTAGAACCATACAGCTACTCACTTGAATCAGGTAATTTACCAACAGGGATAACGTTTGCTACTAATGGTGAAATAACTGGGATACCTACCGATACTGGTAAATTTGTTTTTACAACAAAAGTTACAGATGCAAATTCAGATACAGTATCACAAACATTTTCAATTAATATTGATTCCAATTTAGGTGCAAAGGTTCATAATAGCAATACAAGTAAGAAACTTACATTTACTTTGTCAAGTTTTCCTAATCCTTTTTATAATCTAACATCTATTCGATATCAACTACCGTTTAAGAGTCGGGTAGAAATAAATATATTTGATATTTCTGGAAAACTTGTTAAAACACTATACAATGGTTATAAAAATGAGGGTGAATATAATTTCAGCTGGAATACAAAAAGCTTTGCATCAGGAATTTATTTTATAAAACTAAAAACACAAAAACAAAGTTTAGTTCAAAAAATATTAAGAATACAGTAGAAAAATCAATATTCAATTAAAAAAGAGGGGTATTTTATGTCTCTAAAAAAAGTTCTAACAGTGTTCGATAATTCAAGTGGCTCTCATATCATCTGCAACGGTATGTGGGCATTGTGGTTGGCAACTTGGATTTTTGCATGTTGCAACAGTGTGGCAGGCACCACTTACTATGTCAGTCAAAACGGCATTGATTCCAACGACGGC
>MGVN01000051.1 GCA_001800515.1 Elusimicrobia bacterium RIFOXYB2_FULL_49_7 | reverse complement strand
TTCATATTCACGATGGTTGATTCCGTGCAGAAAAGCAGCGTTTCATCGGTCCAGCGATTCTCATTAATGAAATACTTCCGGCAATAGATGGAATCCGCACGGGTCCGTAAATACCACAATCGCTCCCCGACCAGGGTCAAACGAGGAAAGGTCGAAGCACTACCTACTGTTTGCGATATGATTGAATCCTTTGAAATTTTAATGACCATACCGCCGACCAGAGCGACAAAGACAACGCTATCCTTATAAGAAACAGTGGAAGTTACATTTTTATCGTAACCCACCGCCCATACCCGAGTCAGGTTTGTCCAGGTTTGACCATCGCCTATGGTATAATAAAGAGTGGTAGGATTATAAACCAAACATAAAACCTTTCCCTGGTAGGGGACTAAAGAAGCAGGATTAGCACGATCTTCCGCAACAACAGCATCACTTTTCCCAGGTTCAAAGATACCGGATATTTTTTTCTTTGGATATTGCCAACGCATACCGCCGTCATCCGAATAGGAAGCATAAAGTGACCAACTCCCTTTCAACGGATTAAGATGATTACTCAACATGGAACACCACATCCGACCCGAGGGCAATACCGTAAAACAAATATTACCCATACACCCGCGCGGCGCATCGGATGCAATGATGTTGTTGGGATAGGCAGGAGCCACACTATAAGTAAAATGGGGATAGACTTCCCAATTAGCTTGCCCTGGTTGCAAACGGAAAAAATAATTAAACATATTAAAACCGCTGCCCGGCGCATAATCACCGCACCAACCCATGGGCAAGAAATAACCGTAGCCGCGCAGCAAATTATCCGATTCGGCCGTGGCTTGTACGGTGCCCCCGTTTTCCCATAGAGTTGAGAACTGTAAAGCATAACCGCCGGCGGTTGCATCCGATTTCCATGTTGTTCCTGCATCCAGACTGGCAATCCAACCGGGGCAGCAATGGCTTCCTCCGGGATTGCTGTTCGGTTCCGGCGGTGAAGCCCAATAGCGGTAATTGTCAAGACGATCGATCACGGCATATCGTTCATTATCACATGACACGATACCATGTACTAACGCACCGGCCCGATAATTATTGGTGCTTTGATTGGTCACCAATAATGGCAAGGATGGCGTAATCGGGCCTGTGGATCGATTTAAAACCACAGGTGTTGGCGGCGGTGCGGCAGGTGGCTGGTAATAGGTGGTCAACAGATAGGGAGAAAAAACTTGTTCATGCGGATAAATCACCGGCAAAACAGGGACTGTTTCCCGGGTGGCCAGCCGTATATTATCAATGAAGATGGCGGTCGGACCTTTCACGTCTCTCAACATAATCATTAAATTCTTTACGTCCGTCATATCTTCATCGTCAACCCAAGCCATTTTTTTAATGGGAACACAAAGCGTGTAATAGCGTCCGGAATCCACTTCAAAAAGAACCGTATTAGAAGGCCGGTATTTTCCTTCGAAACTTACCCAAAAATAGGCTTTAGCTGCCATACTTTTTACGTCGAAATACAGATAGTCATAAGCAGACCAATCCTGCACTTCTGCCGGTAGCTTATCAATCACTCTGAAAAGACCAAATAAATTACAAAAATATTTTACTTTATTATCAATAGGACCATTGTACTCCCAAAAACCCAAACGTGTTGAATCCAAAAGACGATTCGCACTGATATAAGACCAATCCTGATAAAAACCTGCGTAAAAACGGATTAATTTATTGGTTGGGGGATTACTGGCAAATATTTCATGGCATAGAGCCCATTCTCCCTGCGTCGCTTGTGTTGCATCATGCCGTACAATAAAACTGACATCCGGTGGACCCACATACCCAATCTCATTCGTGTCTCCTTTTCCCGCAGCAATGCTGATGGGCCAGGTGGACAATTCGGCCTGCTCAAAACCGCACAGCAAAGTTTCCGTTGTCCAACCGGACACAACGAAAAACAATGCCATCAGTAGTGCTGTCGTGTCATAGGCTGGCTTTATCCGATAATTATGCATCTTTTTTTCTCCCTTGTTTTTTATATAGAAGATCTTTCCATGCATTCCTTTATTTCACAATAATGATTTTTCTGGACAAATTCAGGCCTGTCGCTTTGATTCTGGCCACATAAAGGCCTGCCGCCAAATGACGGGCATCCCATTTCACCTGATGCGCACCTGAGACCTGCTTGCCTTCCAACAGCGACTCCACCAACCGACCGCAGCGATCATACACTTTGAACGATACTGCACCTGCCTTAGGCACCTGATACTGAAAAACCGTTTGCCCGCAGAAAGGATTGGGGCTCACCTCCAGGAAGGGAGCGCGTTGAACATTCGCCTGCTGCTTATTCGCAGAGGTTCCGGCAATCGGAATGCGTTGGAATTTAATCCATTTGGTTGTTGACCCCGTAAAAGCCCAAGCCACGGGAAAGAAGTTCTCCGGCGCGGATTGGGTGGAGGTCAAATAGCAGCTCACATCTTCTGTGGCAAGCGTATGCGCTTCGCTCCAGACCCCATCCGGAAGTTCTTTGGTGCAATAACGGATGAGATACTGTACCCCGCTCTGCTCTTTCCATACATTCATCAGCAGATTTCCACTGAGTGACAGGATATGACCAGTGCATAATGCGGGGGTAATGTCAACCGGGGTATGAGTACCGTCAAACTGGTAAATCTTTTGGCCATTAGCAAAATAAATATTACCGGTGGCCTCATGATAAACCGCTCCGGACGGACGGCTGGTCATACTGCTTAACAAAGTTGTTGGTGCGGTCCAGCGTGTACCATCGGAATGAGACCATTTAATCGTGTTGCTATTGGCGTCCTGCCAGAAACAGGCCACTTCATCCCCATAGGGAACCAGCATCGGAAAAAAGGAGCTGAAATTCAAAGAAGTGGTAATGGTACCCAAAGAAGCCGTCTTGCCTTCATATTCCCATGCATCGGAATTATCCACCCACCATTCCGCGCCGGTCAGGTTGCCATGACGGGTGCCGTAACTCCGCAATGCCTCGGCATCCATTAAGCCGGAAGCATTCGGCCAACGCCAGGTTTCCCCTTCATCATCCGAATACCAACCCCGCATCCATATCCCTCTATAGCGTGTTTCATGGGCGGACAACATCCAAATCCGGCCGTTCGGTAATCGGATGCCGTTCACTTTCCATTCTGCACAATGCCAGGAATTCGGCGTAATCATTTTATAGGGTGTAATCTGCCAACCGGTACCGTTAAACTGGAGACGACGGAAATACATGGCAGAGGAAACACCACCGCCACCGCATCTTTCCGTGTAAAAACCCAATAAATCATCCCCGGCTCCGGTAAACATATTGCCGGGCGCATTGTAGCTGTGCATCATACCCGCACTGGTCCAACTCTCCCCGCCATTCACACTCATCAGGGCATTCCCGAAAATCGTGGTGCCCATGATGATATGATCATTATCCACCGCACTGATGGCATAAGGCATCCCGGAAAACTGCGCATAGGATATATTGGCCGAACTCCGGTCAATGACCGAAGGCTCTCCCAGCGTTAAAGGCTCCGTGTTTCTTGCACCTGTATATTTATTCGTCCAGACCGGACTCTGAGGCGGAAGCTCCTGGACCGTCTGGAAGGCAGTGGTGTCACGAAGAACGGTCAGGGAGGTCCCCTCATCCACTCCCGCCTTCAATAATCGCAAATTATCCACTATCACATGTTGCGCACGGCTATGATAAAAATGGGGAACATTCACAGATAAGTTCGCCATCCGGCTTAAGTTCAGCAGACGCCCTTTTAAGGTATCAACCCCCCAGTAAGTTGTCCCGGCACCGGAAAGAGGCACCTGAATTTCCTTGGACGCATCCGCTAAATTGAATTCCAGCGTCACCCATTCATTCATGGGTACCACATACCGCCGTATGATAAATGGAGAGGTCAGTTCGTCTTGAAGGGAAAGCCAAACCACGCACGAATCCAAGGTACTCTTGATATCAATGCGCATCCGATCATAACCCGACCAATCTGCACCCAGCCAGTTCTCTAAAAAACCGAAGGTATAAAATATCTTACCATAGAGATAAATAAGAGGATTATCCGGAACCGCCGGTGACGTTAAATACCAACTCACCGCATCACTGGAAATGTCTCGCCCTACAGCCCAGTCCCCTTCGGTTGCATCCCCTTGAAACAGGGTGCCATAACTCCCACCCATGGCACTTGTCCCCTCACTGATGGCTGTACCGCTCCAGCCGGTCCACGTCTGCATGTCATCATATTCAAAACCCGCCAACAGTTTGACATCCTGAGAGAATAGAACGCTGACCAGGAAAAGAGAGGTGGCCAAAAACAGACGCCAACCTTTATTACGTCTCTGATGCTGTTGATGATTCATGCCGTTCCTCCTTAAAATTGAGATTTCCTCTAACTTCATTATCGACAATGCAATATCACCTATGTAATAATATGCAATATCTGTACCAAAATCAAATAAAAAATTCTAAATGTTAGAATGTATTAATTCTCAACATATTAACATAAAATTGTATTATATTTACTCAAACTCTTTATTAATATTGCAAGATATTTAATAGGTTAGTGTTAGAATTATGATAGACTCGGAATTGTTTTCTGTTTTTAAATAAAACTATCATCATGCAAAAAGAAGACGTCTTTCTTAAAGAGCTTGAACCTCGAATTCCGGTGATAAGGGATTTCATCAGAAAAAGCTGGGATATCTTTGTTCGCTTGGATGCAGATGGAATTATTTGTGATATCGGCGGCCAGGAAAACGTTGAAGATTTTAACCAAAATCTTATTCTTAACAAAAAAATTGATACGCTTTATTTCCTGCCTCCTGATCGTCATCTGCATGAATTGGCACTTGATTTGTCGGAAACAAAAGACATTACCATCGATTCACTTATTCGTTCGGATAATGCTTTTCACTCTAAGAATATGTTTGAGCACACGGAACAAGGTTATGGTTTTTACTCTCATATTCCTGCCTCCACGCTTCATTTAAGAAATCTATCGGGCTTCGGTCTTTTCGGCATCATCCGTTTCAGGGCTTTGGCCCAGACGGTAAGTCTGGTAGGGCGAAATCCGTTTGCCATGGTCGATACAAAAGGGCTTCTTTGCGGGTTTAATACCAAATTTCTCTCCTACTTTCCGTCCGCCTTTTCTTCTCCGGATAAAATTCTTGGTACGCCTATTGAGAAATGGATAAGCCCCAACCCTCTCTCGTTTATTAGTAATACCGGGATAAAGGCCAACGATGTCCGACGCCTGCCGTGGCATCTTCTCTTTTCTCCTGCACCCACGGGTCTTCAAAATAATTATGCCGGCCTTCTTCCTGATTCAACCCATCTCTCCCCTGACTCTACCGGCATTGTCTGGACAACCGACGCAACAAGCGATAGAGGACTCCTGGAATTGGTACCTCATATCGACACCATCCAATTCGATTATCGATTCGTCCTTGAACTTGACGTCGAAAAAGGAGCCCCCCCGAGCATGATCCTTAACGGCGATTCCGCAGAGGATTACCTTTTTCCGGATTATCAAGGTTATCTTATTGGTCCCGACGCATTAAATCATCGATTTAAATTCAAAAAGCAGGGGGAAACAGCCCACGAATTAGCATTCGACAACACATTCCTGCCGGGTCCTTATCGCTTGGAAATCATTAAAAGAGGCTCCTCTTTTTTCTTTTTTCTGAACGACCATCTGGAAATCACCTTTCGTGACACAGACCCCATTGAAAAGAAAGTGGGAATACAATACCTCCATGTACAGCAAAAAAGCGTCATCCGAATAAAAAACATATGCGGGTATCGCCTGACACGGGAAAGCGAAACCGCCTTCCCGGAGGTTTCTTTTTTAAATGATACCCAGAACTTTTTTCAGTTTCATCCCTTGTTGGATCATCGAGTCACCTATGCCAACGGTAAATTTCATTATACGCTCCAATTTTTCGACGTCTCTCCTCTCCGCCAGAACATTCTGACCCTGGAAAAACAGCGCGCTCAAATCATTCAGGATCGGGATCACTTAAAATCCCTGCTGAAAAAGGAACGTCCCTCCTTTCCTTTAATCATCGGTAATTCAGCCATTATGCAGCAGCTCAAGGAAAAAGCCTTGATCGCGGCCCATTCATCCGCATCGATTCTGCTCCAGGGAGAGACCGGGACCGGAAAAGGATTGATGGCCGGATTTATTCATGAACACAGTCCGTTTCAGAACGGTCTCTTCGTCAAAGTAGACTGTGCCGAACTGCCCGAAAGCCTTCTGGAAAGCGAGCTCTTTGGACACGAAAAAGGGGCCTTTACCGGCGCGATTCAGTCGCGGGCGGGCAAATTGGAAACCGCCCACGGCGGCACGCTTTTTTTAGACGAGATTGGGAATCTTTCTCTTGATATTCAAGTGAAATTGCTTCATTTCCTTCAGGATTTTACGTTGACTCGCCTGGGCAGCAACCAGGAAATCAAGATCGACACACGGATTGTCGCTGCCTCCAACCGTGATTTAAAGGAGCTGGTAGAGACAGGTCTCTTCCGCGCGGATCTCTTCTATCGGCTGGATGCGGTCTCCCTGCATTTGCCGCCGCTGCGTAACCGGAAAGAGGACATTCCGGATCTGTGTATTTACCTTCTCAAACATTACAATAAAAAATTCAACCGTTCCATCCAAAGATTGACTCCCGCCGCCTTTCAGCGGTTGATGGAACATGATTGGCCGGGTAACATCCGTGAACTGGAAAACGTGATTCAGAAAGCAATGTTGTATTCGGTTAAGGATGTCATTCCACCGGAAAATTTCGACATTGAGGTACCAAACAAGGGAGACCGCAAAAAAACCGGTAATCTCAAGGTCCCGCTTCATAATCCCCGTGCGTTGCGGCGGGAACATTGCATCGAACTGTTGGAAAAAAACAATGGCATTATTCGCTGGGCCGCGCGCGAAGCAAAAATATCCGAAGCCACTTTTTATCGGAAAATGAAGAAATTCAAGATTTCAGCGACTCGCTGACCTTGTTCTCGGCTTGGCAAATTCGTCATAAAAAAAGGGCCGTATTTTCATACGAGCCCTTTTTATGTGCGCCCGGTTGGATTCGAACCAACGGCTCTTTCCTTAAAAAGGAAATACTCTACCAGCTGAGTTACGGGCGCTGATAATTTCCGAGACGCATTAAGATAAAAAACAATCGCTTTGGTTTTCAAATAAAAAGCAAATCAACGTATATTCGCTGTTTTTCAGACCGAATAGAGATCACCAAGATTATTTTCTAAGTAAGCATAGATCTCATCCACGGCGGGCAGGTTTGCGCACCGTTCCATAGGAAGCGAAAGGCGATCGAACAGAGGAGCCAGGAAATCCCAGTTGGCCTCTTCGTGCAAACGGAGAAAGGCGGGACGGCCCTCGCTTTTTTCCATGAGAGAAAGAAAACGTTCGGCCAGCGCCTGTTCATAACCGAGGTTGGCAAGAACTTCCTGCCCTGCACAGCGACCGTCTTGCGGATCCGCCGCAATCAGCAGATTCGGAAAATAAGGGCGTGCTTCCGGAGAATCCTGGAAGGGATTTGGCAGAGTGAGAAGGTCCATTTCCCAGCCCGTTTTCAGGAAAGGCATAAGATTGATACGTCGTACTCTCGACTCTTCCAACCGGAGGGAAACCTCCTTTGGTACGGAGAGGGTATCCGGTTCTCGCCACTCTTCACGGAAGAAAAGACCGTTTTCTCTTTTTTCCGGAATCAGACAGAGATATTTTTCAACGCCCGGCGGCATCCGGATATCATCCGGCGATTGCCGATGACGGGAGGAAAAAGCACAGGTTTGTTCCAAAGCAAGGGTGAGAAAACGCGCCTCCGGCAGGGTCAAGAACCAGGGAAAATAGGTGGGCCGAAAACTGCGAAACAAGGGCCACTGACCCGCACCCTTGAATTTAAGTCCCACCGCATTGAGGAGGTCCATATCCTCACGGGACAGGGTACGTTTATTTTCAAAACTCAGACGTAGGGATTTCCAATCAAGAATGGAATCTTCGGGTGAGATCTCAGGCGGTGCTTCCATCCTATCTAAAAAAACCTCCAACCCATCCGTCCCCAACAGCACATCAAGGCCGTAAAGATCCCGGGCATGGCCCATGATGGAGCAATACCCCACAATACCGCTTTTAGGGTCTTGGATGCCGAAAAGGTGGCGGTCCGTCATCCATTCCCAAGGACGGAGGGCCTTGAAATCGTCGACTGCTTTAAACAACCCTTGCCAAACGGGCAAAGCTTCGGGGGGTATGGATACGGCTTTCATAAAGGAATGATAAAATACCTCTCTGCGGCCGGAAAAGGCAAAGACCTCGGTAGGGCCGGAAAGAAAGGGAATCGTTCTATTTTCAAATGGAAATAGTTATTTTTCCACCATGGCCCTTTATCCTCTACGCGAAACTCTGAAGAAGGAACTGAAAAAGGGGGTGGATGTCCTGGTTATCGGCGGCGGCATCAACGGAGCGGGCATTGTCCGCGACAGTGCCCTGCGGGGACTTCGGGTCGGACTGGTGGAGAAAAACGATTTTGCTTCCGGGACCAGCTCCCGCAGCAGCAAACTCATCCACGGCGGATTGCGCTATCTTGAACATCTCGATTTTCCTCTGGTATACGAATCCGGCCGGGAACGGGCGCTTCTGACCGCGCTTCATCCTCAACTTGTCAAGAATACCCCTTTCTTGTTTCCGGTTTATCGTACCGATCGGTTTAACATTCATTTTATGGACCTGGGACTCTGGCTCTATGACGCGCTGGCCCTGTTCCGCAATCATGGTCTTCACCGGAAACTCCGGGTTCCAGAAACTTTGAAGCGAGAGCCTGCGTTGAACACCGACGGATTAACCGGCGCCTTAATGTACAATGACTGCCGTGTTAATGATGCGGAACTGGTGAGGCAAAATGTGGTCTCCGGCCTGTGCCATGGCGCCTATCCCGTCAATTATATGGAGGCGCTTTCCCTGACTCCTCGGAACGGACGCATCGATTCCGTCCGGGTATGCGATCGATTGACAGGAGAGGAATTCGACATTCCCTGCCGCGCGCTTGTCTGCGCGGGCGGGCCGTGGTCCAATGCGCTTTATGAAAGATTGGAAGGGAAAAAACGGTCTCTGCTCCGCCTGACGAAAGGAATCCATTTGGTGGTGCCCAACGCCAAGCTGCCGGTGCAGGATGCGGTCGTGGTTAATTCCAATGAGGATAAGCGTATTATCTTCATCATTCCCTGGGACGGTTGGACCTTGGTGGGAACAACGGACACGGATTATCATGAAGACCTGGATTCGGTTCTGGCAGATAAGGAGGACGTACGCTCCCTTCTGGCTTTAGTCAACCGGCTGTTTCCAGGTTACCATTTAAAAACATCGGATGCGGTAAGCGTCTTTGCCGGGCTGAGACCCCTGGTATTATCAGGCGGTAGTGCCAGTACGGTATCGCGTCAGGATAAAATATTTCAGGGTCCTTCAGGGGCTTATTACATCGGCGGCGGTAAGTTGACAACCTACCGCAATATGGCGGAAAAAATGGTGGATCGTTTGCTGCACGGCCCACTCAAGGATTTGAAAATACAGGTCCGGCCTTGTGTCACTCGCCGGACACCGTTTGTCGAGACCCCTCTTTCCGGTAACGTTTCCATGGACGCGCTGAACGTACATCTGAACACTCGATACGGCACTCAAGCAGCTAAAATACATAATATGATACAAAATGACGCATTGCTTGCCCGGCCCGCGGTTCCTGGTCTGCCCTTTATTCTTGCGGAAATTGTCTATGCAGCCCGTTACGAATTGCTTGCGAACCTCACGGATTTTATGCGGCTTAGAACCGATATTTTCCTTAAGGCGCCGGATAACGGACGCGCCGCCGCAGACCTGTGCGCGCGCCTGTTGGGGAAGGTCCTGGAATGGGATGAAACGGAAATACAAATCCAGATAAAGGCGTATGGAGGCTTTGTTGAAGATCAACTTCATTGCTTGAAGCCATGAACATCTTGTCAAAAGGGACTTCCACCCTCGATTTGCGGCTGACCCGGCAATCCATCTGGATACTTTGGGGGTTTGTCGCGGTCATTTTGCTCTCGCGTTTCCTGTCCTGCCGCCCCTTGTTGGATGGGCCGGAAAGCGTCAATTTTGCACTGGCCCTTCATCAATATGATTTGACTGCGCTCCAACCCCATCTGCCCGGATTTCCGGTCTATCTCTTTTTTGCACGGCTTTTTTCCTTGGTCGGGATATCAGACGCGCTTTCCCTTATTCTGCCGGGATTGTTATCCGCCGCCTTTGCGGTTTTTCCCCTTTTCCAACTCACCCGACGTTGTTACGGCATAACAACGGCCTATTTGGCTCTGGTATTGTATACGCTCCATCCCGGACTTTGGATAGCGGCGGTACGGCCTTCTTACCATGCTTTTTTGCTCTTTCCTTTTTTTTTCGGCCTCCGAATGCTGTTGCGCAGCCTGCTGCTCCCGACATATCTTCGTCAAAAGACGCGCTTCTTAGGACTTTACGCCGGCGCCCTTTTTCTCTCGCTCTTGAGCGGTATTGAAGGCGCAGCGATTCTCTTTCTGCCCACACTCTTTGGGTTTGCGCTGTACGGTTATATCCGGCTGAAGCGGCCCACTATTTTCTTGGAATCCTTGAACGGCGTGATCGCCGGGTTCAGCGTCTGGGCCATACCCTTTTTCTTTACCGTTTCTATTGGAGACATCATCAGTGTGGGTGCTGGACTGAGAAGTTATACCTACCTGCCGCCCTTGTCCAGCGAAGCTTTTTCTATTCCGGCCAAGGGGGTCGCCTTTCTATGGAATTTCTTTCAAGCCGGATTTGGGGCTGATTTTTCGGTTCATCCCTTTCGGGCCGGCATGATTACCCTGGTCACAGGACTCTCTCTTCTTTTTTTCCTCTTCTCGCTTCGTCCGGTGCTTAAAGTACTTTATCTTCCTATTTTCATCCTTCCCTACACCTTGTGGATTTTTTTTCAGGGCAATCTATTGAATTCGTCCGCCACTCTTCTCTCTCAAGCAGCAGCCGTTATTTTCATGGCTGTCGGACTGGAACGGATGGCCTTTTTGTGGCTTAAACAAACGGTTGTGGTCTTTCTGATTCTGCTTTTTTCGCTTGTTTCGCTCGAACAATCGGTGGAAAACCGGCGTCGCCTGCCGCCGCAGAGGGAAATGGCGGAAATGGTTTCGCGGCTCGGTCCGCCTGAAGCCCTTCTTTTGTTTTGCGGTCCATCGGTCCGGCTCTTTAAGCATATTTATCCGGATTACCTTTGTTTTGGGATTCGTTCCATTAATGAAATCGAGATTTTTTTACAGAACCCCGAGGGTCGCACCATTCTTCTGACGTCCGAGGTGGATGGGGTGGATGGCGACCGCAGTCGTTTCGAGCCGATGGGTTGTTTTGCCGGAAACGAGGGGTTATATGGGAAAGAAAATAAAATCATCTTATACCGGCTTCGGTCATCCCCTCCTTGAAATACGCTTGGTCGATAAGACCCATCAAAGGTTTGTCCGGCCCGGTTCCACAAAGTTATTTTCCAATCATGTCTTTTTTGTTCCATATCTTGATTCTCCTGGTTTTTTTTCCGATAGTTCTTTTCTCTGCCGTACTGCCCTATCAAAAAGGAAAAATTTATACTTATTCCATTCAGATGGGCGATGCATCGCCAGGCTTCTGCCGTTTCATGTTGCGAGATACCCTTTTAGAGAAACGTCCGTCCCTGGTTTTATCGGAAACGCTTTTTGTACGTAATGCCCAGCTTATTGCAGAGGGCCGTTCCACGCTTTGCCTGAACGAACGGGGACTCCCGCTTTCCTATCACGGTGAATCACAATACGATTTCCGGAACAATGCGGACAAAAGCGGCCGTTACGAGACGAACATCCGCTTCATTCCCGAGGGGGCCAATGTGGAGGTGCAGCGTAACGGTAAACGTCTCCGTCAATCCGGTGTCCCCCTGCAAAAAGGCCCCTTTCACACCCTGGAAAGCAACCATATCGGGCAATACTGCCTTACCCTGTTCTACCTGAACGATCTTTTAGCCGATTCTCTTTCCGGTAAGGTCTTTCATATCGGCTCCTATCGGTCTGCGGAGTTTGCGCTTCAGTTGGTCCGACTGGCCAAGATACAAACGGCCCAAGGATTGGTCCCCGTACGCCGGGTGGAAGCGCTGCTGTTTGGCAAACCTTTTGCCACTTTGTTCATAACCCCGGAAGGACTCCTCATTCGGGACGAGGAACAGAACGGGGATCTCATTATTGAATTAATGGAGTAAGTATGATGAAAACCATTGCACTCATTCAAAAACTCATGTCTTTTCGTTCCGTTACCGCGGATTATTCGGAAGTGAACCGTTGTTCCGATTTTGTTGCCGCTTATCTGCGGAAAAATAAGGTTTCTGTGGAAGTGGTACAAGTCGACGGCCGCCGTATTGTGTATGCAGCTACTCATGCGGGCCGGACCAGCGATGTTCTTCTGAACACGCATTTGGACGTTGTGTCCGCACCGGCTTCGCTTTTTAGACCTGTTGTCAAAGGTAAACGGCTGATCGGCCGCGGCGCATCCGACTGCAAGGGAACGGCTGCCGTGGTTATGAACTTGTTGATTCGGTTAAACGGAAAAGTAAAAATGGGTGCCTTCTTCTCGGTAGATGAGGAGGAAGGAGGGCGATTGACCCAGGTGATGGTGGAGAAAGGGTTTACCGGTCGCTTTGTTCTCGTATTGGACGGTGATATGAACCGTCTGACTCTTGCTCAAAAAGGGATTCTCTGTGTTAAGGTCCATGCGGCCGGCCGAGCGTGCCATTCGGCGGCCCCTTGGCGCGGCGGAAACGCCATTGATAAGCTGATGGCTGCGCGGGAAAAGCTCAAGGTCTGTTTCCCTATTCGCGTAACGGAAAAAAACAACTGGCACGACACTTGCGCAGTCACCCTTATCGAAGGCGGCACGGTTCGAAACATGGTGCCAGCGATGGCGTCCATGACCTTGAACATCCGTTTTACCGAAAAAAGCCGTGTCGATATTCTCCTCCGGAAAATCCGAAAGGCAACCGGCTGTCGTGTGGAAAAGCTTTTTGTGACGCCTTTTGTCAGCGTATCGGAAAAAGACCCCACTATCCGCCGTTTCTACCATGCCATGCGGCGTAATTTGTCGCCCAAGGTGGTCTTAAGCCGGATGAACGGCGCCACAGACGCCCGATATTTTGTTAAAAGCACCCGGTCTATTGCCATAACCGGCCTTTCGGGTGGCGGGGCTCATTCAACCCAGGAATGGCTTGACTTGAATTCCGTACCGATATTTGAAGACTTTTTATATCACTATTTGCTCTCTGACTCACCAAAGGATGATCAATGATCCGTTCCACGCAGGATTTGTTTGTTCGTGAGATAGAACCGCTGATATCGCCGATACGGCTGAAAACTTTATTGCCCATCATAGAACCGGTGCGCCGTTTGGTTGTGGAAAGCCGGGACACGGTCAAGCACATTCTCTCCGGCAAAGACAATCGTTTCCTGGTTATTGTGGGTCCCTGCTCCATTCATGATGATGCTTCGGCCCTGGAATATGCGCAACGATTGAACGCCCTTCGCTTGGAACTCGGAGACACACTTTATATCGTGATGCGCGTCTATTTTGAAAAGCCGCGTACCACCATCGGTTGGAAGGGACTCATTGCCGATCCTGATATGAACGGTCGGAACGATATTGAAGCCGGGCTCAAGATTGCCCGCCGTCTGCTGCTGGACATTACCTCCTTGGGCATACCGGCCGGTACGGAAATGTTGGATCCCATTGTCCCGCAATATATCGCAGATCTGATTACCTGGGCCGCCATCGGCGCCCGCACCACGGAGTCACAAACTCACCGCGAAATGGCCTCGGGCCTGTCCATGCCGGTAGGATTTAAAAACAACACGGACGGTAATCTCCAGATAGCGGCGGATGCCATGGAGTCTGCGCGTCATGCCCATAGTTTTCTGGGCATTGACCAGCATGGGGTCACTTCTCTGGTCCGCACCAAAGGCAATCCTCATTCCCACATTATTTTGCGCGGCGGTCGTCATGGACCCAATTATCGTCCGTTTTACGTTCGGAAGGCGGCGGAAACACTTCACCGGGCCGGTCTTTCGCCCGCTATTATCGTGGACTGTAGCCATGCCAATTCCGATAAAAAATATGAGCGCCAGGAAAAGGTGCTAAAAAGTGTAATTCGTCAACGCGTTAACGGGTCGACCGGTCTGGTGGGTGTAATGCTTGAAAGCCATCTTTTGGCCGGTCATCAGCCCATGGCTGCCAAGAAAGCGGATCTGCGCTACGGGATCTCTGTAACCGATGCTTGTATGGGATGGGAGGCTACGGAAAAGGTGTTGCGGGATGCAGCACGGTCTTTGATCCGGCTAAACCGGATTAGCTGAGTCGTATCCGATTTCGAATTTCTTCGAATTCTTTCGTCAACCGCGCCACCTGAGAGGCATCGCCTCCTTTTTTAGCTTCGTTTAATAATCCATCACATAATAAAAAAGTCCGCTGAAAGGATGCCTGCAGAAAATCGCCGGTCTGGTTGAAATCCGCCGCCACCTCCACGAGTTCGTCTCCCTTGCGGAGATAAATCCGGGAGGTCATGTCCCCGGCCCGTATCCCCTCTGCAAACTTGACAAACCGATATACCGGCCCCGCAATTTTATGGGAAATGAAGATGGTCAGAAAACCCAGTTCCATCATGACGACCAAAAGTCCTAAAAAAAGGATTTTGTAGGCGGTCTGAAGCATGGCGTTGGAAAAAGCTTGATCGCCTCCGGAGTACCGGTCGAGCCGCTCCTTCAATTCAAGAACGGTTTTTTCGTTACGGTCGTTCACATCCTCTACATACATCTGATTGGTGATGATGACGTTCTTTAATTCGCGTCCCATTTCCTTGGTGGTGGCAATCAGGAACTTGTATTGGGAATAATACATCACCAGGCCGATGAACAAAATGAGTAAAAGCATGGGAATAAGGAGCGACACCATATACCGCACTTGAAGACGTCGGTTAATGAAGAATTTTTTACGTTTGTATTTGTCACCCATAAGGGCCTCCCTGTTTGGTCCGTTAACACCGGGTAACGGAAAAATAATTATTCCCTTATCCGGGAGCGTAGCATTTCATTTAAAATGCCGGTCGTCGTTCAGATATCCAGAGAATCCATATCGGGATCTATTCCACGGTCATGGACTCAGTAAAGGCGGCATGCAAAACCCCCTTTTGCGCCTTCAGTTTGTTAAAAAGCGCTTTGATTTCACCTCCTTGTCCGCAAACCGCAATGATTTCAAGACAAACATGGTGATTGATATGCAGGTGTTGTGAAGTTAAAATTTGATGATGATGATCGTGCTGAATATGGAGGAGCTGGTTTACAAGAAGCCGCTTATGATGGTCATACGCCAGGGAGATGATTCCAAATACCTTCCGGTTTTCATCCCATGCCCTTTCCGACAATTCCTTGCGTAACAGATCGGCAATGGCCTTGGATCGGGTAGGATATTTTTTCTGCCGGACGACAGTATCAAAGGCTTTGAGCAGATCGCTTTCCAAGGATACGCCGAAACGAACCAATTTATTCATTTTCCTATCCCACTTTCTTTTTTATTTCCGATAAGGTATTCAGTGCTTCAAGAGGAGTCAGGGTGTTTAAATCCAACCCGCGAATGAGTTCCACAACCCCCTTATTTAAGGTCGGGTCAAACAGTGTAAGCTGCAATACGGCGGCTTCCTGCCGGCAACGCTCCTTGTGGTTCACGGTTCTGGCCAAGGCGGGTTTATGATCCGCCGTAAGTTCCGCGGCTTCGAGATTTTTCAGTATTTCTTTAGCGCGTACAATGAGCGGTTCAGGTACGCCCGATAAACGCGCCACTTGGATCCCATAAGAATGATCGCAAGCCCCTTCGATAATCTTTCGCAGAAAAATAATCTTATCGTTCCATTCTTTTACCGCGATATTGTAATTCTTAACCCCTTTTTGCACCAACGGGATATCCGTTAACTCATGATAATGGGTGGCAAAAAGGGTCTTGGCCGACACGGTGGAAGTATTGTGAAGATACTCCACCAAAGCCCAAGCAATGGAGAGGCCGTCAAAGGTACTGGTGCCGCGGCCTATTTCATCGAGCAGGATAAGACTCTGATGTGTGGCATTATTCAGGATATTGGCAAGTTCCTGCATTTCAACAAGAAAAGTGGACTGCCCCCGTGATAATCGGTCTGATGCCCCCACTCGGGTAAATATACGATCCACTAAACCGATAGAAGCGCTTTTGGCCGGAACAAACGAACCCATTTGAGCCATCAGTACAATAAGCCCGGTTTGACGCAGAAAGGTGGACTTACCCGCCATGTTCGGGCCTGTAATGAGATGGATGAACTCGCCGCTGTTACGGATAACGAGATTGTTTGGAACAAAATCTTCGGAAAAATCAAGGTTTTCAATGACGGGATGACGGCCTTCCTCAATGCGGAGTTCATCGGAATTGTTTACTTCCGGTCTGACATAATTCCTTAGGATAGCGGTTTCCGCCAGACTGCACAAACAATCTAATAGGGCGGCGCCGTCGGCAATCTGTTGGAACCGCTCCAGATGACATGCCATTTCCTTACGTAAAGCATCAAAAAGAATGGATTCCAACTTTGTCGTCTTTTCTTCGGCGGAAAGAATAACGGATTCCCATTTCTTCAACTCTTCGGTGATAAACCGTTCGGCATTTACCAAGGTTTGTTTGCGGATATAATCCGGAGGTACTTTATCTTGATTTGCCTTACTCACTTCGATGTAATAACCGAAAACTGAATTGAAACTCACTTTGAGCGAGCTGATACCCGTGCGATCCCGTTCCTTTTGCTGTAAAGAAGCAATCCACTCCTTGCCTTCACGAGCACCTTCCAACAAGCTATCGAGTTCCAAACTGAAGCCGGGCTTGAAAATATTTCCTTCCGTACAGGACAGGGGTGGCTCGTCCCGCAGCGCTTTATCCAGCTGTTCGATTATCGATTCATTCCCGGAAAAAGAGGCGGTCGATTCATTTACCAGAATGCAATCCTGGTCTTTGACCAAAAAAGGCGCTTCCTTCAGTTTTAAAAGCGACTGTTTCAGGGAATACAGGTCGCGCGGATTGGCCCGTTCCGCTCCTATGCGTCCGCACAATCGTTCAATGTCCGAAACTTCCGAAAGAAGGGCGGACATTTGTTCTCGAAGATCGTTTTCCCGCACAAAAAGGGAGACTCCGTCAAGCCGTTTTTCTATTTCCGCCACCTGAAGTAATGGATTCACAACCAGTCTTTTCAGAAGACGGCCGCCCATGGCGGTACGGGTCTTATCAAGAACCGATAGTAGCGTTCCTTTTTCATCTTCAGGATGAACCGGTCGCACCAATTCCAGGTTGCGGATAGTGGCCCCGTCCAATGCCATATATCGTTCGGTACGAAAGGGTGCAATTTTACGTATCTGGCCTAGTTTGTTCTTTTTTTGCTCGCTGACATAGGCAAAAAGCGCGCCAGCTGCGGTAATACCGTTCTCCAACCCCTCCACTCCAAAGCCTTCCAGGTTTTGGGTTTTAAAATGGGTGGTGAGATTTTGGTAGGCATTATGAAAATTATAACGCCACGCCTCCACAGAGGTAAAAGCCGTTCCAGGCAGGTTGGACTGAAGATTTTTGATAAAGGGTTGCTTGGCCTCTTCTTCGTTAAAAAGAATCTCTGCGGGTTGGAGTTTTTCTATTTCATTCCCCACTTTGACGGGCAACGTTTCTGTACAAAAAAACTCACCCGTGGAAATGTCCGCCACCGCCAATCCGGCCGAATCCGCTTTGATGAAAAAAGTCACCAGGAAATTGTTGCTTTTTTCGGTTAAAAGATCGGCACTGACAGCGGTTCCTTTGCTGATGACTTCAATGACCTCCCGTTTGACAAGTCCTTTGGCGGTCTTGGGATCCTCGACTTGCTCGCACACGGCCACCCGTTGTCCGTGGGCAATTAGCTTGCCCATGTAACGATCAAGCGCATGATAGGGAAAACCGCAAAGCGCCGTTTTAGCCGATTCTCCGTGGTTGCGGCTTGTCAAGGTTAGCCCCAGGATACGTGAGGCGGCTATCGCATCCTCGTCGAACATTTCGTAAAAATCACCCATGCGGAATAGGAGAATCGCCCCGCGGTTCTTATCCTTGATGCGGTGATACTGGTCCATCAACGGCGTGGACATGGAGATTTACCGGGAAAGGTCAGGCAATCGGTTCGCCGGACCTGGGTTCTTCCTCATCCGTTTCCACGGGCAATGAAATGTCGTTTTCCTGAACAGGGGCCGTCTCTTCAACGGGAACCGTTGCCTCGGGTGTTTCTTCGAACGTAGGGGCCGATTCGGACACTGCTTCCTTATCGGACAAGGTGCGTGTTTTTTCGGTATCTCGTTTAAAATCATGAATGAGTTCGCTTTTTTCGTGACCTTTGGCGATTTCTTCCATTTCTTCGAGTTTGGGGAGATCCGAAATTTTGCTGAGACCGAAATATTTCAGAAAATCTTTAGTGGTTCCGTATACAATGGGCTTACCCGGTTTTTCTTCCGATTTACCGAGAATGAGGATAAGTCTTTTTTCAAGCAGCGTCTTTAAGGCGCTATCTGTAGACACATTGCGGATACCTTCAATCTCCGCTTTGGACACGGGTTGTTTGTAAGCGATGATGGCAAGTGTCTCCAGCGCTTGGCCGGATAAACGACGCATGGCCCGGTCTTTAAATAAAGCCTTAATGTATTTTTGGTAAGCACGAATAGTACGATATTGAAAACCACCCGCCACTTCGGATACTTCAAAGGGACGACGCTCGGATTGGAGTTTACGGTTGATATCGTTGACAATGCGTCGGAATTCTCGGCCATCCAGATGAACGCCAAGAATATCCTTTAGTTTGCTTGCATTCAGCGGTTCGTCGGAGGCAAATAACAACGCTTCCACCACATGTTCGAGACTATCCGTAATTTCCGGAGGGACAAAAGACCCGGTTATCTCAGCCGTATTCCCCAATTCAACGGCATCGCTCTGTTCGGCCGTTTCCGGGACAATCATTGCTTCGTCCCGCACCTCTTTTTTGTTTTCTTCGCTTTCCAAAATCACTCCTATTTATCATCCGGAGGGGCAACCAGTGCTTCATCCGATAGGGTCAACGGAACACCGGCTTCTTCGTCATTTCGTTCGAACACAATAATGTCGCTCAAATAATCCTCCTGCCGAAAACCAAGATAGCCCATTTTGATCAGTTCAAGAATGGCCATAAAGGTGACCACCAAAACTATTTTACGTGTATCATCCTGAAAAAGCTCGGTAAAGGCAAGTTGTTTGCGTTCCTGAATCAGGGACATGACATGTTCAATGCGGTCGTCGATGGTGACGTTGTCGGCTTCCAGGTAATAATGAGGCTCCTGGTTGGCACTTTGTAGTAACCTTTTGAATGCCAGCATCAAATCATATATTTGCACCTCATGCAATTCGAGGAAATCATCGGTTGTAACCGTTGCTTTTTCCGCTTCCGGCCGGTAAAAAGTGCCGAAATTCTCCTCTTCCCGCTCACGTAGGGAATCCGCAGCCTGCTTGAACCGTTCGTATTCCTCCATCTGGCGGATGAGTTTTTCCCGATCAATAAAATCATCCCCATCTTGCAACCGCTCCCGTTCACTCTGAGGCAATAATTCCTGCGCTTTGAGTCGGAGAAGAATAGCGGCCATTACAATGAATTCACCGGCAATTTCAAGGTTTAAGGTCTTCATGACTTCGATATAGTCCAAATATTGATCCGTGATGCGGCAAATTTGGATATCGCGAATGTTGATCTCCTCCTTTTTCACCAAATAAAGCAGGAGATCCAAAGGACCTTTGAATAAATCGAGTTGTACTTCGTAATTCATCTCTAATGGGCCTGATAACAATGGGTTAAAAAGATATTATATCCCCCCGTATCAGTCAAGGAGTTTCCCCTATTCCGGAAAGCATTAAAACCCGATGGCTTCGCCGTGGGAATGAAGTTCCGGATATTGGATGCTTGTCATCATCTTGGTAATCGTGGCTGGAATATTGGTTACCATCATGTCGTGTTCCGGACAACCCCACTGACCGCAGGAAAAAATCTTGTTTTTTCCATCCGGCAGAATGAATTCGATATAGTCCTTGGTTTGGCATTCCGGATAGGGACATTGACGCGGTACCATAAGAGACATATCACAAATGGGACAAAAGGCATGAACCAGAGGTTTGGCATCAGCCTCTTTAAACATAAAATCAAACAACTTGGCGTGCAGTCCCCAAAAAGGATCCAAATACACCAATCCCTCGCTTCCGCCGCCGCGAATACGCATGGTAATGGCTGCTTCGCCGTGCAGTTTCACCTCTTCCGAAAGCAGGCTGTGATCATGGGGACAGCGGATGTCCTCTACCACGACATAGCTGATGTTCTTGCGGTTGACCACTTTGAGACCTTCCGGCAGGTTAGCAAGAAATTCCACCGGTATTTTCTGATTTTTCAAATTAAGTGACATGGTTGCTCCTTCGTAGTAAGGGTCTGTTACCGTTCTTGATCATGTGTATCGATATCCAGCGGGGCTGGATGATTATGCTTTGTTTCGGTCAGGATTGTATAAAAACAAAAGGTCATCAGCGAACCGACAAGGGTAACAGCCATTATCAGCATCATCCAGCCGCCGAGTGTCATGGGTGGCTCCTTTTTAGATATAATGTCTTGCGCGACCAGTTCCGTCCGGCAAGGTGAATCAAAATGAAAATAAATGCGGTTAACAAAAAAAGGCCGATTATCGTTACAATGATATCCGGAATGGTGATAAGTCCGCCTAAAACCACTTCTGCAAATTCATTGGTGGCTGAGGCCGTCAAACCGGAAAGAACCACATCTTCGTTTCGGCGTACGTAACTTGCATAGGTAAGAATCAGACCAAAGCCGATGGACAAGGTAAAAAAGATTTGTCCGGCTGCCGCAAGCCAGACCTTACCCTGTGCCAACACATCGAATTTGGGGTTCCACATAAAACCGAGCGCATTATTTACATTCTGTTCCGGCAGCGCAGGATTGGATTCTATCCAGCAAAGAGGAATGCCCAAAATGAAAAAACTGATGAAATAGGGAATTAAAAAAGCCCCGCCGCCGTTACTGACCGCAAGCCCTGGAAATCGAATAAAATTACCGAGTCCGACCGCGCTGCCCGCCACCGCCAGAACCACACCGATACGGGAGCTCCAGTTTTCTTTCATAACCGAACAACATCGCCGATCGCCGCACTTTTTTTCATGGCATCCAGAATTCGATACTGATTACAGATAAAACGAAAAGAAAGAAGATCATTCTTCCCGCCCCTGACCGCGTCAGCAAACGCTTTTGCCACAACGGGTATTTCTTTTTCTTGTTCCGGAACCGGCATGGAGGTGATGCGCGATGAAAGGTTCCCCGGCCTGCCGGAAGGATCAAAAGGCCCGGTGGTCACCAGAGTCGCTTGTCCGTCGAGTACCCGAAGATCCCCTTTCTCGGCTTGGATGCCGAGATCTAAAAATGATCCGATACTGGTGGTATCTGATAGGATGGCGGTGGTTCCGTTTCGAAATTGAATGAAGGAATTGATGATTTCCTCGCTGGGCGCTTCCGGGCAACTTTTTAGTTCCATGTGAAAAACACGTTCCACGTCATTGGTCCCGAGCAATACGCAAACGGCATCCAGGCCATGACAATGGTGATGAAAAGTCCAGCCGCCGGATTCCTTGGGATGGGCAACGGCCGTATGGCGAGCCCCTTGATTCCATAAACCAAAAGCGCGTGAATAACGCAGCCAGCAATGAAAAGGTCGGCCCAAGTTGTCGGCCAGTATTTTTTTTATGATTTGGAATTGTTCGGAATAAGGGGCCGGATGGTTAACATGGGTGATGAGTCCGCTTTTTTCCGCAGCATCGGCCATTTCCTCTGCATCCGATAAGGAAAGAGCCAATGGTTTTTCACAAAAAACATGTTTGCCGGCACGAATTGCGGCTAAAGCATGCTCTTTATGAGCATTATTCGATGATCCGATGGCAACGGCTTCCAGTCCGGGCATGGCCAGCAGTTCATCCAAATCGCTGGTGGCAAAAAAGCCGTCCTGTTCGGCCTGCAAACGGCGTTCCTCACCGCGGTTATAGACTCCGATGATGTCCACTTCCGGACATTGCCTGAATGCAACAATGAAGTTGGTTTTGAAAAAATGGCCGTAGCTGATGACACCGAATTTAACGGGTGGACGGTTCATGATGGTTTGCTCCTTGAAAAGGTGTCAAAGAAAAAAAATATAATTGATTATCTTTTAGGATAAAAGATATTTCCGGCTGTGAAAAAGTATATTTTTCCCTTTATACCATGATCCTTTTACTCTTGCTGTTTTCATTCGTCTCTTATGCCCAATCTCCCAAGGATTTTTCCCTGGAAGAAGAACAGATTTCAACCGACGCCCAAAACGAGCAAAAAATCGAAGCCTGGCAGGCGGAAATCTATCCGGACATCTCTCTTCCATCCGTTTATACCCGTTATGGGGAAAATTTAGGATATGTCTTTCCGGTTGATTCGGGCGCAATCGTGTTAAAAGAAGGACTGGCATGGTTCAGGTCGGGAAATATGGAAAAAGCAGGTTTGTTTTTTAAAAAATCCTTTTCTCAGAAAGGCCGTCTTGTCAATTATGCCAAATATTGGGAATTGTACGCTGTTTTAAAAGCAGGCCGCTTCCAGGAAGCGCTTCTATTGTATCAGGAACTCTGTACTTTGAAAGAAGAACCGGATCTGTCTGTCGTTGCCGGGATGGATCTTTTGGAAGCAGGTTTACCGTATACGGATACGGTTTATTTTTCCTTTTTAGGAAAACTATTGAACAAGCGGCGCGATTCGGATCTGCTTTTTCTTGCCGGTCAAAAAAACCGGGAAGCCGGCCGATTTCAAACCGCTTTAAATTATTATATCGATATTCTTCGAAAAGACCCTTCCTCCCCTTTTGCAGACAGTGCTCTCCGTCTTTGTGATACTCTTCTGAAAAACAAACAAGCAGTATTGAATGGTGAAAAAGCCTATATTTTGGCAAAAAACCGTTTGGATAAACGCCAAACAACGGAAGTGCTGGTTTTATGTGAAACATTCCTGAAAAAAGAACCTGCTTTCCGCTCTCGTTTTCTAATGTTATTGGCTAAAGGGAACTATCAAAAGGGGAATTATCAATATGTTCTCCGGTATCTCAAACAATTAGAAAAGGAAAAGGGCCCCTCTTCCTTTTCCACTCTTTTTATCGCTCGCTCTCTGTCCAAACTCAAGAAAACATCCGCTGCCCGAGCTAAATATCTGGAGTATCTCGCTTTATATCCGAAAAGCAGAATGTGTGAAAATATTTTATGGGATATCGGACGAACCCATGAAGAAAAAAAAGAATATCCATACGCGGTCTTTTATTTCAAGCGTATTGTCAAACAATATCCGTCGGGCAATATGGCGGATAAGGCATTTTTTAGAATGGGTTACTGTCATTACAAAAACAATAAAAAAGATTCGGCTCTCGCGGTCTGGCAGAAGGAAAGCGCTTTTGCCAATGGCAGTGAGGAAGTGTCCGCTGCTTATTATTGGTCTGCAAAGGTTCATTTTGAAATCAATGAAAGAGACTCGGTTCCGTTTTGGTTGATACGGTGCGTGGAAAATAACCCTCTTTCCTATTATGCTTTCCGAGCCCTTTCCCGTCTGCGGGAATTAAAGGAGGATTCTCTGGCAGATCGGCTTAGCCCGGCACCCGAGACTTCCATTCGGCCGTTTTTTCTTTCATTAAAAAATTATAGGAAAAGCTTTCCCGATAAATTTCCTGAGATAGTGATAAAGGCTTATGAACGCGGTTTGTTATTGCTGGATTGCGGGCTTTCTGATTTTGCTTTGCGGGAATTGAAGCCTGTGGAACGCTTTTTGGAACGGGATTATCTTTTTCAGTATCACCTGATTAAAACCTACGAATCGCGAGGTTTTTTCCGGGAAGCACACAGATTGTCAAGAAATCTGATAACCAAGCTCCCATCATCGGATTACCGTTTTTTACCTGGTCCGGTTATTCAAACTTTTTATCCCCGTTATTTTGGTGAAGTGGTGGAATTGGAATGCGCCAAATATGGAATGGATCCGCTTTATATCCATTCGCTTATCCGACAGGAATCAGCTTATCATCCGCGCGCCTTTTCCTTTGCAGGCGCCATCGGCCTCATGCAACTGATGCCTGCAACAGCTAAAACAGAGGCATGCGATATGAGCGTCCTGTTTTCGAAGGATTCTCTTTTTCATCCTTTTTACAATATCCGTCTCGGGACTCACCATGTGGATAAACTCCGGAAACAATTCCAGGGCCACTGGGAATTGGTCTTTGCAGCTTATAATGCCGGTGCCAATGCCGCTTTACGTTGGAAAAAAGAACAAAGTACGGTGGATGAAGATGGGTTTATTGAAGAAATAGGTTATACTGAAACACGCGGATATGTTAAAAAATGCCTTCAGAATTATTGGATATACCGTTTTATTTGGTCTCACTGAGATCTTAAAAGAAAAACGTTTATTCGCGGCTTTCCAATACCAAGTTTTTTAGGGTCTCTTTTTTATCCCTAAGAATCATCAGTCCGACCGTATCACTTGGAAGATATTGATTGAACAAATCATTGATGCTTTCTGTGTTGATGACTTCATAATCGTCCACGCGTAGAATGACATCTCCGGTTTTAAGACCCCCTTTTTTTCCGGGACTATTTTTTTCAATACGGTTAATCAGAACACCCATGGGTTGTTTAAGTCCCAAATGTTGCGCAATAATCTGATCGATATTCTGTACGGAGATGCCGGTGTAGAAGGATCGAATTTTGCCGTACCGGATAATCTCCTTCAATGTTTTATTCACCCGACCCACCGGAATGGCAAAACCCACGCCTACATTCCCGCTGTTGTTTTGACTAAAGATAAAGGTGTTAATGCCTATTAATTCTCCTAAAACATTGATGAGCGCACCGCCGCTGTTGCCGGGATTAATGGCCGCATCGGTTTGGATCATGCTGCGGTAGCGGGTCCCGATACCGCTTTCCCTTGTAAAATCGCGTTTCACGGCACTGATCACGCCTACCGTGACCGTCGGTTTATTGTCTTTTATTAATGCTCCAAAAGGATTGCCGATGGCAATCGACCACTCTCCTATCATGAGGGAATCATTTTCAGCCAAGGAAATGGCAGGCAGATGGGGTGCGTTTATTTTAAGAATGGCCAGGTCTGTATAGGGATCCGCCCCTTTTAAGGAAGCTTGAAATGAGCGCCCATCTTGAAGATGTATTTCAATACGGTTGGCTTGATCAACGACATGATAATTAGTCACGATATAGCCGTTTTCCGTGACCAGGACACCGGATCCCATGGAACGGAATTCCTGATAAGAAGGGGGAAAAAATTGCCGGAAAAAAGGATCATCATAAAATGGACTTCGTACCACCTGGATTTGCGTCACGCCGATAAAAACAACGGAAGGAGAGGCTTTTTCAACCGCTTGTACTAAAAAATTACGGCGGGGATTTGTCGAAGTAGAGGGATCGACCGCATTAACGGGTGTCATAGCTGAAGAAATAATCGGCGTTGTAAAAGAAGTTGTTTGACCAAGAGAATCGGATTTTAACGAGGATGAATAATTCTTCCTTGTCTTTTCAAAATAGATGCCTCCCAGAAAAGCCAGAGCAACGGTAAAAAGGATAATAACTCGTTTGGTCATTATGCCTTTCCATTGGTGCGTTCGTTTTGCATGGCACAGTTTCCTTGAAAAACAGCTCCTTCATTAATGACCAAATCTTTGGTCCGGATATCGCCTTGAACAGAGGCGCTTTCCTCCAGTTCAATACGTTCCCGGGCATTCATATTGCCCACCACACGACCGCCCAGACGGGCGGAGCGGACATCCACGTCCGCTTCAATGATCCCCGTTGAACCGACAATCAAATCACCGGCAATGATGAGTTTTCCCTTGATATCCCCGTCTATGCGGATATCGTGTTCCACTTTGATCGTACCTTCAATGGTTGTTCCCGCACCGATGACCGTATGTAAGCCTTTTCCGGAGATGTTGTTCTTGTCTGCCATTATATTTCCTTTCGATTGATCTATTTGTAAAGATACAGTAGGGCGTCTTCTGGTACGCCGTCTTTGATGATTTCAAAATGAAGATGCGGCGCTGATGAACGTCCGGAACTGCCCACAAATGCAATGGTTTGACTTCTATCCACTAAATCTCCTTTTCTCACCAGGACACGCGAGCAATGACCGTATCGTGTCACAAAACCATGTCCGTGGTCTATTTCGACCAAGTTGCCAAAATCATTGTTCCAACCGGAAAAAGTGACAATCCCGGGAGCAGATGCCTTGATGCGCGAATCCGATGCTGCCGCAATATCCAATCCGAGATGACTTTTCTTTGATTTGTCCGTCGGTTTTTCAAATCCGCGAGAGATCCATCCGTCCACAGGAAAAATATTAGGAATAGATTCCACCATACGCTTCCGTTTTAGCGCATCGTCTTGAATGGAAAGATAGCTTAGATTCCGACGAAGTTTAATGTGTTCTACAAATTCATCCAAACTGGTATCCGACTGGTTTTCAAGCGCTTTTTTATTGGGCAAGGTGGGTGCTGAGCGTTCATCTTCATTATGGCGGGTGACGATTTTTAGTTTTTTCTCAAATCCTTTAAGACGTGAGAGCTCTTGATTGATCATATCAATTCGATAGGTTTTGTCCTTTAATTCCTTATTTTCAAGAAGAACATTTTTGATGAAAAAAACCTTTGCTGAGATACGATTGTAATACCCTGCAAAAAAAACCAGGGAAATAGTAAATACAATGAAAAGTACCAGAAGAAGTTTGATAACTGCGGTATGCAGTTTTAAACTGATTATTTCCTGGCCGGCGCTTCTTACCAGAAGAATAGTAATGACAGAGTCCCGTTTTTTCATGTTAGGCGCATTAAAGAAACGATGCGGTTAAGATCTTCTATGTCGGAAAAAGAAAAAATAATACGTCCCTTCTTGCCTTTATTACTTTGAATGGAAACTTTACTGCCAAAAAAATGTGTTAGTTTGTTTTCCAATTCAATACAATCAAATGATTGCTCGCTTAGCGGTTTAACCTCCGCCTTTTTTTTAGAAGAAGGCCCGACGAGCTCTTCTGTTTGGCGGACATTTAAACCTTGTTTGATAATACGCTGAAACAACTTTTCCATATCTGCTTCCTTTTCCAGAGCAAGCAGAGCACGGGCATGGCCTGCGGAAAGTTGTCGATTAAACACCGCATCTTTGATATGCTCGGGCAATTTAAGAAGACGAAGCGTATTACTAATAAAGGAGCGGCTTTTGCCCACATCCTTGGCTAATTGCTCATGGGTATACTGATGGGAATTGATGAGTTCATGGTAACCCATGGCTATTTCAATGTCGTTTAAATCAGCGCGTTGAAGATTTTCAACCAATGCAAGAATTTTTAGTTCACGATCTGAAACCTTTTCTCGAATAAGAACCGGAACGGTTTCAAGGCCCAATTCCTTGGCCGCGCGAAACCGTCTTTCGCCGGCAATGATTTCATAACCACCTTTGGATTGTCGAACAATAATGGGTTCAATAATTCCGTGAATCTGGATGGATTCTTTAAGATTATCAAGGTCTTCTTTGTCAAAAGAAAGGCGAGGTTGAAATGGATTCTTTAAAATACTGGCGAGAGGTAATTCCCGAGGGGAAAGATCAATGGGGGAGGAGTTCCCCGATGCGGAAGATTGTTCGGCATTAGAAGAAGAGCTGCCGTTGATATTTGAAATAAGGGCGCTAAGCCCTCGATGAAGAGCCTTACGGCTGTTCTTTTCCATGACGATTGATGATCTCCTCTGCCAGTTGAAAGTAATTTTCGGAACCTGAACTAACGATATCATATTCCAAAATGGGTTTGCCGGAACTGGGCGCTTCGGATAGCTTGACATTACGGGTAATCACGGCCTGAAAAACCTTTTCCTTAAAATACTCCTTAACATCATTGGCAACTTGCTTGCTCAAATTCAGGCGGCCGTCGTACATCGTTAAAAGCGCTCCTTCGATGGAAAGATTGTTGTTAAGCGTTTTTTGGACGGTCCGGATAGTGTTAAGAAGTTCCGCCAATCCTTCCAATGCATAGAATTCGCATTGGATGGGGATAAGTACGGAATCCGCGGCTGCCAAGGCATTCAGAGTAAGAACAGAAAGGGAGGGGGGGCAATCAATGATGATAAATTCATATGCATCTTTGATGTGGGACAGGGATCGTTTAAGTTGAAATTCGCGAGCCATCACCTTAAATAATTCATATTCAGCACTGACCAAATCGGAATTGGCGGGTAAAATATCCAAAAAGGAGGCCCCACTTGATAAATTAGACTTGATAATACAGCGTTCAATGGTTTCACGGGAAACCGTTTCGTTTTCTTCGTCAAGAAAGAGAAAATCATAGATAGAGTATTCAAGATCCGCTTTATTGATCCCCAATCCGGTTGTGGCGTTTCCTTGTGGGTCCATGTCAAGAAGGAGGGTATGTTTTTCCAAGACGGATAAGGATGCGGAAAGATTAACCGCAGTAGTGGTTTTACCAACACCACCTTTTTGATTAGCAATAGCAATAATTTTGGCCATTTTATGTAATTTTAAAAGAAGAGTAAATATAAAATATAATACATGATAATAAAAGGAAATTAAACACTCTTTTTTTCAGCAGAAAAATGGGTCAAAGTCCTTTTTATATTATCTGGTAAATAATAAACATATTCTTGAACAATGTTGATAACTAGTTTAAAACGGGTTTGAACGGTAGAGATATCAATATTGTGTAATGAATTGAATATAATATAATTACATATTTTTTGAGCATATATATTTGTTAAAAGAATAATATTGTTTATATCTGAAAAAGCTCTTGCTGTTATAAATGAAAAACTATTTCTATATACAGCCGAAAGATCTTCAATTCGAGTGTTTATAACTTGATAATTATTTAAAGATAACATCTGCTGACAATTTGAAAGAAAAACAGCTTTTTTTTGTTGTGCCTCAACCGAAATAACTTCAATATCCGGTCTAAAAATGGCTAATGGGATTGCTGGAAATCCATTTCCGGAACCAATATCAATGATTCTTGAATGAGGGGGGATTTTGTCGAACAGGGCTCTTGAATCAAGATAATGTCTCGAAAAAAGGAAATTCAGATCATGAGAAGAAATAAGATTAATGGTTTTATTCCACTTTTTTATTTCTTTTAGAAAAGAAAAAAGGTTAATCTCTTTTTCGCAAATCATTTTTTTTTAATTCTATCATCAATATCTGAAGATCCGTCTGGTTAACCCCTGATATTCTGCCTGCTTGTCCAAGATTGTTTGGCCGAATCTTTGTCAGTTTCTGCCTGGCTTCGGTGGAAAGATTATTATTGTTCATGTAATTATAATCTTTTGGAATAGGAATGTTTTCAAGCTTTTCTAATTCCTGAACAAGGAGAATTTGTTTTTGAATATAGCCTTCATATTTAATAATAGTTTCGATACGGGATAATTCTTCAAGGGATAATTCCTCAGGTAAAAGCTCTTTTTTCTGTAAATGTTCAAAATGAATCTCAGGTCTTTTCAGTAAGGAATAGAGATGCGTTCCTTCATCTGTGGGAGGCATGTTGACTTTAATTATTATTTCATTTGCTTTTTCTTTTTTTACAAGTGTTTTTTTAAATAATTCTACACTTTGATGAATCTTTTTAATTTTTGCATCCGCTTCGTCTAATTGCTCTTTCTCGACAAGCCCTAAATTGTATCCTTTTTTCATTAATCTCTCATCTGCATTATCCTGTCTTAATAATAACCGGAATTCTGCCCTTGAAGTAAACATGCGGTATGGTTCATCTGTTCCTTTAGTCACTAAATCATCTATTAAAACTCCAATATAGGCTTCGGAACGTTTTAAAATAAAAGGCTCTTTTCGCATGATTTTATGGCCCGCATTGATTGCAGCAATAAAACCCTGAGCCGCGGCTTCTTCATATCCAGATGTCCCATTAATTTGACCTGCAAAATATAAATTAGAAATAATTTTTGATTCCAGTGTCTGTTTTAAATGAATCGGCGAAAAACAGTCATATTCTATGGCATATGCGGGAATATGAATCTCCGCTTTTTCAAGCCCTTTAATAGAACGTACTATTTTAAGTTGAATGTCTTCTGGAAAACAATTTGAAAGACCATTTAAGTAAACATCCGGATGTGTTCGGCCTTCCGGTTCAATGAAAATTTGATGAGACTCTTTATCTGCAAAATTAATAAGTTTAGTTTCAATAGATGGACAATAGCGAGGACCCGTGGCTTTTATAAGGCCTGATCCCATTGGAGAAAGATGCAAATTTTCTTTTATTATTTTATGTGTTTCCATATTGGTGTGAGTTAGGAAACAGGAAACCTGTTGATTTGAAAGTTCTTTTGTAGAAAAAGAAAACGGTTGTGGGTAAAAATCCCCTTTTTGTTCAAACAAGCATTTATACTCAACACTTTCTTTTATTATTCTGGCAGGCGTACCTGTTTTAAGACGTAATTTTGTAATGCCAAGATTTGAAAGTTGGTCGGATAAAAAGACCGCGCATTTTTCACCTATTCTCCCAGCAGGAACTTTTTTTTCACCAATATGAATTAATCCATTTAAAAATGTCCCACAACAAAGAATAATGGATGAAGCATAATATTCATTTCCAGCAATAGAACGAACGCCTATTGCCTTATTTTCTTTTAATATTACTTCAGATATCCAATCTTCAAAAATGAGAATATTTTGTAATGTTGAAATATATTTTGTTATATCATGCATATATTTTTCTTTATCAATTTGAGCTCTTGGTCCCCAAACAGCAGCACCCTTGCTTTTGTTAAGCATTCTAAATTGAATACCGTTTTTATCTGCAAATTTTGCCATAATACCACCCAATGCATCAATTTCACGAACAATATGACCTTTGGCTAAACCTCCAATAGCAGGATTACAGGACATCTTTCCAAACATATCTTTCTTGCCATTAATTAAAATAAGTGATAATCCAAATTTTGAAATAATATGGCATGCTTCACAACCTGCATGACCTGCACCGACAATGATGATATCTGATTTTTTCATTGTTTCACGTGAAACTTTTTATAATATAAACAGTACATTGTTATTTTATTATACATTATTTAATAAAATAATAATCATAATAAAAAAGAGTAAATTGTTTAAAACAATACAAAATATTTAATAACAATAACTTAAGAATATTTTATGTGTTCACAAATACAGTAAAACTCATATATTATTTATGAAATATAGTCTAAATTCAACAAAAAAACTATTTTTCTATTTTTAATTCCTTTAAACTATTTTGTTTTAAACAACATGTTTAAATTACTTATCTAATAATATTCTATATACCTTATCAACCATATTTTTCACGATCTCATCATTGTCAATCATTCTTTCTGCTGCTTTTGAACCATGTATTATTGTACTATGATCTTTCGTAAAAATTTTACCTATTGATTTTAGTGACGATGCTGTTAATTTTCGTGATAAGTACATAGCGATTTGTCTTGGAATAACAAGATCTTTTTCTCTGCCCCCTTTTATTATCTTTTCTTGCTGAATATTAAAAATCTTAGCAACAGCATCAATGACCTCTTCTACATATATTCTTTTTTTGCCTTCATCCATTTTTATACTTAGAATATTAACCGCAGTGACATAATCAATATCAACCCTATATATAGATGAATGCGCTAATAAACGAAGAAGGTGCCCTTCCATTTCTCTAATATTGGACGATGAAATTGTAGCAATATACTCTATTACATCATCAGATAAATTTATTTTGCTATTTTCCGCCTTTTTATTTATTATGGCAATTTTTGTTTCTAAATTCGGTGGTTGTATATCAACAGTTAGGCCACTTTGAAAACGTGAAACCAACCGATCTTCCAATCCATCCAATTCTCTTGGCACCTTGTCGCTTGTGATAACAATTTGCTTATTCTCCGAAAACAACACATTGAAAATATGGAAAAAAGTTTCTTGTGTTCCTTGTTTTCCCGCCAAAAATTGGATATCATCAATAAGTAAAATATGAGCTTTTTTATAATATTCGTTAAATGCGTCTGTTTTCTTTATTTCGATAGATTTTATATATTGTTCTATAAATTGACTTGAACTGATATAAATTATGTTTTTGTCCGGCCATCTCAAGCTTGAAAAATTTCCTATAGCATGTATCAGATGGGTTTTACCTAATCCGCTTTTTCCGTAAATAAATAATGGGTTAAACTTAGTCAACCCAGGCGACTCCGCTACGGCCAAGGCGGCTGAATGCGCAAATTCATTGCTTTTTCCAACAATGAAATTTTCAAATGTATGTTCTTTATTTAAGACACTACCTGAAAAAAAGATCGGAGAAACGGATTCTTTTGTGGAAGGATCCGACTTAATTTGAAGCGTTACAATAAGACCGGTTATTTTTTGCAACACTTCTTTAATTAAACCGGCATAACTTTCTTCTAAAAAACCGGCATGAATGTCCCCTTTGATGGTCCGTATAACCGCTTCTGTATTTGTTAAGGTTATCAGAGTGGTCGGCTCAAACCAAGTTTTATACGATTCAGGATGAATTCGCTTCTTCAATTCTTCCAGGCACTGATTCCAGATAAAAAGATTCTTTTCAGAATTCATGAATTCCCTTAACTTGAAAAGCTAAAATATATTATTTTGCTCTTCTTTGTTAATACCTAAAGGAGATTTATGCGCCAGCAAACCCTCTGCAGAACATCAAACCGCAAAAAAAAGCGGAAACATGGTTTTCGTCAACGCCTCAAATCAAAGCATGGTAGAAAAACCCTGCAACGAAGAAGAAAAAAAGGCAGAAAGAGCCTGACGGTCTCTGATCGTTGAGTCCTCTCCCTTCTGAGCGGAAAACGGGTCTTTTTGAATTTTTGTCTTTTTCTTTTAAGAAACCTGCGGCGACCATATCCTTTGACCGTCCGCTTTTCCATCTTAGAAGGAAACATGCCACTGCGGTCATGAGGAATTATATAAAACGGCGTGTTCGCCTTTTGTTTCGAGAAAGGTATAAAAAACATCCGACAGAAACCATCTTACATGTTACATCTCTCAAAAAATTTGATTACCAGTGCAAATCTCAACTTGTCGGAGAAATCACTCAATTTTTCGGAAAAATTTGATGAAAGCCATTATTCTTTTTTTAATTCGATCCTATAAAATAATTTTATCTCCATTTCTTCCGCGTGCCTGCATTTATTCGCCGACCTGTTCGGAATATGCAAAAGAAGCCGTCTTACGATACGGGACTTGGAAGGGTATATTTCTCTCTTTTAAGCGGGTACTACGATGCCACCCGTTTGCTTCGGGCGGATATGATCCCGTTGTATAGAAAGGACAGCCATGAATAAAAATGTCATCAGTGCATTTATTCTGCTTTTTGCGGCCATTTTCTTTTTTAACAGTGATTTTTATAATTATTCCATTTTGAAAAGAGAAAAACCGTCAGAAGAAAGAAGACATTTTATCCGCGATTCCCTGGAAACCGTTCATCTTAACCAACAAGATCTTCATGATATTGATAAAGAGAAAAAACTGTCTTCTTTCCAAAAGGAAGTAACGCCCGTATCAGACACGATTTTCAACGTATCCGACAGTTTGTCCACACCACAACGAATCGTGACGGTCATAGGCGATCATTTTATTGGCCGCTTATCCACCCAGGGCGCCTTGGCGGTTGAATGGTTCATGCGGGATTATCATTATGCCGATTCCTCCCTCATCAACCTTATCCCACCCAAATCAGGGGGTCTTTTGAATTTGAAGGTGGGGGAGAAAAATTTTGATAATCTTCCTTTCGCCTGTGATTTGCCGGATACGATTCTTCTGCGAGACAGCGCAATAATTCGTTTCGTTCATGATGATGAAAAAGGTGCAAGTGTTATAAAAACGTTTTTGTTCCGAAAGGAAAAATATGACTTTGATCTCACTATCACCACCGTCGGCTTGAACGGTCAAAATTATACCTTAGGGTGGAAAGCGGGTATTCAAGAAAGTGAAAAGGACATTAATCCGAGTTGGGCAGATAATCCCATCAATGTTTTTTTCGGGGATGCGGTGGATCAACCTATTGAAAAGGACGACAACGAAAAAGAAATGGAAGGTTTTACGCACTGGGTGTCGTTAAAATCCAAATATTTTATGGGCACATTGGTTTTTGATGAGCCGAAAGACGCGAAAACAACATTTTTTAAACGAAAAGATACTGTTTATTCCCATAACACATTGAATTTTGCCTTTGAAATCAACGGGAAATTGGAAAACAAACAGGAAAAATATCGTGTTATTCTTTGTCCCAATAAATATTCCATTCTAAGCTCCTTTGATATCCGGCTTGAAAAAACACTTTTCCACGGATACGCCTGGTTTTTTAAAGCGGATGTTTGGTTTCCTCTTTTATGCGGCCTGACGCTTTCCATTCTAAACTATTTTTATTCTCTTATTCCCAATTACGGTATTGCCATCATTTTTCTTACGCTACTTAGCAAAATAGTTACTTTTCCTCTTACCTTAAAGAGCACTAAATCCATGGCCCGGATGAAGTTGCTACAACCCAAATTAACGGAATTAAAGGAAAAATTTAAGAGCGATCCAATGGCCATGAATAAGGCGATGATGTCTCTTTACCGGGAAGAAGGCGTGAATCCTCTCGGTGCAGGCGGCTGTCTGCCCATGTTTTTGCAAATGCCGATCTTTATTGCCCTGTTCGTCACACTTCGCAAATCCATCGAACTTCGCGGTGCGCCTTTTATGCTTTGGATCGATGATCTTTCTTCCATGGAAATATTTTATCATCTCCCATATAAGATTTGGTTTTATGGAGATAATGTTTCTTTACTCAATATCATTATGGCAATAAGCATGTATTTCCAGAGCAAGCAAACCATGACCGATCCCAAGCAAAAAGCCATGATCTACATGATGCCTGTCATTATGCTTTTTATGTTTAATTCCATGCCGGCGGGTTTAATTCTATATTGGGCGGTAAGTAATATCGTGACCATTCTCCAAAACGTGCTTTATAAACCGGATTTGTCGAAAATGATCGTTAAAAAAAAGAAACCATTATTTAAAAAGCCCTCTTATAATGAAATGTTAAAAAAGATGGGAAGAAAGTAATGTTATATCCTTTTGAAAGCTCCACTCGTGAAGTAAAACCGCTTGATGGGCTTTGGAAATTGTTTTTTGACCCGGAACATACCGGTTTAGAAAAAGATTTCATTAATACACCGCCTTTAAATTGTGAAGAAATAGCCGTCCCCGGATCCATCAACGAACAGATTTTGGAACGCTGGAAATACAATAATATGGATTGGGTCTGGTACTTTCGTTCATTTTTCATTCCGGATTTTTGGAAAACAAAAAGAATTTTTCTCCGTTTTGATGCGGTTAGTTATTCCGCTAAAGTCTATCTTAACGGCCGGTTTCTGGGAACCCATGAAGGGGGATATACGCCATTTGAGTTTGAAATCGGGAATACATGTAATTTAGGAGCCCTTAATCATTTAGCCGTGTTAGTGGATAATCCACTGTCTCTCGTCACCATTCCTCAAGGTAAAGTAAATCCTTCTGTAGGCGGAGTCGCCAACTGGCGTCCCGGGAATTATCCGGACGTTCATTATGACTTTTTTCCCTATATGGGGATTCAACGACCCGTCAGAATTTATGCCACCGGCGCCTCACGTCTTGAAAAGCTTTTTCTTACAACCGAAGAGCTTTTTCAGAATTCCGCTGTATGTAAAGTACAAATAAAAACATCCGGATCCGCCCAGAAAGGCGAACTTTGCATACCTGCCCTTAATTTGAATGTTTCATTTGAAATTAAGAATGAACAAGCGGAATTCTCATTTAAAGCGGAAAAAGTGGTTTTTTGGTCACATGAAACACCCATGTTATATGATATTGAGATCAGAATTTTTAATCAGAATGGGTTCAGCGATCTTTATAGAATGCCTTACGGTTTTCGTAAGATTGAAATAAAAGGATATGATTTTCTTTTAAACGGAAAAAAGATTTTCTTTCGTGGTTTTGGAAAGCACGAAGATACTGCCGTTGCGGGCAAAGGGCTGAACTTGCCTTATTTGGTTAAAGACGCCAAACTGATGAAATGGCTGGGCGCTAATTCTTATCGAACATCGCATTATCCCTACTCTGAAGAAGCCATGTTTCAAGCGGATAGAGAGGGTTTTCTGATAATCGATGAAACAGCCGCAAATACCCTGAGTATGCTTGGTGTACAAAATCCTACAGATAGAAAAATAATGGCGGAAAACCATATAAAAGCCATCCGGGAACTGATAGAGCGTGATTACAACCACCCCTGTGTCATGTCCTGGAGCCTTGGCAACGAATGCGAAACAAAAAATGCGGCAGATGCTCTCTATTTCCAGGAAATGATTACCTATGCTAAAACACTTGACCATTCAAGACCGATGACATTTGTTATTTTCGGCTTAGCCGATGATGAGGAAGCGGCACATTGTTTTGACTGGATTTGTTTCAACACTTATCCTTCTTGGTATGGAGACTGCGGGCGTTTTGAAGAAATAGAAACAATACTGAGTAAAAGAATCAAAAAGTATCGCGATAAATTTCAGAAGCCTATTTTAATATCAGAATTTGGCGCTGATGCGCTCCCCGGCCTTCATAGTGAATATGATTTAATGTGGAGTGAAGAATATCAGGTAAAAATGATCAGTGAAATAATCCGGGTTTCCGAACAATTTCCCTGTATTTGTGGAACACATATCTGGAATTTTGCTGACTTCAGAGTCGGACAACATACAGGACGCATTATTAATAACTGGAAAGGCCTTTTTACAAGAGACCGCACACCTAAAATGGCGGCCCATTTCATTAAAAATAAATGGAATCCGGAAAAATCTTAATGATACAGTATCACGCTGCAATACGCAATTTTTTCCGTTTCAAGCCGGTTCGGAAATACGTCTGCATTTGAAAATGACGTTTACTCAATGTAGCAAAACGTTCCTCGTGAAGCAGACAATTTTTGCGGAGCAGGTTCCATTTCTTTTCATGGTTCCCGAAATGGACCATTTTTCCTGCTTCCTGAAAATAAAGCCGTTTCAGATACATGTTTCGCAACTCACGTGAATCGCCGTCGCAGGTGATATAGGTATAGGCCGTACCGGTCTCTACAATTTTGGCCCAAATGGCCTTGAACAGCATGGTGACCAACACGTTGACTTTCTCCGGGGTGATGTTGAATGAGCGTCGAAGGCGGTAGATTTCAGCAGAAAGCATTTCTCCCACATCCTGCTCAATAGCAAAATAGTTTCCCTCTCCTTCGTACCCGGAAGCAATGCGTGACCACTCCACCGGCAGTTTATGGCCCGGTCTTTTCACCACGAATTGAGCGCAACCCACGATCTCCTTTGTCTCATCCCGCAATATGAAAGTTGAGGCGTTGGGCCAATAGGCGCGATCATATTCGATTTCCAAACTTCGCTCATTCAACTCCTGCGGATAACAGAATGAAAGGAATTCCCGGCGTTCGTTTTCCGATATTGTTAAGAGATCCACTTCCCGTAACGAAAGACCATGATCCCCGTCGAAAGAGATGGGGGAACCAATATCTCCGATGGAAAAAAAAGAGGCCAAATAGCTGATATTATTCCACAATCTTGGCGGAATTGCATTCAGCAAATCTTCAAACAATGGAGGAAAGCTTTTCATGGGTTACTCCTTGAAAAAGAGGATAAATAAAATGGATGAAATCATAAGGCTATCTATTTGTTATTAACAAATATAGGAATAAAATGAGTGAAGTACTAAAACACTTTGTACCTAAAAAAAGGTGCAAAGTGTTCTATTTTTTTTATGATTTAATGTAATTTATATCGATTTTAAAGCTTTTGGATATTGACAAAGGAAGTAATATCTTCCATATATTTCCGTAACCGATGAGGAGCACTATAACCGGATAAAATTGCTAATAATTCCCATGTTAAATTCGGTTTCAGCTTTAACAGGGCAAGGGCTCTGACAAGACGGCGACTCTGTATAAACTCAGTCAGTGAAAAACCAAGATTTAACTTTAGTTGAGCACGTTCCCGCCAATGAGAATTTCGCAATGACGCAATGCCCCCTTCATTTCCTTCCAAGAACCGAGCAAAAAGACGCTCCCGTCGCCGTTTCGCTTCTATCAACCCTTCCGGAAAAGAGGAAAGCAAAGCATTAAAATCACGATTTTTATCGAAAAATCGATCAGGCTGAGCCCGACCTGCAGCAAAGGCGGTTTCCATATTGCATCCTGTCATGGCCACGCTAAAGGTAGTGGGAGATGCTTGTTTGACATAGGTAATAAGCTTATCCCCCCACAAACCTGGCATATTAATGTCAGACACGAACACATCGAAATAAAGCAAACTAATTATTTCTCGGACTTGTTCCGGAAAAACAACGCCCAAAACCAATAGATTCGGATATTGTTCCACCACACTTGCACAAAGCATCTGCAAAAGCATTTCATCATCATCGACCATTAGGACAACCGAAAAGTCCCCTTCCGTGTCTGAAGTGCTATTGACAAAAAGTGCGGCTTTTTCGAATTTCACAACCCTCGCTCCTTTTCCAGTTTTCGGATAGTCTCCATCATCGCCACGGGTGAAAATGGTTTGTGAAGCACGGGATCACTCTCGGGCGGCTGTTTCATGTTGGGGGAGATGAAACCGGTCATAAAAAAGACGGCGAGATCGGACCGTATGGCACGCAGTTTTTCCACCATTTCCACGCCATCCATTTCCGGCAAGATAATATCCGCAATTGCAAAGCGGACCTCGGCCGAATGGATCTGAAACCATTCAATGGCGCTTTCCGCAGATGGAAAAGAAATAACGGAATAATGTTCGCTTTTCAACACATCCTCACAATAACCCCGAACCAAAATTTCATCATCAATAATCATTACCAAACCTTTTTTCTTATCTGAAGGAACATTTTTTTCATTCATGGATTCTCCTTTTTGTCCTTCGACCTGGTATTCCGGAAATTCTATCCGGAACCGGGCGCCCGAACCGGGTTTGGAATCCACCGTAATCTTTCCATTATGTGAACGAACGATACCATACACCACGGACAAACCGAGTCCGGTCCCTTTGCCCCGCTTTTTTGTACTGAAAAAGGGATCAAATATTTTCTCAATAATGTCAGGTGGAATACCGGGACCGCTGTCCTCAACTTCCAATGCAATATAGTCCGGTTCATTGCCGGGAACCAATCGCAAAGTAATGGTCCCCTCTATGAGCCCAATGGCGTCACGGGCATTTAAACAAAGATTCAGCAGACACTGATGGATTTTTCCGGAATCGCCCTTGACTCGGATCTCCCGCTCGGGCAAAACCATCTGAATGTTGATGATACGTGGAACAATGGGCATTAAAAGCTGTTTCACTTCAGTAACGACACTATTCAACACAAAGCTTTCCTGTTTTCCAACCTCACCTCGGCTAAAGGTCAAAAGCTGGCGTGTCAATTCTGCTGCTCGCTCCGAAGCACTCATAATGGCAGAGGCATATTCCTTAAGTTCCGGATTCTGTTCTTTTTTATGAAGCAGTCGTCCGTATCCGGAAATTGCCAGTAGGATATTATTAAAATCATGGGCCAATCCGCCAGCCATTTGTCCCAGGAGATCCATACGCTGGGTCTGTACCAATTGTTCATTAAGTCGTTTGGTCTCTGTAATATCAATACCGATACCCGCTATCCCAGCCAAGGCACCTGTGTCATCATGGATCGGGTAGGTATTTAAAGCGATTGCTTTCCATTCTCCTGCTTTGGTTCGGAAGTGAACCTCCTGAAGACTCGGACCTTGATCCAACCGATTCATGACAAGACGATCCACATCAAAATTAGCATCCGGTGCCACCAAATCCCTGAAGTGCATGCTTTGCAGCTCTGTTTCAGTATAACCGCTCTGTTCTTCCATGGCCGGATTAGCATAGATAAAGCGGCTGTCCGATCCAATGCCCACTATCAAAGCCGGCGAATTTTGATACAGACTCCGAAAACGGTTTTCAGAAGCAAAAAGTTGCCGCTCCATTTTACGCTTTTCCGTTATATCACGGACCGTGACCAGAAACCCAGGTTCTTCCTGGCCGGTTGTGATCCAAGATATTATGGTCTCGCCGATACGGGTATCTCCAGAAGGACGGGTAAATTCGAATTCTTTTATCTGCGGAATACCTGTTTTTTCCTGGCTTTCCATAAAAAGACGGCGGTAGTCGAATTCCGTCATAGCATTTGAAAGATGGGACCAAAAAGTAGTCCAAGCCAATTCCTTCTCCGCTTTCCAAACCAACCGACCAAAAGCAGCATTAGCAAAAACGATACGTCCCTCTCCGTTTAACCAAACAATGCCTTCATTCGTATTGTCCATCATATGATTTAAAAAGTCATTACTGGCTTGGATATCGTTCTTCAGTTTCAGGATTTCTTCATACTGAATCTCCAAAGCCCGGTGTTTGTCCTCCATAAAACTGAGGATTTCACCATGATATCCGAAGCGCAACTGAAAGGATTCACGTATACGCCGAAAAAGAGAAGGGCGTGGTTTCCAGGTGATTCGGTAATGGCAGGGGGAGATTTTAGAATCACGCGCCGCACAACTCATATCAGTGATAGTTGCATCCTGATAGCCTTTACAATGCATAATTGCAAGGGAGGCGCCTCGATTGTAATCGCAAAGTATTAGATTATATTTAGCCAAATCTAAAATATGATAGTGAATATCCATTACCCCATTCTCGGAAAAAGTCATACTGACTCGAAGATTCCGATTGATGGAGGTATTAATGTGATTTGAAATCTTCTTAAGAATAAAGACCATCGGTGCTACTTTAAAGAAAAACATCTGGAAATGGGTCATTTCCATTACAGTAATTTCATATCCCAAATCCTGAAAAATACCGGTTTTGCGACCCAGGTAATCCGCAATGTTGTCTATCAGTTTTGTCCATGTCTGTATAGAAGTCCATTCCAAAACATTGTTCAAATGGGTTAACGGCTCCTGAATACCTTGAAGATAAACAGATTCCGGCATTTTTTTTCTTTTAGCAAATTTTATTAATATCGCTGTAGCATAACAGGAAATATCTCTGAATTCACTCATTTTGTTTCCTTTGTTAACTTCCTCAGCATATCGGAATGTGAAGAAGTAAAAGACTCAAAAGCTTTATAAAGATAAGAAAGATATAAGGCCAAGGCCAATTTAGCACGATTATGCCGGAATCGACGAAAAACTCTTATCAAATAATTAAAATAAGCAATCCGATAAGCAGACCGATAGCCCTGATAAAAAATACTTCGGATAATGCGGAGCGGTTTCAGATTGGAGTAAATAGAACCACTAAGACCGGTTAACACGTGACCGTCATTCCAATTCTCAATCCATTTTAAACAACGATTATAAAATGAAGTAGGATGATAAAATTCTGCGAGCAATTCCGCTGCTTGTATGATTAAGCCAGAATTCTTATTTGCCAAGTCGATACTGACAACCGGAACAGCCGATTCTTTAATAAAGATTTTCCAGAATATCGCCATTTTTTCCGCGTCTTTATCTAATGGAAGAATGACGGCCAAACCTAATCCAGATCGCTGAAAAGAACGAATCTTGTTCAAACCTAACAACAAGACCTCTTCTGTCGATTGTCCGGACTGCAACTGCTGTTCCAAAGTGTCAAGACGAACCAACAAAATATTCATTCCACATATCGCCATTTTTTCTAAAATATCCGGATGACCGGAAAGAAAAAGAGGACATTCCAGGAAAAAATCAAATGGAAAATGGTTTTCTTTCTGCCATTGATACAACGCATCCAAAATGGTTTTGACTTCTTGAAGAGAATGATTATCATCCATATTACCAAAGAACGCTTCATCGGCCACAAATACCGTGCGGCGATCGCCTCCTTGAGTCAACAGTGATAATTCCCGAAGGATTTGAGAAACAGCTTTGCGACGAATAGGATTATTCAAAGAACCATTTCCTCGTGAAAATTCAATAAGAAAATTAAAATACTCTTTTAAATCACATAGATCATATCGTGGTAACGAGAAATGGGTCAATGAAGAAGAAGCAATGGCTCGATAAACGGGCCGCAAAAGACCAGATCGCATATCTTGAGATAAGACTTGAGCGATACGATCTCCTGCTTTCGATCCTTCAATCATGCTTTCAATCTCACCTACAACAATAGTTACCGATTCATCGAACAAGTCGGGGGTTAAAGTTGGGAGCGAACCACCAAGAATGATTTTTTTTCCTTTTGATTTATTTTGCTCCAAAAAAACATTTACAGAAAACTTTTGGGCCGGATTGGCGGAGATCATAATATAATCCGCCCAATCTAATTCCATCTCTGTCACGATTTCTCGCGAGAGATCTAGCAGTTTAAAATTCCAATCAGACCCTAAAGAGGCGGCAACTGTTAACAATGGTAACGGAAGAAACAAACCCGATTGGCCGAAAATCGATGTTAATCCGCTGAAATCAGGGATTTCTCGTTTAAAAGCCGGCCAAATTAGTAAAATATTCCCTTTGCGCTCCATTTCATCCTTTTTGTAGTTTTTAATAAATAAATCAATTTACTATCCCAGGATCAAGTTATGACCGATGTTTTAATTATTAATGGATTCTCCGACTATAATGCTTCAGCCTCTTATGCCATGGAAGATCCTTTCCGTCTCTATGTGAATGGGCGCTTTGGAGACCTACCAGGTCTTTATGGCGGTCTGGTTAATCCCGCCTTTCATCATGACGCATCGGATTTTGAAGCCCCGCCTTTTGTCTGCTATGCTCTGAAACAGATGCTTCATACTCAAGGACTGTCATCTGAAATGATTTTCTATCTTGATCTTGAACAGGAACGGGCGCGTCGTCTTTTATCACAATCTTACCAGGCTATCTTTCTGACCACCACGCTTATGGCAGTAAAAAGCCGGGTCTTGGAAGCTGTAAAAATTATCCGCCAATATGCTCCCGAAACACCCCTCATTTGTGGAGGTGTTCATATAGATCGATCCTGGCAGATACGTAAACGTAATTTGATTGAAAAAGATCCGCTTTACGAGCATTGCGGCCGTGAATACTTTTTCCAAAATGACTTAATGGATCAAAATTCAGGAATTGATCTTTTTGTTCTATACGATCCGGATTTAACCGTTGGAACAAAGGTCGTGCAGGGACTGAAAAAAAGCGAATCTCCGGATGCCTTGGTCAAACGTCTTCCAAATCTTGCCTGCTTTGATAATGGCTGGCATTTTTCAAAAACGATTTCCGAAAGAGAATCCATTCTCTTTCCAATAGATTGGACAATCTTTCGGCCTGATGAGGTTCGACTTACGGTTCCCATGGTTCGATCAAAAAACTGCCTTAATCGGTGTCGATATTGCAATTTCCAAAAAGATACTGCTTACCTTGAAAAGGATGATACCACGCTATCAAACGAGATCGAAAACCTGCTAAAAACACATCCTTCAGTTTCTTACATTCATTTTTGCGATGACAATATCTGCGGTCATAAACGATCAGTCAACCGATTTGCCCGCTTTTTAGCGGATCGTCAGTATCCCCTGGAATGGTTTTCTTTTTTCGATGCCCGTTTTCTGGATATGTCCCTTGCGAAAGATTTGAAGCGATCAGGTTGTCGCATTCTGAAAATCGGCATGGAATCCGGGGATGACACGATTCTGAAAAACATGGCCAAACCCTGCCGAATCAAAGATTATCAGCGGGCTATGGAAGCATTGGTTCAACATGAGATATCTGCGGATGTCTTTTTTGTTATCGGGTTTCCGGGAGAAACAATGGAGACGTTGAACCAAACCGCCGCAACCATCAACGCTTTTCCCAAACCGCATGCTTCTCTGAACCATATTCTTTTTTTCCCTTTTATTTTAGCCCCTATGGCACCAGTATATGATGCAGCGGATCGGAAACGTTTTGGGGTCTCGGGGTATATGCATGAATGGTCTCACAAGACCATGGATAGCAAAGAAGCCAATGCCTTAATCCCCGAGATGTCCGGTCGGATCACAGGATTGAATCCCATGCATGGCAATATTGAACAAATGCTTTCCGGAAACCCAAAAAAACTTCTAACGCTGGATAATTTTAGGGGTGATTTTATTAGATTACGTGCAAAAACCGGCAGGGAAGATCACGCACTGCTTGAACAAATCACTCAAACCGTGAAGACCTTTGAATTCGTCGAAAAAGGAGTAGCGGATTCAAACGGTCAAACCCGACCTTTCCCCCGGTTTATGTAAGCAACCTTTTGACCGGGAATAATTCCTTTTCCGTCCGGAATGTGATTGATTATTTTTTCCGAACAATAGCTAACAATATCTCTGGGTTATTCACCCCAGATTTTGACTCAACCCAGGAGAAAACGCATGGACCTCGATTTCGAAACAAAACGAACCCATCCTTGCAACGAACTCCGCCTGGCGGATGTGAAAAAAGAGGTATTGCTCAAAGGATGGGTGGACAAACGGCGGGATCTCGGGGGTCTTGTCTTTGTGGATCTACGCGATCGAACCGGGAAAGTCCAAATCGTTTTCAATCCGGTCAAAGACGCGGAACTTCATGAAAAGGCCCAGACATTACGATCCGAATTCGTGATTGCTGTTAAAGGAGTGGTTGAAAAACGGCTTGAACAGAACGCCAAACTTCCCACCGGCGAGATTGAAGTCGCCGTTACGGATCTGCGTATCCTCAATGATTCCAAAACACCGCCCGTTTCCATCAGCGACGAGGGCAATGAAAGCGAAGATGTGCGGCTACGTTACCGTTTCCTGGATTTGCGGCGGCCGGCCATGCAACGAAACATACTTTTTCGTCATAAAGTTCTCCAGGATGTGCGCGGCATCCTCTCTGCCGAAGGTTTTGTGGAAATCGACACGCCTATCCTGATGAAAAGCACCCCGGAAGGAGCACGGGATTTTCTGGTTCCTTCCCGTATCAACAAGGGCCGATTTTATGCACTTCCCCAGTCGCCCCAGACCTACAAACAGATTCTCATGGTGGCCGGATATGATCGCTATTTCCAAGTGGCCAAGTGTTTCCGGGATGAAGATCTGCGTGCCGATCGGCAGCCGGAATTCACCCAAATAGACTGCGAACTTTCTTTTCCTCATCAAAACGACATCTACGACCTGTTCGGCAAATTCACGGCCGCGTTGTTCAAAAGCGCGTTGAATGCGGATATCGGCCCCATCCCCCGTCTTTCCTACCAGGAAGCCATGGAGCGTTACGGATCCGACAAACCCGACCTGCGGGTAGATATGCGCATGCATGATCTGACCCCCCTTGTCAAGGAAAGCGGCTTTAAGATCTTTGATGCCGTGCTTGAAAAGGGGGGGGCAATTAAGGGGATTTGCGCAAAAGGATGCAATGATTTTTCCCGCAAAACAACCGATGAACTGACGGAATACGTCAAAGGATTCGGCGCAAACGGTCTGGTGGTGCTTAAGGCAACGACCAATGGATGCGACGGATCTGCTGCCAAATTCTTTTCCCCGGAAATCATTGCGACCCTGCTCCAAAAGCTCCATGCCGATGTGGGTGATATGATTTTTATCGTGGCTTCGGATCGCAGTACGGTCAACACTTCTTTGGGCAATCTCCGATTGGAAATAGCCCGTCGAAAGAATTGGCTTAATCCCATGGATTTCAAACCTCTTTGGGTCGTTGATTTTCCTATGTTTGAATTCAGTAAAACCGATAACCGGTGGGCGCCTTGCCACCATCCTTTTACTGCGCCTCTCGATGAAGATGTGAGCCTTTTGTACGGGCCCGAATATCATCTGGCACGCGCCAAGGCGTATGATTTAGTGATCAATGGCAATGAAATCGGGGGAGGCAGTATCCGTATCCACCAAGCTGGACTGCAAAGCAAGGTCTTTGAATTGTTGGGTATTTCGGAAAAAGAGGCGCAAAGTAAGTTCGGGTTCTTATTGGAAGCCTTCAAATATGGTGCCCCGCCCCACGGTGGCATTGCCTTTGGCTTGGACCGCCTTCTGATGATAATGTTGGGTCTTTCATCCATCCGGGACGTCATTCCCTTTCCGAAAACCACCACCGGATCTTCACTCATGGACGATTGCCCATCCGAGGTGGCACCGGATCAATTGGCCGAATTGGGCATCCGATTGTCGCATGAGAGTTGATTGTACAAACAGTTTGACATATTATATTTTAGAGGCTGCAATATTATTGACTTTAGACCCGGAGGTAAAAGATGAAAAATAGCCTCACCCTTCTTCTCGGATTGATCCTGATGGGCTGGCTCTCCTTTTCCGGCTGCGCCCGCAAGCCGAAACCGGAAGAGTTAAGTAAACTGAGCGAAGCCCGTCTCTCGGTGGAAGCCGCCGAGAAAAAACTCTCCGAACTCCGGGAGGAACGCTCCAAACTCGAAGCCACTCTGGAATCCAAAAAAGAGGAACTCCGGAAGGCCGAAGAGGAGCGGGATGCCATTAAGGCCAAACTCGGCGGTCAACAATGAGAAAACCCACCATGATTCGCTGTCTTTTTATCGGAGTTGCCCTTTTGTTTGCCTCACTTCTTACCGCTGAGGAGAGCATGACTTATGAGGCTTATGAACTTGCACTGAAAGATGCAACCTGCCGGGAAGTCGCCGCCAAACAGGCTATTGCCCAGGAACAAACCACCCTTCAGGACCTCAAAGAACAGGTTGTACAAACCGACAAAAGCATCCGCGCTGTGCACAACGAAATTCCGGGACTTATTGGTATGACCCAGGAGGAAATAACCAAGAATGGGGAAAAAGAAGCTGCGCTCATCGCCCAGGCTGAAGCGCTCGCTCAACTGCCGCCTGAGGAGATAAAAAAGCGATCCGCCGAGATTCAGGCTCTGGAAAAAGCGCTTATGGCCCAACAATCACAAACCTCCTCGCTTCTCTTTGCCTCATCAGCTCGTTTATCGGAAGTGGAAGGACTTATCCGGACCGCTAAAGAAAATGCGGAAGCTGCTAAACGGGCACCTGTAGTCAATACCTTTTCCGGTTCCGCCCTTTCGGTCTCCACCTATACGGTTCAGGACCGGCCGAACAACCGAGAATGTCTTTGGAAAATAGCAGGCCGCGAGGAGGTCTTTAATGATGCGCTCCAGTGGCCCAAGCTTTATCAAGCCAATAAAAGTCGTATTGATGCTGCCTTTGAAAAATACCGGGCTGACACGAATGCCGACAAATATTCCCGGCCTGAAGATTTGATTTTTCCGGGACAGGTTTTCAACATCCCGCGATGACTTCCGTTCGGCAACCACAAAAAAAAATCATCCTTGCCAAAGAGACTTTACTCAGTCTCTTTGGACCCGGTTTTAACCGAAAAAAACGGGTCGAGGAATTATTAGACATCCAGATACGAATTCGCGGCAATGAAGTTGTTCTGGTGGCCGATTCTCCGGACCAACTCAAAAACGGCATTACCCGCTTTTTGAAACGGATAAAATCGCCGGCACCCCTTTCTGCTGCTGTCAAACCCTCCCGAATCACCCTGCAGCTGGAACCCGAACCTGAGGAGGATTTCCACCGGATTGCAGTGACCGCAGGCCGGCGGGCCAATGTCTTTACCAAGACCGCGGGTCAAACCCGCTTTTTCCGGGCCATACAGGAGAACGACCTGGTTTTTGCCGTGGGACCGGCCGGCACGGGCAAGACCTATCTTGCTGTGGCCATGGCCGTGGAAGCGCTCCGGACAAAGCGTGTGGAACGCATCATCCTGGTCCGTCCTGCCGTAGAAGCGGGCGAAAACCTCGGTTTTTTACCCGGCAACCTACGCGAAAAAGTGGAACCTTACCTAACCCCGCTCTATGACGCGTTGTACGACATTCTACCTCAGGAGAATGTCCGCAGTTATTTTGAAAATAGAGCAATCGAGGTATCGCCGCTTGCGTATATGCGCGGTCGTACCTTAAACAGTGCCTTCATTATCCTGGACGAAGCACAGAACACTACTCCGCCGCAGATGAAAATGTTTCTTACCCGTTTGGGTCACGGCAGCAAGGCCATTGTTGCGGGCGATATCACTCAAATCGACCTGAGCGAGGGCCAATCCGGCCTGCTTTCGGTCCCAGAGGTGCTGGGAGAAGTGGAAGGTGTTGCGTTCGTAGCGCTGGACGGCGGAGATGTAGTAAGACATCGCCTTGTCAAACGTATTGTCCACGCTTATGAGCGATATGAAAGAAATCATGAGCAATCGGTTTAGACCCAATACCCGGCCTGCCTCCGATGAGACCCAGCGGTTAGCTGACTCTGCGGTCCAGACGGCCTTTCTCTCCGGCAAAAGCCGGGTGAAAATCGTTGCCTTCCTGTTTTTGACGGCCTTTATCAATCTCCTTTTTCCCACTGAAAAGTTAGTTCAAAGCCTGGATGTTCCCAAGGAAGGTGATATTACTAAGCGGACGGTCATTGCCCCATTCACCTTTGACATCCTAAAAACCGAGGAAGAGCTGAAACGGGAACGCAACGAAGCGATCTTGCGGGTTCTACCGGTCATGGAATACGATTATGAGGTCAACGAAAAAATCATTGACAAATTCCGTGATTTTTTTCTTCGAATAGAACAGCTCAAAGATCCTATTTTGCCGGACTCCCAAAAAAAAATACTTTGGGAGAAACTGCATAACAACATTTCTACCCCAACCATCCGGGCACTGATCGCTGCTAAAATCAACCCGGAAAACTTCCTGCATATTATTGATCGCATTCTCGATCAAGGGCTCTCCAGCGTTTGTGTGGTAAAAGACATAAAAAACCGGAGCGAAGAAACGGTCCCGTTCTTGGTTTATCCCGGCAATTTTGTTACCCTACTTCGCGATGACCGGGAACGCCCTTTCCCGGCCGAAAGCTTGGTGACCAAGGATGCGGTACTGGAACGGGAGCGGGCCGGCCTGAAGAAAAAATATACGGAACCCCAGCTTTCCGCCATTTATGAAGTACTTTACGCTTTTCTCTCTCCCAATCTCTTTTATTTGGAAGACGAGACCCACACACGACGGGAAAAAATAGTGGCTTCCTTGCTTCCCACACGCGGAAAGGTGGTCAAGGATCTGGAAATTGTAGGGCGCAATCAGCTGGTAACCCCGGATGTTCAACGCAAACTTTATTCTCTAAAGATGGCCCAGGAAGCACAGGGCACCATCCACGGTTTTCAAGCTTTCTTTCCGGTTTTGGGCCGTATCCTGCTGACGACACTTCTTCTTCTTCTCTTTTTTTTATATAGCCATGTTTTCCATCCGAAACGACTGGAACGACTCAACGACCTTTTGGCTCTTTGTCTGATTGCAGCCATTCAATTCATATTTATTACGCTGACCTGGCATGCCATTCATTCTTTCCTGCTTCCGCTTGAATGGGAAAATGAATTGGAATATGGGCTTCTTTTTCCTATGGTCGTGGGTCCCATGCTGTGTACCATCCTCTTTGACCTGGGAACCGGGCTGGCCTTTTCGCTGACCGCGAGTTTACTCTTGGGCCTGGTGACCGGGTATGATTTCCCGCTGATGTTCATTCATTTGCTCGCATCCTTTGCTGCCTGTGCAGCGATGCGGGATATTCGTTACCGTTCCCATTTCTTTACCGCCCTGTTTTTCTATTCTCTGACCTATCTTTTTTTGGTCCATCTTTTCGCCCTTGCCCGGCCGGGCGATTTCTCCTTGGTTGGAACGTTCAGAAACGTCGGGTTGGCTTCTCTATCCGGCCTCTTGTCAATGATGCTCACCATTCCGTTCGTTTGGATTTTTGAAAAGGTCTTTTCCATTACGACGAATTTGACGTTAATCGAACTGTCGGACATGAACTCGCCGGTATTAAAAATTCTTTCGCTTAAAGCGCCCGGTACCTATCATCATAGCATTCTCGTCGGTAATCTGGCTGAAGCGGGGGCCGAGGCCATCGGTGCGAATCCTCTTAAGGCGCGCGTGTTGGCCTATTATCATGACATCGGTAAGGTGAACAAACCGGCCTATTTCATCGAAAACCAGACCGCAGGCCAAGACACGCTTTATGAAAAGATATCTCCCCGGATGAGCGCACTCATCATTTCCTCCCATGTCAAACTCGGTGTGGAAATGGCGCGTCGATATAAACTTCACCAGGCGGTCATAGATGTCATCCGGGAACACCATGGGACCACCCTCATTTCCTTCTTCTATGACAAGGCCAAGGAACTTGCCCCGGACGACAATCTGCTTCGCGACGATTTCTGCTATCCCGGCCCCAAACCCTCCACCAAAGAAAACGCGCTCATCATGTTGGCTGATTCCGTGGAGGCGGCCTCGCGTACACTCACTGAACCGACGACAAGCCGGCTGAAGAACTTAGTGAATTCGCTGATAGACGGTAAGATTGCGGATGGTCAACTCGACAACTGCGATCTGACATTTATTGACTTAGCACGTATCAAGCGAAGCTTTTTACCGGTGCTGACCAGCATGTTCCATACCCGAATCGAGTATCCGGACGGAGAAGCAGCCCGGGCGGAAAAGACGAAGACCATAACGGTTTAATAAAATCAGAAAGAAGATAAATTTTGAAATTCGACCGGTAAAGGGGCTTCCAATTGAAGGACTTTACCTGTTTCTGGATGATGCAAAGCCAAACGCCAGGCGTGAAGGAAAAGGCGTTCGGCTCGAGGCCCACCATAACGGTGGTCGCCCATAATTGGGTGTCCGATGGCGGTCAGATGGCGCCGAATCTGATGAATGCGGCCGGTATGGATACGGAGACGAAGCAGTGCGCACCGGTTTCCCTTTTTTTCCACGGTATATTCTGTTAATGATTCCCGAAGAACCCCTTTTTGATCTTCCAAAGGCTGGTCTATACGACCTTGGGATGATCCCGGAACGCCGTTTACAACCGCATAGTATTCTTTAACCGTTTCCCGTTCCCGGAATTGCCCGGTGAGGTTGCGAAGTGCCCGTGCATTTTTGGCAGTTACAGTAATGCCTGAGGTTTCAGCGTCAAGTCGGTGGACCAATGCGGGTTTGAAGGACCAAGAAGCACCTTCTGTGGATTTGAGATAACCAATAAGTGCATCAATCAGGGTGAGTGCTTCCCGGCGTTCAATGGGGTGAACCAGAAGCCCTGCCGGCTTATTGATGGCAATGAGATGGCCATCTTCATAAATAATGTGGTCTCGAAGATTCAACCCACCTGTGGGGCGAGGAGTTCGTTTCCATTCGAAGAAGGCGGTTTCCGGATAATCGACCTTGTCACCTGTAGAAAGCATGACATCGCCTTTAACCCGTTTTCCGTTGACTCGGACCAGACCCATGCGAATGAATTTATGGATGAGCGAAAGGGGTGTTTTTTTAAAAGCTTTACGCAAAAAACGATCGAGACGTTGTCCGGCTTCATTCTCGTTCAAAATACGTGTCTGGAGGGGTTGGTGGGTCATATTGAATCATAATATAATATGTTCACGATTCATTTTATTATCTTGTTTTTCAGGTACCGAAGGGCCTATTTTATTGCCGAAATCGGAGAATGAACCTTATTTTCTCATCCGATAGGACTTTGTCGGAAAGGAAAAGATCATGGCATCTCTTAATACGGTTTTAGGTACTTTAGCCATGACAGTATCCATCATTTATCTTTGTTTCGGGCTTCCACTCCAAATTATAAAGAATTTCAAACGAAAATCCACAGAAGGATTTTCGTTTATTTTTGCTCTTTTTTTTAGCTTTTCCATCGGCCTTTGGGTACTCTACGCCTGGACCAAGACGCCCAGGGAATATTACATTCTAATTTCCAATCTGCCTGGTTTTATTCTTTCCCTGGTATTGTTGTTTCAATTTTGGCTTTACAGGAAGAGACGATCTTAACCCTACCACCATTTCCCCAATCGCATTCCAACCATGGTTCCAATCAGACAACATAGCAGACTTAACGTGACATAACTTCCAGCCGATCCCCATGCACCATTTCGCATCAAATTAACACTTTCCAGACTGAAGGCGGAAAAGGTGGTAAAGCCACCCAGAATGCCGATAACCAGAAAGCCGTAAAACGGGGAAGAACAGGATAAGCGCCCTTCCAAGCCAGTGATGAGAAGGCCGATTAAGAACGAACCAAAAATGTTAACGCTTAAAGTACCCAAGGGAAAAGTTGAGGGAAAAAGACGGGCCACCCATCCGGCCAACCCGAAACGAGCTAATGCTCCTAATCCGCCGCCCAGAAAAATAAGGGAAATCCTAAACATGGTAGTCATCCTGTTTAAAAAATGATAACCACGGTCCCAGCTATAATGAGTAGGGCGCCGATAATGATTTTAGCGGTCAGAGCTTCGTGTAGGAAGAGCGCGGAAAGAATAATGGCAATAGCCACGCTGGCTTTGTCCACCGGGGCGACTTGGGAAACCTTACCGAGCTGCAAAGCTTTAAAATAAAATATCCAGGAAAGCCCGGTGGCAATACCGGAAAAACCAAGAAAAAAAAGATTGGTTCGCGTAAGATGGGTATTGCCGTTAAGTTGCCTGCCAAAAAGCACGATACCCCAAGCAATCAATAATATAAAAACGGTTCGAATAGCGGTAGCCAGATCAGAATTGATGCCTCGGACACCAACCTTAGCAAGGATGGCGGTGAGAGCCGCAAAAAATGCGGATAAAAGTGCATAGATCCACCACATAGGAATTAAAAATAAACTAACCCGTCAGCTAAAGAAAGAGGAAAAATAGGAAAAGGAGATAGAACCTCGGATGTATGAGAGATAGAAATGGTATTGCAAAAATAATAATAAGCACTACGTCAATTTATTTGACACTCTTTGCCAAGGGAAAAGAGTGTGATACGAATCACCGGATTAATTCATGGTTAACGGCATTAACTTTTTTGCCAAGACCAGGTTAACTCATTGAATTTCTTTCCAAATAAATTTCCTTTTACTTTTTAAAAGCCCATATTGTATATTACTCAGTTAAATTTGAAGCAAATTAGTAAAAATTATTAATTTGCCGTTAACTGAACATTAAAACGGGTGGTTCACTTTATGTCATCGAATCCCACTCTATTTTCTAATATCCTACTTTTCGGAATTTATTTTCCCCTTCTCACAGCCATTGCCATTCTCATTATTTATAAACTTAAATTGCTCATTAGTTATCTGGTATATATTCACAAAACGCCAGTTCCCTTAAAACAGTTTAATGAATTGCCGTATGTCACGATTCAATTGCCCATTTTTAATGAACCCCACGTGGTTGAACGACTCATCAGTTCAGCAATATCGGTTTGCTATCCCAAAGAAAAACTTGAAATTCAGATTCTTGATGACTCCACGGATGAAACCTTGAAACTCACTCAAGCACTGGCGGAAAAATATCGACAACAGGGTTTCCGCATGACTCATATTCACCGGACCGATCGCCAAGATTATAAAGCAGGTGCTCTTCAGAATGGCCTCAAAGTTGCCTTGGGCGATTATGTGGCCATTTTCGATTCTGATTTTATTATTCCAGAAAATTTTGTTTCCGAAACCATTCATTTTTTTACAGATACAAAAGTAGGCATGGTCCAAGCAAGATGGGGTTTTTTAAATGAAAAAGAGTCACTTCTGACCAAACTCCAAACTTCCTTTTTAAACGGTCATTTCATTATTGAGCACACAGCACGCAACCGGAGCGGACACTTCTTTAATTTCAACGGCACGGCCGGTATTTGGCGCAAAAAAGCTATCTTTGAGAGCGGTTCCTGGCAAGGTGATACCCTGACCGAAGATCTCGATTTATCTTATCGCGCTCAGATCAACAAGTGGAATTTTATTTATTTGAAAGATTTAATTGCCTATTCCGAATTACCACCCACACTCGATGCTTTTTACAGTCAACAATTCCGATGGGTTAAAGGAATGTTTCAGGTTTTTTTAAAGATAATGCCCAAGATTCTTCGCAGTAAGACTTCTTTACCGGTTAAGATTGATGCCATCTGCCATTTGGCGAGTTGCTTTGGTTATATTTTCTCTATTTTTATTTCACTCTTTACAGTCCCGGTTCTTATAATGACCAAGGAATATATTGACACCCGGTTTCTGGGAGTGGCCATTGTGTTTGTGGTTATCAACTGTTTTATGATATGGCTTTATTATTTCATGGCCGAGATCGAAGCGCGTGGACTGAAAAAAGAGAGTTTTTTTTATCCGCTTATGCTTTTAATATTCAGCATTGGTTTTTCAATTAACGGAGTTTATGCCATTAAGGAAGCATTATTCAATAAAAAGAAGAGTATTTTCATTCGGACGCCTAAATTCAACAATATTCAGGGACAACAAAAGCGGATAAAATCAGAAAACAATGCAAGCCCGGTTAATACCGTCGTCGGTTTTTTTGCTCTCTATTTTCTGATTCTCATGACTTATATTCTGATCCATGCCCGGCTGAATCTGCTGCCTGCTCTACTCTTTTTCTCACCCAGTTATTTCTGGCTCTTTTTTAAACATCTGAAAGAAAAGCACCAGTTCCGCTCAGCCGTCTAATAACATCGGCCTATTTTATTTCGGCAAGTTACACGCCAAAAAAGGCAACCAAAAGACCGGCTGCCATCATGAGAACAAAGCCAGGCAGGATTGTTTTTCGTAAAGCGACAGAACCGCTAACCATAGCAATCAGTCCTTTCACAACCGTGTTAGCGATAGTTGCCAGGACGACACCTCGCGTTGCAATCGATAAATCAATGGCGTCTGGTTGTCCACCTTGGCTGAATTTGGCCATGGACAGAGCAATAGCATCCACATCGGCAGCGCCAGACAAAACACTGGAAAAGTAAATGCCAACATTGCCGAAATAGATTTGTGCACTTCTGGAAATAAATAGAATAATGACGAAAAGAATACCGAATTTAATGGCCAGACCTAATTCAAATGGGTTAGACAAATCAATTTCCTCTGCTGTTTTTTCAGATGCTTCTTGTTTGAAAAGATAGAAGCAATAAGCTAATCCTGCTAAGACCGATACTGCCATAGGCAACCAGAGTTTCCCTGCCAAAGAAAGATTAAGTAATGCCACTACCGCTACAACCCGAGCGAACATAACGGTCCACGCAATAAGAATGGCTAATGCAAAGGATTTGGACAATCCAGGGTTGATTTTTGACCGACGGGTAAAACTGACTGTAACGGCAGTGCTGGAAACCAAACCACCGAAAAAGCCGGTCAAACTGATTCCCTTTCGTGTACCCGTCAATTTCATCATGACATAGCCGATAAAACTAATACCAGAGATTAAAACAACCAACAGCCAGATTTTGAAGGGATTGAAAATATCGAAAGGAATGTTTCCGAAAACACGGTTGGGAAGCACGGGCAGAACAATAGCAGAAATGACGGCCAGTTTCAAAGTTGCATAAACATCCGCTTTTGTAATATGATGAGCAAAATCATGCATTTCGTGCTTGGCCGATAACAAAAACACCACAGCCACACCCAAAGCGACACCCAGGGAAGTTTGTTCCCAGTAAATGAGAGAGCCAATAAGAATGGTTAACACGGCCGCTGTCTTGGTGGTTAGACCCGTATGACCGCAGCGTGCCTCGGTCAGATAATTGGCAATAAGAAAACCGCCCATGAGGAGCAAAATGGCGCAGAAGGGCAATGGAGAATCATATTGATCGGAAAAAAAAGAAGCAGCACATCCAATCAATGCCATGAGCGGAAAGGTACGAATCCCGGCGGCAATCTCCCGTTTTGGCTCTTCAAAGGCGAACTCGCGTTGAAGACCGATCAGAAGGCCAATAACCATTGCAATACCGAAACGCATAAAAAGTGCGGTTTCATTCATACCGAGTAATATAATATTCTTACGGGTAAAAAAAAATCCCCGTCCAATGGAGACGGGGATTTGGAACAATAAAAAAGGAGGAGGATTATTAAGCGCAGTTTGCCAGGGAATAAGACATCCCGGTCTGTTTCATTTTTTCAAGGGCTTTTTTCTTAATTTGACGTACACGTTCCTTTGAAATTCGCAGTTTTTTGCCGATTTGTTCCAAGTTAAAATCGGTTTCCAGCCCCAAACCGTAATAGTATTCTACGACAAACTTTTCCTGCTCATTCAAAGAATCCATCATCTCATGTAAGGAATGACGGGTACCTTCATCAAATAAAAAGGCATCAGGAGATTCGGACTTGTCATCGGTCATTAGATCATAAATAGTGCTGTCATTATCATCCCCCAAGGGTTCGTCCATGGAAATACGATTATTGCTCAGACCCAAAATTTGTTCAACTTCATAATTCTTGCTTTCCGAACGTTTTGCGACAAAATTGTAATCAATGTAACCAAATTCCTGCAGAGAAAGTTCTGCTAAACGGTTCACTCGTTTTAATTTGGATTCCTTTTCAGCTGAGACGCGAACAAGCCTTGATTTTTCATAGAGTGCCTTGATAATGGATTGACGAATCCACCAAACCGCATACGAAATAAATTTAACATTATTATCCAGGTTAAACCTTTTCACTGCTTCGATAAGTCCTAAATTACCTTCATTAATAAGTTCAGGCATAGCCAAACCTTGATTTTGGTATTTGACCGACACGCTAACAACAAAACGAAGGTTGGAGGTGATTAATTTATTAAAAGCTTCTTTACTTTTGTTTGTTTTATACTCCAGGAGTAAAATTCTCTCTTCTTTTTGAGTGAGTACCGGATAAGGACGAATTTCTTTGAGATAGATATTAACGAAATCCTGGTCATTCTGGAAATGAAATGTTTTTGTCATTGTTTCTCCATTCTTTGTAGAGAAAATATAACCAATCCCAGAAAGGTTTGTGTCACAGTTTTGTACATGAAAGGTAATTTCTATGTCAAAGGCTATTGCATTTTTTTATCAGCTTCATGAATAGTGGCCCGAACATTCCGAAGGATTTTCCATTCAGAAAGATCCGTATTGGCGATAAATCCGACTCCAGAATAGACATCTCCGTCTTCCGTGGTGAACTTCACAAAACGGTCGGAAATGATCTTACCCGTGTTTTTGTACCAACCAATAAGTGATGTTACCAACCGCTTGCCGTCCGCAGCACAAATACGCACATTACCTACAGCCAGCAGAGTATCCATAGCGTAACTGATTTGGCCGGAATCGGATTCAAGCAAGGAAACACCGTCTCGGGTGTTGTAAGTAATATGAACTGGATTTACATAAATGCGGCCGTCTGCTTTGTATTTAACGAGATGAGTCGTTGTTAGTGTCCATAAGCGACGGTCATTCTCCGTACAGGAAAGACGCGTGGTGTCCTTGAATTCTTGAAGCGGCATTTTATCCGTATCGATACGGACCTGACTGACAGGAAGACGCTCATTTTTGCAGCCGGGCAGCCACAAAAACAGAAAAAAGAGTAGAAATAAATTTATTTTTTCCATCGATCGTGCATCCATATCCATTGGGTGGGATCCGCCCGGATGAATTCCTCCAAGATTTGATGATAGCGCTTCATGGAAAAGATAATTTTTTCCTCGAGCGTTTCACCTTGGGGGATAATTTCAGGATAAACGGTTACCTGCTGTGTTCCATCGCTTTTTCGTCTTGTCAAAACAGGAATCATGGCTGCGTGGAATTTGATTGCCAGCTTGAAGGGACCGGAAACAGTTTTGGCCGGTCGCCCAAAAAAAGGAAGGGTCCGACTCTCCCCCCGCGTATGGAGATCGCAAAGCACGCCCAACCCCATCCCTTGTTTAAGACCATTAATCATTTCCCGAAGATTTTCATCACGTTGAATGTAGGTCACATTAAACAAGCGACGATTTTCAGAAATAAGCCGATTTAAGCGATCGTCATAAATCTTAGCACCCGTAACCAGGATGGGAAATCCGAGCAGGGAAAAGCAGGGGGGCATCATTTCAAAACAACCGGTATGTGCGGTGAGAAAAACAATGCCCTCTTTTTTTTCAAGAGCTGCGAAAGCCACAGCAACATTTGTCACGGCCATGATGTTTTGCGGGTTTTTTTTTAGAAGTCGTTCCATGATGATTGAATCAACTAAATTTTGGGCGATATTGGAAAAGACCTGCTTGGCCACGGTCACCCTTTGTTTCGCACTCATCGTGTTTCCAAAGGCCAAGGCGAGGTTTGACAGGGTTCTTTGACGTTCTTGGGAGGCAAGATAATAACCGAGCTTAGCCAGTCCGCCGGCTAAGACCAAAGCGCCAGACCGAGGCAACCATTTAACCAAGCAAAGCAAGAAACAGATGCCCATATAAATGGCATCGTTCTTCATCCTTTTCCGAAGAGATTTATTGTCCTTGTCCATATATGAGTTCTATGAGAAGTTGGCCTACCTGAGAAAGACTTTTATCTGAGCATTTATCCGGCGTATCAGAGAGGGTATGCCAATAAGGGTAGTCGAAATCAATAAGATCCACAGCCGGAATGCCGATTTTTTGAAGCGGAATGTGGTCATCATATATATATGGGCCATTTTCAGTGGAAAAAGCGGGCAGTTGCAGTTGTTCTGCGCTCTTCCAAATCCTTTCCATAATTTGGGGAGCTTGTTTTAGAGAATTGCCTTCGCGGAGAAAATGTAAATCCTTATCTCCAACCATATCAAGAAGAATGGCAAACGCATAATCTTTGGGATTGGCTTGTTGAGCAAAATGCTTGGAGCCGAGACACCAATTGTCATCTCCTTGGAAACCATAATCCTCGCCATCAAAGAAGACGATCTCCACACTTCGGCCGGGGGCTTTTTTGGACAAGCTATGGCACAATTCCATTAATACAGCTACCCCGCTGCCTCCATCGTTGGCACCCGGAATGGGTAGGTTGCGTCTGCCGGGTTCGCTCTCACGGTCGGCCCAGGGGCGACAGTCATAATGGGCGCAAAGAAGCAGCTTTTTTTTATCTTGACCCGGGAAAAAAAGATGGAAATTCGTCAGAGCAAGGGATTTGTTCCGTTTTTTATCCTGAAAAGTGAACTCTTTTTTTGAAAAATGTCCTTTTTGCTTTATCAAAAACTGTTCAAGATAGTTTTTCATAGCTGCATGACCGGGCGAACCGGGTTCCCGTGTTCCAAGTGCGCATTGTTCTTCAATATAGTGAAAAGCGCGTATCCCATCAAAACTGAAGGCAGAGAAAGGAAATAAAAATAAAAAAAGGAGAGGCCCTTTTCGGATCACTCCTTTTAATATGTCGCTCATGAACGATAAGGTATTAATCAAGATGTTTACGCTTGCGTTCCTCTTCCGCGGACTTGCATTTGATGCAGAGGCGTGCATGGGGCACGGCTTTCAGACGTTCCGTGTCAATAGGGTGTTTACATTCGAAACAAAGCCCGTAATCTTTGTCATTAACGCGCCGAAGCGCCTCTTCAATATGATGCAGGAAACGACCTTCGCGCGAAGCGAAAAGAAAAGCTTTTTCCCGATCCTGAAAGTCAGTTGCCTGATCTGCCAGATGATAGGCGTAGGCGGAGATATCCCCGGCGGCGTCCTTAGAACTCTGGTTGAACGTGGCTTCCTCAATTAAACCCAGTTCCTTCAGAAGAGTCGCCTTTTTCTCAAGCAGGATTTTTTCATACATTTTTCGGTCTTTGGCATTCATCGGACTTTTTCCTTTCTTCTGGAAAGTTTAAGCCTTAAAATTTAAGTTATTACCTTTTCAATGGCAAGGATAACCGTCTCTCCGTAAACCTCGGTCTCCTTTTTATGAACCCATCCTGCCGGGATGTTTTCCTGGATCGAAACAGCCAAGGTTTCTCCCTTTAGGAATTCCTGATAACGGGTCAACACGATCTCGCGTATCCGATCGGATGGAGTGGAAAAACGGATCGTAACCCTATCTTCCTTATCCAACCCTATTTCTTTGCGGAAATTATTGACTCGATTCTTAAATTCGAGAGCATACCCTTCAAAAAGCAGATCATCCGTGATTTGGGTATCCAAACCGACCGTAATACCGCCCTGATTTTCGAACGCAGTACCTGCTTTTGGAAGCCGCTCGATAAGTACATCTTCTCGCTGAATAGCAACACCGCGAATAGAAAGTGTGCCATTAGCTTCCAAGATACGGATGGCTTCTTTTTGCAAAGCAATAATGTCGCTGCCCGCCGCCTTCATCTCTTTACCGAATTTTTTGCCCAGGGTCCTGAAATTTGGCTTAACGGACAACGTGACAACATCATCCTCGTTTTCAACCCATAATACACGTTTTACATTCAATTCATCTTCGATCAAATGGGCATAAGGTTTGACCTGATTCCGCTCTTGAAGCGGCAGCACCACGATCACCTGATTCAACGGTTGCCGATTTTTAAGATTATGTTTCGCGCGTAAAGAATTGCCAAGGCCCACGATGCCGCGCAGCAAAGCCATCCGTTTTTCGAGATTCACATCGATGTATGATTCATCCGCTTCCGGATAAGCACACAAATGGACCGATTCCAAGGCCTCCGGGAATCCTTTGGAAAGATTGCGGTACATTTCTTCACTTAGAAAGGGAAGAACCGGAGCAATAATTTTTGAAAAAGTCAGCAGTACGGTATACAAAGTAGAGTGACATTCCGTCTTTTGAGTGGGATTTTCCGAGGCATTGGCCCAAAAACGTTCGCGACTGCGACGGATGTACCAGTTCGTGAGGTTTTCAATAAAATCCACCACCGCTGGGACCACTTTGAAAAGCCGGTAGGATTGCATTTGGAGATTGACCTCTTTTATTAGGCTTTGCTGAAGCGAAAGGATCCACCGGTCTAATTCATTGTTACTTCTTGCCGCTTTTCCCTTGGCCGGTTCCCAATGATCTGTAACCGCATATTCGATGAAGAAATTATAGGCATTCCAGAGCGGAATAATGACGGTCTTCAAGATTTCCCGAATGCCATTTTCCGAAAATTTCATTTCTTCCGCGCGTACCACGGGTGAATCGATAAGATACATACGAAGCGCATCAGCCCCATGGGTTTCCATGACATATTCCGGAGCCGGATAATTTTTGAGCCGTTTACTCATTTTCTTGCCATCTTCGGCCAAAATAAGGCCGGAGACGACGATGTTCTTGATGGCCGGCTTATCAAACAAAAGGGTCGACAGAACAAGCAAGGTATAAAACCAACCGCGAGTCTGATCCAGACTCTCGGCAATGAAGTCCGCCGGAAATCCTGCTTCAAAACTCTCTTTATTTTCAAAAGGATAATGGCTCTGACCATAGGGCATGGCACCGGATTCAAACCAGCAGTCAAAGACCTCGGGAATACGCTTCATGACACCTGCGCACCCTTTTTTCGTGCACCCAAAAGTAATGGGATCAATATGATGTTTGTGCAGGTCTTGCACTTTGGTACCACTTAAACTTTCCAACTCGCCAATGGAACCCACGCAATGAAGATGGCTGCATACCGGACATTCCCAAATAGGAATGCAAGAGCCCCAGAAACGGTTGCGACTGAAATTCCAATCTTTGGCCTCTTTAAGCCAGTTGCCGAACCGTTTTTCGCCCACATAATCAGGGACCCAGTGGATTTGAGCATTGTTCCGCATAAGCGATTCCCGCAAGTCTTCGATACGAATGTACCAGGCATTAATGGCTCGATAAATGAGCGGAGTGTCGCTTCGGTCGCAAAAAGGATAACTGTGAACAATCGTGCTCTGGTGAATCAGTTTGCCTTCATCCTTAAGCTTGCGAATAATGGCTTTATCCGCTTCTTTACAAAATTGACCTGCGAAATCAGGAACCGCACTCGTAAATTTCGCTTCCGCATCCAACGGATCGACCAATTCGATCTTTTCCATTGTGCAGATACGGTAATCATCTTCACCGTAAGCGGGTGCCATGTGGACCACACCGGTACCGTCTTCTGTGGAAACAAAGGGATCGACTAGAACGCGAAAAGCGTTCGGTTGATCCTTGAAATAAGAAAAAAGCGGTTCATAACCGGTATGGCGAAGCTGTTCACCCTTCATGGTCTCAAGAATCTCATATTCCTCGGTCTTTTTATAATGGGCAGAAAGACGCGCCTCGGCTAAAATGTATATTTCCCCGGCAGCTTTGTCTCGTATACGCACATAGTCAATGGCTGGCCCAACACAGAGACCGAGGTTGGAGGGTAAGGTCCAGGGCGTGGTGGTCCAAGCCAAAAAGTATTCGCTTTTACCCTTTAATTTAAAACGCACAATGACGGAAGGATCCTGTACATCTTTGTAATTTGAATTGGCCTCAAAATTAGATAGAGGAGTCGTCAAAGCCCAAGAATAAGGCATCACGCGATAAGCACGATATACACGGCCTTTGTCAAAAATTTGGCGGAAAACCCACCAGACCGATTCCATGAAATTCTTGTCCATGGTCTTATAATTATTATCAAAATCAACCCACCGACCGCTTCGGGCCACAGTGCTTCGCCAGGCATCCACATATTTGGTGACCATTGAACGACACTGATCATTAAATGTTGCCACCCCGGTCTTGAGAATCTCGGGCGTCCCTTTCAGCCCCAGTTCATCTTGGGCCAGTTTTTCGATGGGTAATCCATGGCAGTCCCAGCCAAACCTCCGTTCCACATAGTGGCCGCGCATGGTCCAATAACGGGGAATGATGTCTTTGACTGTGCCGGGCAAGAGGTGGCCGTAATGAGGCAGACCGGTTGCAAAAGGGGGGCCATCGTAAAAAACAAAGGGCTTTTTCCCCTTGGTTTGATCCAAGCTTTTTTCAAATATCTTACGCTCCTGCCAGAAATCGAGGATCTCTTTTTCCATGGCAGGAAAAGATTTCTGTTTATCAAGCTTACTGAACATGTTCCAACACTCCTTCGACCAAGAAAATCAGACGCGGTTCCGTTTTGTTGGCTGTGGCGATGATTTCATCGATTTTCACCGGTTTTAAATTGTCCGGGTCACATTTATCCGTTATTACGGAAAGGCCTAAGACCTCAAGGCCCGCATGAACCGCAGCAATGACCTCAGGGACGGTGGACATGCCGATGACATCGGCGCCCATGATTTTAAGCATTCGATATTCAGCTGCCGTCTCAAGACAGGGGCCGCTCATGACCGCATAAACCCCTTGTTTTACCGGGATTTTCTTTTCGAGCGCCGCTTTCAGCGCTTTTTGACGAAGGTCGGTCGAATAAGTATCATACATATCCGGAAAGCGAGGGCCGATGCGATGATCATTTCTACCGATAAGCGGGGTCTGGCCTAAGAGATTGATATGATCCGTGATGATCATGATATCGCCCGGTGCGAAGGAAGGATTCAGACCGCCGCAGGCATTAGAAACAATCAAGGTGCGAACCCCAAGCGCTTTCATCACGCGTACCGGATAGACAACCTGCTGAAGGGAGTATCCTTCATAATAATGGAAACGGCCCTGCATGACCACCACCCGTTTACCGGAGAGTTTACCCAAAATAAGTTTCCCGGCATGGGATTCCACGGTGGAGACCGGGAAATGAGGAATATCGGTATAGGAAATCTCAGCAGATTTGTCCACCCGATCCGCCAAACGACCGAGTCCGGTGCCTAATATGATGCCGATATCCGGAATAAAATCGCTTCTTGTGCGAATAGCGGCAACCGATTCCTGAATGTCTGTAAAGAGATCTGACATACCTATTCCTTTGCTGAAATGGGAAAAATCGCTTTGTCCACGCCCGATATTTCTAAAATTTTCCGTTTGGAGCTTTCTCCTTTTAAAATGGCAATGGCCCTTTTTGGAATTTTCAGTGTTTTGGCAATGAGTTTCACCAGCGCGTCATTTGCAGCCCCGTCCACGGGTGGCGCGGTTAATCTAACTTTAAGGGTGTTGTCCGGCAAAAGGCCGACAATTTGATCCCGCGAGGAACGAGGCACGACTTGCACGGAAAGCCTCATGGCAGCGGAGACTCTTTTTCTTCTTTATCAAAGATATTAATTATGTCAAGCTGAGCGCCGAGTAACGCTTTCATACGGATGAGAAAAGTCTTTTTCTGTTCGGCTAATATCAACGTTTCCCGCTGAAGCGCTTCTTTTTCCCGAAAAGCGGCGGCTTTAATGGAAGCAGCCTCTACTTCGGCTTCTTTGACGATCAGCATCGCATTGCGACCGGCGCTTTCCTTCATTTCATCAACATTGCGGCGACCGCTGTCCAAGGTTTCTTTAAGGCTGTTTTCAAGATTGCGCAATTTGACCAGCTCCATCTCCAGTGATTTGACCCGATCCGCGGATTCATTTTTTTCCGTAGTCAGTCTTTCGAATTGTTCGGAAACCATGTCCAGAAAAGTTTGTACCTCCTCCGGATCATATCCTTTGAAAATCCGCTTGAAACTCTGTCGTTTAATCTCCAGGGCCGCGATACTCATCTGTTTCCGCCTTTCTATTGAACGCTTTAAAGCGTTTTGAGAAATGTCTGGAGGAATTCCAATAACACAAACACCAATATCGGTGATAAATCAATGGGTAACTGGACATTAAAACGGTCCAGAAGCCGCATAATCAATTCGCGGGCCGGCTGCAGAACCGGGTCCGTGACGGCCATCAGGCGTTTAACCCAAATATTGTCATAATCGACGGATACCCAAGAAAGAATAATACGCATGAAAAGAATCATTTCATACAGGCGGAGGAGCAGGATGAGCAGAGAGGGAATATCCATGTCAGTTTCTTTTTCCAAACAGGACGCTGCCGATACGGACCCGTGTGGCCCCTTCTTCAATAGCGATTTCAAAGTCGTCAGACATGCCCATGGAAAGAGCGTTTAGATTAATGGTTTCAATGCCCAAAGCTAATGTTTCCTGTTGCAGGGAACGAAGCAACCGAAAACAATGCCGTACTTTTTCCGGATCTTCGGTTAACATAGCCAGCGTCATTAATCCTTCCACCTTCACTTGTTTCAGCGTTGCCATCTGTTTGAGCAGGTCAGGCAGCTTATCCGGTTCAATGCCCGATTTAGCGCTTTCTTCAGAAGTATTGACCTGAACCAAAACAGGCAAAAAACGATCTTGCTTCAGACATTCCGCATCAAGTGCTTGGGCCAGATGAAAGGAATCCACTGATTCAATGGAATCGACCATATTTACTATCTGACGCACCTTGTTAGTCTGGAGGTGACCGATAAAATGAATTTCAAAATTGCCTTTCAGCGCATCAACCTTGCCGGACAATTCCTGCATCCGGCTTTCGCCGATGCATTGGACACCGAGAGGCTTAAGCTCAAGAATGCGGTCAACAGAATGAGTTTTAGTCACGGCTATCAAAGTAATGTCCGAACTGCGCCGACCGCTTCTAATAGCTGCCGTTGCAATACGTTCCCGAATGGACTTTAGGTTTACTGCAATATCTGTCATGACAAGGAGATAGAAAATAAAAAAATCGAGGCGAAAGACTCAATCATTACTTCTGTTTGATTATTATAGGCGTCAGCTCCAAATCCGCGTGTTTAGCGGGCAAAGGAACCGGTCCAAATGCGTTTCCTTTTCCGCAGGATTTCCAGCGCAATCATGATGACCGATGATCGCCACGCATTGAGAGCCGTGTTTTGAGACCGAAAGAGCGGTCTTTTCCTGGATTCTGCGGAACAGATGGGGATAATCATTTGAAGCCAGAATCCTGCTGGGTCCGGCTTCGGTTATCAAATCTACAAAATCAGCTTTGCAGCGATCCTGTAAGTAACGGATGACCGGCAGATGGATTCGGCCGTCCATACAGGTAATAGCCGTGACGAATTCAGCCACGATGACGCTCCCGGATAAGAATCAGTAATGCTTTTGCCGAAGCTTCAGGACCTTTCATTTCAAAGCCGGGAATGGCCAATCGGGTCCGAAGTTGGCCCACATAGGTTCCGGATTGAAAGGCTGCCTGAAAAGTTTTTTGAGCAAGCTCATCGTGAAGGGTGCGATACTGGGGTGGCCCGAAAATGTTTCCAAAATAAGATTGGTTCAGGCCTGTGGTAGTGGTGGTCCCTTTGGCCATCACCTTTCCTTCTTTAAAAACAGCCAGTGCCTTTTCAAGGGTGGAACACGATTCGATAACAGGATGGGAGTCATCCACCTCTTCATAATTATTGGCATACAATAAAATATCGACCGGATATCCTTTTAATACTTCGACCAGTGTGGTAACCGGCAGAACGACACGGGCATTGATTTTTTGCGGGCTCATGAGAATGGCCCGGTCAATCTGCCTGAAAGCATATCCTTGCTGCAAATCATCCAGCCGGATAAAAGCGCCAATCTCGGTGCCATAACCGATAATCCGTCCGTTCTGTGCTATTTCCAGAGAGCCCATATCATCTGCAATGATGGACGCCTCCTGAAGCGACGCACCGGCCAGCATTCGAAGTGCTTCCAGGGTCTCGGATTTTCCGGCAGCCGTGTCGCCGATAATCAGGATATTGGCGCCGGCCCCTTCTTGGAGCACCATCCGAATCATGGCGCCGTGGAAAGGCATCCGGCCTTTTTTCATGATGGCAATATTGTGGAGGGTCAGGATCATCTTTTTCAGGTAACCGAAATAGCCGAACCGGTTTTCGCCCGGCACAGCGCCGATGAGAAGTCCGTTCCGGTCATCATCAAAAAAGAGTATGGGCGATTGTCCGAATCGGGCCAGGTGGGAAACCGGCGCGCCGAACAGATAGATTGCGTCCGGTCCGGCCTGGATATCAACATCCGAGGCAATGTCAAAGAGGTTGGCTAATGTGCAGCCCAAGGCCATGAAGGATTGGTGAAAATAAACGAAAATGGTCAGCGGGCCTACCTTAGCCGGATAACAAAGCCATTCTTCACGTTCGAGTATCATTCCGGCAAGCGGGTTTTCCGTTACTCGTTCAAAACAGCCGGTTCGTTTATTCATGGGTGGATCAATAATTAACGGCGGATAAATAAGTACCTGCCGGATAAAAGCAATATCATTCAAAATGGAACAGGAGTCATGGGTAATGGGCCACTCTTTAGGTACCGCGATGAGGCCGGCATCGCATCCGGCGGAGACCTGGCGATAAATGCGGGGATGATCGCCGGTGATGTTTTCACAGATGTCCCGGTAGGCAGCGCGGATGATATGGGTAAGATTTTCAATGATGGCATTAAAGGTACGGTAGGGCCTGCGGTCATGTCCATCCAGACTGTTTTCCGAATGACAGACAATAAAACGATCAAAACCGCGCCAGAAATCATAGAGCTTTTCCACAAAGGTCCATAAGGCGACCCGATCCATGTTTTGCACGATTTCCTTAATCATGGGATTTCGACGGACAATGTCTTCTATTGATTCTGTGGCCAGATATTGAAGCAGGGAGAGAAGGGTCCATTGGCCTGTTTGGTTCGATAAATCAACCGGAATCTTCTTGAGCAGCGGAGATTTTTCTTGGATTTGCTGTTGAATGAAGGCGAGAAGTACTTCCTGGAACAGGGGGCTGTTCAACAGCTCCTGTGTGGTGGTACACATGGGCCCTTGAGTGTGAATGATGAATTGGGATCCTTCCTGGACAAATTGTTTTTCCATAGCACATTCCTTTCCAAAGGTATCGAGTTGTTTGTCCGGAAAATAAAAAACCGGCGATACTCAAATCTGAGTTATCTGCCGGTCATCCTCTTCGCGCCGCTTCGTTTGTCGAATCGGCGGAATATGCAAACCGTTTTGATTTGAAAAGGAGTCTTATTCGGGGATAAGCATCCTTATCATGAAAAATATAGTTTTTTGATTAATCGGGAAGGCAAACAATATCAGGAAGTGAAATCAAGCGGTGCATTCAGAATGAAAACAATGATTCTTTCTCCAGTGGCAGTGCTGATGTCCGTATGAAGGCTCACCACTTTTTTTCCCGTAATATCATTGATGATGACTTCCAGCAAGGGTCTTCCTTTTTCCAATAGTTCGGATCGCATAGTTTTGATGAGCCCTTGTCCTCTGGAGAAATCATTGGAAAGCGCTAACTGATGCTCCGCTTTAGTGAGGACCCCTTTTAATCGGACAAAGATCACATCCTCCATCAGGTGGGTCTTGGTGGTGAGCGGTCCGCGGCCCATGTATTCCTTTTCAAACTGGATGATGGCTTCGCTGATCTCGGCTTCGATTTGCCCTTTTGTTTTCCGGCTCATATTTTTTTTGCTCCGTGCACTGCATCGGCAAAGCGGGCCATCATTTCCGGAGAACCGCTTTTTTCCAGGACATTGCCCGTGACAATGATGTCTGCGCCTGCTTTGACCTTTTTTGCAGCTTCTTCCGGGGTACGGATGCCACCACCCACAATCAACGGAATGGAGAGGGCCTTTTTCACAGCGCGGATCATTTCCTCCGGCACGGTCTGAGTAGCGCCGCTTCCGGCTTCCAGGTAGATAAGTGCCATGCCAAGGTATTGTGCAGCCAGTGCATGGTTCACCGCAGCTTCGATGTCGTCCCGTCTTAAGGGAAGAGTCTTGCTTACCTGTTGTACTGCGGTTGGTTTATCGGATTCCACCAGCAGATAGCCCATGGCCAGAGTAGGCAAATTGAATTGACGGATAGCCGGCACGCCTTTAAGTTGTTCCTCGATTAGAAAGCGGGGGTTGCGGCCTGAGAGCAGGGACATGAAGAGCACGCCATCCGCATCCGGGACAATCTGCTCTGCACTGCCCGGAAAAAGAATAAGGGGCAACGGAGAGTTTTGTCTGATCAGGCGGGTTATCTTTTCAAAACGGGCCGGATCACCGGTTGAGCCGCCCACAAACAGGGCATCCACTTTGGCTTCTGTGCATTGAGCGGCAATCAAGGGAGCGCTCTTTTCATCCAGCTTGTCCGGATCCAGCAGAACCACATATTTGGCCTGCTTGGAAAGACCTCCTAAAAAGCGTTTTTTTAAGGTCATGCCAAAAAGCTTTCCAGAAGTGTTGGCAGTTTGTCAAAGGCTTCCACAAGTTTCGCCACATCCTTGCCACCAGCCTGGGCGCGGTTAGGCTTGCCGCCCCCTTTGCCACCCGCCATCTCAGCCAGCTTCTGGATAAGTTTGCCGGCATGGAGTCCTTTGCTTGCCACAAGATCGTCGGACACGGCCACAGAAAGGGCTGCACTGCCTTCCGTATCGCCCATCATCACAACCACGCCGCTTTTCAGCTGCCGGAGCAACGCATCACATTTCTGCTGCAGGGTGTCGCGGTCATAGCCGGAAAAGTGTTCGCGCACCAAAGCAACCCCTTTGATGTTCACGGCCTGGGCTAACAGGGCTTCCGTATTACTGAAAGCATTCTTAACCCGAAGGGCTTTGATTTCCTTGTCAAGCTCGCGAAGTTTTTCGGTTTGAGCTGCCACCAGTTCGGGTACCTTGTCAAATGAGGTCTTGAAGGAGCGGGCCAGGGTACGCATGAGCAGGCTGTTTTTCCGGCACTCTTCACCGAAACGGATACCGGTAATGGCTTCAATGCGCCGGATGCCGGAGGCCACACTGCTTTCCGACACAATTTGGAGGTAACCTATTTCACCGGTGCGCGAGACATGGGTTCCGCCGCAGAGCTCCATGGAAAAGTCGGCAATTTTGATGATGCGGACCGTGTCTCCATATTTCTCGCCGAATAGAGCGGTTGCCCCCAGTTTTTCCGCCTCTTTCATTGAAGTTTCAAATGTGGTAACCGGCAGGTCAAGGAGAATGAGTTCATTGCACTTCTTTTCAATTTGCAGGAGTTCTTCGTCCGAAGGTGCAGCAAAGTGGTTGTAGTCAAAACGGAAACGATCCGCATCTACACTGGAACCGCTCTGCTTGGCATGTTCACCCAAGACCTGATGCAGGGCATAATGAAGAATATGGGTGGCTGTATGGTTGCGCTGAATATCGCGTCGCCGTGCTTCGTTCACATTGGCGGTGAATGAGGCGGGCAAGATTGAAAGCGGTTCTGCGCTCTCAACATAATGAACAATAGCGCCATTTTCCTTGCGCGTGTCTGTGATGGTGAGGGTTACCTTGCCATCGGTCAGTGTTCCTTGGTCTCCAATCTGACCGCCGGATTCCGCGTAAAATGGCGTTTTGTCGGTTATGATACGCGCCCCTTTTTCACTTTTCAGTATTTTTCGAAGTGTAACTGTATCCGCCAGTTTTTCATAACCCGTAAAGACCGAAGAGGGGCCGTCGGAAAGAACCATCCATTCTCCGGACTTGCCTTCCATATCGCGGAAACGGCTGCCGGCCCGTGCCCGATCTTTTTGCGCTTTCATTTCCTCTTCAAACGCTTTTTCATCAACCGAAAAGCCCTGTTCTTGCGCCATCTGGCGGGTTAAATCCACCGGGAAGCCGTAGGTGTCATAGAGTTTGAAGACTTCGCTGCCGCTTAAAACAACACTTTTTTTCTGCTTGGCATTCAATACGATTTCATCGAACAGGGAGAGGCCGCGATCCAAGGTACGCTCAAAAGAGCTTTCTTCATTTTCAATAATTTTGATGATGAAATCCGCCCGCGCTTCAATTTCAGGAAAAGCGCTGCCCATCATTTTGACCACATCCGGTACCAGGGTGTGCATGAAAGGGGCAGTAAAACCCAGTTTTCGGCTGAAGCGGTAAGCACGGCGCAGGAGGCGGCGAATGACATAGCCTCGGCCTTCATTCCCGGGTAACACATCATCGGCTATTGCAAAGGTGATGGCGCGGAGATGGTCGGCTATGACCCGGAAAGGAACGCCGTCCGGGCCGGGGGAGTAGGGTTGTTTGCTGAGCTCTGCTACTCTGTCGATAATGGGCATGAAAAGATCGGTTTCGTAATTACTGGATTTTCCCTGAACCAGAGAAACCAGTCGTTCAAACCCCATGCCCGTGTCCACATGTCTTTGAGCCAGGGGTTTTAGAGAGCCGTCCTTTTCCCGATTATATTGAATGAAGACCAGATTCCAGATTTCCATAAACCGGCCGCAGTCGCAATTGACCCGGCAGTTGGGACCGCAGGAACGGTTTGCACCGAGATCGATATGGATTTCAGAACAGGGACCGCAAGGGCCGGTATCGCCCATTTCCCAGAAATTATACTTTTCCGGAAAACGGACAATGTGATCCGGTGCAATGTCAGTGATTTTTTTCCACAGGGTTTCAGCTTCATTATCATCTTTGAAAACGGTAGCATAGAGCCGCGTTTTAGGCAGACCGAATTCTTTTGTGAGAAGTGTCCAGGCCCATTCAATGGCTTCAGGTTTATAGTAGTCACCAAAGGACCAGTTCCCGAGCATCTCAAAAAAGGTGTGGTGGGTGCCGTCGCGTCCCACTTCTTCCAGATCATTATGTTTGCCGGACACGCGCATACACTTCTGTGAGTTGACAGCACGCTTAAGCGTATTATCCGTGGCTTTGCCCAGAAAGATGTTTTTGAACTGGTTCATTCCCGCGTTTGTAAAGAGCAAAGAGGGGTCGTCTTTGGGGTAAATGGCGGCGCTTTTCACAAAGGTGTGCCCCTGTTTTTCGAAAAAGCGGATGAACTGGCTGCGTATTTCTTTTGATTTCATGGAATTAAGATAATTATTCCACGGTTTACGGATCAACGACCCGCCAGCAATTTATCCAAAATTATATTATATTTTAAGACATCAATCATTTTAGAGAGTAACGGGATGGTTCCGAAAAAGAAGGAAACTTGATGGATAAGAAGAAATCCGGCTTGATTGCCCTGCTGGCTCTGGTGACCCTGGGGCTCGGTTATTTTGTTTATAAACTCATCCAGAAGCACCACGACGGGAAAGAGTAGATACTTTTTCCCTGTTTTCCGTTGCCCCTTTTTCCCGGCAATACTTATTTTATTTTCACTCTAAATCCGGCATCACCGGATAAGATTTTGTCCAAGGATGTTTAAGGAGAAGTGTCATGAAAAAAACACGGGTCGGAATTCTGGGGGTAACAGGGTATGGCGGGCGGGAGACGTTGCGCATCCTGAAACGTCATCCCGGTGTGGAAGTAACCCGTGTGGCGTCCAGCGATGCCAGTATCGGCCTTTCCATTGCCTCTGTTTTTCCGGAATTCAGAGGATTATGGGATCTGACCGTGGAGAAAAACGATCCGGCTGTCTTTATGGAGCAATGCGATGTGATGCTGCTATCTGCGCCTAACGGTCTCGCCCAGAAGGTTGCACCAGCCTATCTTGAAAAAGGAATGAAAGTCATTGATTATTCCGGGGATTTTCGGCTGAAGAACCTGTCAGAATACGAAATGGCCTATGAACAGAAACACGAAGCCCCTGCCTGGGTCGCCAAATCGGTGTATGGCATGCCGGAACTTTATAAGAAGGAAATCGAATCCGCTCAGTTGATTGCCAATCCCGGTTGTTTCCCTACGTCGATCATCTTGGGATTAACACCCTTTTTTACGGCAGGTCTTACCACGGATGATCGGCCCCAATCGGTCTCCATTACCGGGACATCGGGTGCCGGGAAGAAAGCATCGGTTCCGCTATTGCAGGCTGAAGTAGAGGGGACCGTACGGCCGTATAAGATAGGCAAGCATCAGCATACACCCGAGTTGAACCAGGTTTTGTCCGATATGGCGGAAAAACCCATCTCCGTCACCTTTATTCCGGAACTCGGTCCCTTTGCCAGAGGCATTCTGAGTACGTTGACGCTACGAATCAAATCCGATGTGACTATTGACAAAGTGATTGATGCTTTCAAGGAGTTCTATAAAAAAGCTCCCTTTGTGCGTATCTTGAATAAGGGTGAGTATCCGGAGCTGAAAAATGTGTTGCATTCCAATTTCTGCGACATCGGGGTGCATGTCTATCCGGGCAATGTGTGCGTGGTCTTTTCGGCCATTGATAACCTGCTTAAAGGACAAGCCGGATTGGCTGTTCAGAACCTGAACATCATCACCGGTCAGGATGAAAGAACGGGTCTCCTATGAAAGAATACATCCAAAAAGCCAAGATACTCCTGGAAGCACTGCCCTACCTTCAGACCTTCCGGCGAAAAACTTTTGTCATTAAATTGGGCGGTAGCACCATGGAGGACGAAACCATTGTGCACGGTATCTTAAAAGACGCTGTTTTTCTGGAGAGTGCCGGTATTCGTATTGTGGTGGTGCACGGCGGTGGCAAAGCTATTACCGCTGCCATGAAAAAAGCGGGGCTGCAAAGCGTCTTTGTGGAAGGGCTTCGGGTCACGGACAAACAATCCATCGGTATTGTGGAGAAGGTTCTGGTGAATGACATCAATGCCGGGCTGGTGCGGATTATTAATAAGCTGGGCGGCAAAGGGGTCGGTTTTTCCGCAGCGGATAATGGCGTACTTCAGTGCAGGAAAGAATTCATTCTCAAGGAAGAAGAGGGAAAAAAGAAGAAGATGGATATCGGCTATGTGGGGGCCATCACTCATATTTTCACTCACCCGATTTACCGACTTCTTAATGTTGAACGCATTCCGGTTATTGCTCCGCTGGGGTTGGGGCCCGACGGTTTTGTATACAATATCAATGCGGATACGGCGGCCTGTGAAATCGCCCGCAAACTGAAGGCTGAAAAACTCATCTTTGTTACGGATGTGGATGGCATTCATGGAGCCCAGGAAGAACTTCTTTCTTCACTGACCATCCGGGATGTAGAACGACTCATCCGAGAAGAGGTCATCCGCGGCGGCATGATTCCAAAATCGCGTTCCATGATAAAGGCATTGAAAGGTGGGGTAAAGAAGACACACATCATTAACGGTAATATCGAACATTCGCTGCTGCTTGAAATTTACACGGATAAAGGTATCGGAACGGAGCTTATCCCATGAATGAATTAAAAAAAGAAGTGGCCAAAGAACGGAAATACCTGCTCCAGAATTATACACGGCCCGATGATTTTTTACCGGTCAAAGGAAAAGGGTGCCTGCTTTGGGATATCCATAACAAGCCTTATTTAGATTTTGTGAGCGGTATTGCGGTGAATTCCCTGGGTCACCGGAATCCGGCCTTATTGAAAGCGATTACCGGTCATCTGACCAAGTTCATCCACATCTCCAACCTCTATCATTATCAGCTCCATGCCGAAGTAGCGGAACTCCTGGTGAAACACAGCTCCCTGGATCGGGTCTTTTTCTGCAACAGTGGGACCGAAGCCAATGAAGCGGCCATCAAATTTGCTCGTCGTACAGCCATACGGAATCATGGTCAAAAGAAAATCGACATCATCACGTTTAATAACGGTTTTCACGGACGCACTTATGGTGCCCTCTCTGCCACGGCCCAGGAAAAATACCGCAAGGACTTTGGCCCCATGCTGTTGGGTTTTAAACATATCGATTTCAATGATATTTCTCAGCTTGAAAAAGCAATCACCCGCAACACGGCGGCTGTGCTTATTGAACTCCTTCAAGGGGAAGGTGGAGGCCATACCATAACGGCTGCCTATGCACGCAAACTCTCTGCATTGTGCCGGAAATACGACGTGCTTTTAATCGTCGATGAAATTCAGACCGGTTTGGGACGACTCGGTACCTTCCTTTTTTCAGAACAATTTCCCATCAAACCGGATATCGTGACACTGGCTAAACCATTAGGCGGCGGCCTGCCGTTAGGAGCGGTGCTGATGACTCAGGCTGTGGCCGATCATTTGGCTCCCGGGGATCATGGCACGACATTTGGCGGAAATCCGGTGGCGTGCGCAGCGGCTAAGACCGTTTTATCCACGGTATTGAAAAAGGGATTTCTTGCTTCTGTGCGTAAAAAAGGAATGCTTCTCAGAGAACTTCTGGAAACCACGGGCTCCTCTCGAGTCAAGAGTGTGCGGGGAAAGGGCCTTTGGCTCTGTGCGGAAATGGATGGCCAATCCGCGGAGATCATTAACGCATGCCGAAAAAAAGGATTATTGGTTTGTCGTGCCGGTGCAGAGGGGATTCGCTTTCTGCCGCCGCTTACGGTAACGGAAAGGGAGATTCGCCGGGCAGGAGCGATATTTAAATCGGTGTTATAATAGGTTTTCGCAGAGTTTGTCATGAATTTTTCGGTTATCCGTGGGCTTTTTATCTCGATCCCAGCGTTGTTTTGTTTTTCTTGCGCCGTTTTGCTGGAAAACAGCGATGTACCGGAGAATCAGCTGGAGATAAAGGCCTACCAGATGCGCAATGGGATTGAGGTCTGGGAGGATTCCACGGCTTTTCCCTTTGATAATGTTCATTTTACGGATGAAATGAAATATATTAACGGCGCTAACTCCGGTGAATTGGAAGACAAAGCAGTTCAATATGCCAAGAACCATCAGGCGCATGGTATATTTATTTATAAACGGATACGTCGGAATCGGCAAAACGAATATGATGTGGGAGCCAAACGGGGAGATTTGACGGTGTACGGATTTGACCTGGAAGAACAGGGTATCAGGCCCGACTCCCTCCATTATGGTACCACCCTTCAGGCGAATGCCACACAATTTGATTTGTACGTGAAATATTTTGTTTACAAGAAACCTAATTGATATCCCAAACCGGTCAAGGCCGGAATAAGAGTCTGTAAGTCGCCAAACATCTACGCAAAAGACATAGATGTTGGCGACACAGACTCTAAATGTCTGCAAATTGTTCGGCAATCGATTGACATGGGACAATTAAATAATACTCTTTTCCCTTTTATTTTTTAGCAGAAAAGACAAGGCAAACCCGATAGTGAGCACGATTGAACTGGTTAGAAAAGAGTATGCCGAAGCCTTATCCCCGAAATGATCCTTATAATAAGCGGTCACCTGCGGGCCCACCACGCCTGCTGCCGACCAAGCGGTCAGCACCAGCCCATACGCAGGCGCCATACGGAGAGGGCCGAAACGATCCAGAATAAACGATGGCATAGTGCCGAATCCGCCGCCGTAGCATAGAAGAATATAGCAGACCAGTAAAGCAAAGAAAATGGGCTTCGACATGTGGGGCAGGATAAGAAAAACAAGAGCCTGGGAAAGCAGAAGAATTCTGAAAACGGTCAACCGACCGATGCGATCGGAAAGCGCGGCCCAAAAGAGACGACCGATTCCGTTAAACAGGGAGCTAATGCCAATCAGTGTGGCACCAGCCGCTGCCAGGGCGACCGTAGTCAATTCCGGCGAAACCACTTTGACCAAATCCTGATAAAGCGGAGATTGGAAACCGATGATGGCAATGCCGGAAGCGATATTGCAGAAGAAGAGAGCCCATAGTATATAGAAGGTGGAGGTGCGCCAGACCGGGAGCATCGTGGAAGTGATTCTGGTTTCCGCGAGATTTTGTGTTATATTAGACGACAAAGGTGTGATCATGGGCGGATTTTTAAGCAATGCAGCAGCCGAAAGAGTGCAAACCAGAAAAAAAAGCCCTAGTCCAAAAAAGACCCGAATCAGGTTGCCGGTGGGGTGGTCGGGTGAAGTGGTCCAGGATAAAAGTGCAGGGGCTGCCACTTTGCTCATCAGAAGCGCACCCAGGCCGAACCCCATGACAACCAGTCCGGTCATCAGCCCTTTCTTATCTGGGAACCATTTGGCCACTGTCGCAACCGGTGTCACATAGGCAAGCCCCAATCCGATGCCGCCGATGATGCCGTACCCAACATAGAGCAACCAGAGTGAATGGCGAGCAAGGGCAAGTGAGGCCAAAAGGTAACCTAAACCAAAGAGCAACCCGCCCAGACTGGCGAGTCGTCGGGGGCCGAATCGTTCCAGGTTACATCCGCCCCAGGCCGCAGCAAGGCCCAGGAAAAAGATGGCCAAGGAAAAGGTCCAGGCGGTCTGGCTGTTGTTCCAGCCATAGGCGGCCATCAGCGGCTTCTGGAAATAGCTCCAGGCATAGACCGTACCCAGGCAGAGCTGGAGGAAAACACCGGCAAAAGCAATATGCCCACGGCCGGGATGGCTCACTGTTTCGGGACTTGTACTCATTGTGATGGGGAGAATATATTTGTTTTCCATCGCAAAGAACAGGGTTTCCTTGTTCTTGAAAAGAGAGACCGGTTAAAGTATTTTATCGTTACTTGATAAATATTTTCGTCGGCTTTTTTCCTATTTTACCCATTATCTGCCGAACCGACAACAGGTGATTATGTGATTTTACTCCATGGTCTGGGCAGAACGGACCGTTCTTTCAAGAAGATGGAAGCCGGCTCATTTCTTTAAATCAAAGATAAATCCGGGTCGCTGACAGAAAAGGAAATGAGGTTGAAAAAACAAGTTCTTGAGAAAATTGTCTCCGGTGGGCAGACCGGCGCGGATCGGGCGGCACTGGATTGGGCCATCTTACGCAAAATTCCCCACAGTGGTTATTGTCCCAAAGGGCGGCTTGCCGAAGATGGCCGACTGGATGCAAAATATCAACTCATTCAGACACGAACCACTGATTACCGAGAGCGCACGGAAAAAAACCTTCTGGAATCGGATGGCACCGTTATCTTTTCCTTGTCCGATAAACTTTCAGGAGGTTCCTTAGATACGTTACGACTTGCAGAAAAACATAAAAAACCGATCTTACATCTTCATTTGGCTGTCACGCAGCCTGCCCGGAAGCTGGAAAGGTTTATTGGCAAACACAAAATTCAGATTTTAAACATTGCAGGTCCTCGTGCCTCCAAAGAACCTGGCATTGAAGGATTTGTAGAGAGCGTGCTGGATGCCTTGGCGCGATGATTCTGAACTTGACTTGACGGTTTAGTCTTTTTCGGTGGCTGAGCGCCTGTCCCGAGCTGCGTCAAACGGACGTAAATCCAACCCATTCCGAACCAACCCAAAGGCGCGCGACGGCTTAACCGGTAGAGCCGGGAAAAAGAGGCGCGGGTTTCTTCAAGTATTTTCGAGGGTTTCATCAGCTTCCATTTTTCGCAGTGTCTTCCGGTTTCGACGTTTGACCGCGATGACCGCTATCAAGAAAAGTACAACACCAACCGTCCAAAAAAGATAGGTATCCGCGAACAAGAATACAAGATGATAGCGCTTTATCAAGTCTTCGCGAAACATCTTTTCCATTTCCGATTCGGTTAATCCAAAGGTGTCATAAAAGGCATCCGCGAAATCGCCCTGTTGGTCGATATTGGACAACAGCTCGGGCAGGACGCGCCTTCCATAAGTTCGGATTAAAAAAGCGACGGCCAGATGTGATTCACAATAAGCAAGGTCAGCCCGGAAGCGGGAAAAAAGATTAACGGAATCGATGGAAGACAATGGAACAAGAGAATGGGTAAAAATGGCTTTAGATAGCGTGACATGTTCTTCAATTTCCATTTCACCGGAAAAATGCATGGCCATGCCTTCATGGAACCATCGAGGCAGCCGTGCATTCGGCAGCAAACGGTGCAGAGCGATATGGACCAGTTCATGGCGCAGTATCCGTTCCGGCGACAGTTCAAGAAAGGGGCGCATCCGAAGCGAAACGACCACGGTGTCCCTCCCCAGGGCGCCGCCACCGCCCCATTCCGGCAGGCCGAAAGTACGATCCAGGGGTACGGTCGTAAAAATAAGGGTCAAGGGAAGCGTCTCTTTTTGACCGACAGGAAAAAGTTCCGTAACAAGGGATTCATAGTCCAAGGCGATGCGGGTACTATCCCATCCGGCGGGCAAAGGCCCGGAGAGGTGCAGTTCCACTGCCCTACTGCAAAAGGGAAGCAACAGCAGGCAGAGGAGAAATATTTTCATGGAAGGTTGAGACTCAGGAAGAACGGCGATAAGTGATGGGAACTGCGCCGGTGGCCTGAAGTTTCAGCAGATTATCATCGACCTGGATAACGGAATAGAGATAGTAAACGGCACGGCGTTCATCGTTGAAATCCTGCTCCGAATAAAGAGTCAGGATGGAATCGCCGCTGATTGTAAAAAAGCCGCTGTAGACCTGGTCATCCTTGACACCTTCGTAGGAACCGTCTTTTGTAAAAGTCAGTTTGTCCTGATAGAGAAAGGTATTGCTTTCCCAAGTCCCCAACATTTTTAGGCCCAGCGGGCTTTTTATCTCGACTCCGGTGACAGCGGTTGTGTCCTTATCGTCCGAACA
>MGVN01000050.1:11611-12591 GCA_001800515.1 Elusimicrobia bacterium RIFOXYB2_FULL_49_7 | reverse complement strand
TTGAAACGATAAAAAAAATACGCTCATACAAACTGCCGTCCGGCACAGGCTGCGCCGCGCGCCTTCTTGATTACGGCTGCCGGGATTTTGTCGAAAAACTTGAAACAGCAACGCAATAGAATGGCAAACACTTCCGTAACCTTATTTCTTATATCCGCCGATTTCATTCTTATTTCCGCCGCACAGGTACTCGGCTGGTGGCTGCGCTACGACTACAATATTTTCTCCATACCCTACCCGAACTACATATCGTTATCGGCGCACCTGGCTATAATACCGCTGTTATCGCTTTTCTGGATATTTTCGCAAAGCATAATGGGAGCATACCGCCTGCCCGCCTTTACTAAAATTTCGGCGGCAGCTGCGCCGCTGGTGAAAGCCGCGCTTATATCGCTTGTGCTTATCTCGGCTGCAAGTTTTGTTCTGCGTAATCACTCCTACTCGCGGCTCGCTCTTGCTTACAGCGGGATATCTGGAATATCGTCTATTTTTGCTGCGCGGGCGCTATTTATTTTCTTCCAGCGTTTCTGCCTCAGGCGCAATATGTTTGTAACGCCGGTTGTACTTGCAGGGGAACATAATTCGATGAATAATGTCGAGAATAAACTTAAATCCAATCCCTGGATTACGATAGCCGCACGCGCAGCGGAAAACAGCGGAAGCGAAAATAATCTGGTTAAAACAGTCTTCGACGCGCGCTCAAAAGACGTTTTACTGTGCTATCCGCATTTCGCATGGCCCAAGATAAGAAACATCATAGAACAGTGCGTGCCCGCAGGCATAAATGTCAGGGTAATCTCTGACTATCTTTCACTGGACACCGGGAAACTGTCGCTTGTTGTGATGGACGGCATTCCCGTACTTCATTTCAGTTACGGCCTTCTTGAAAAATGGAACAGGACGCTCAAGCGCGGGCTGGACGTCATACTTGCCGTTATACTGTCTGCCGTTTCCGCGCCGTTTGCCGCCATCATATCCCT
>MGVN01000050.1:10576-11465 GCA_001800515.1 Elusimicrobia bacterium RIFOXYB2_FULL_49_7 | reverse complement strand
CGACTTTCCCGATTTTCAAAATCGTGGACGATCCACGCATAACTCCGATGGGCAAACTCCTTCGCCGCTACTACCTGGACGAGCTGCCGCAACTCTGGAACGTCATAAAAGGCGACATGTCACTGGTCGGCCCACGCCCCCTTCCCGAATACGAAGAGGAAAAACTGACACCCGCGCAAAAGAAACGCTACATAGTCCTTCCCGGCATAACCGGCCTCTGGCAGGTAACCCCCGGCGCCCACCTCTCCGCCGAAGCGATGTTCGCGCTGGATATGCACTACATAGAAAGCTGGAGCATCCGGTCCGACCTTGCCATACTACTGCGCACCATCCCCCTTATCCTTGCCAGGAAGGGGAAGTAAAAATGAATAGAAAAATATATACGAGCAGCCGTAATAATGATTCATTTTTCTCCCTGTGGCGGGAAATGGTAAGCGAGCTGGTATCCGGGCGGGAACTGATCTGGCGGCTTTTCGTACGTGATTTCCTGGCAAAGTACAAGCAGGCGGCGTTCGGTATCGCATGGGCGCTTATAATGCCTGTTGCCATGGTCGGCGTATTTCTGTTTTTAAGCAAAGCCGGCGTGCTTATAATAGGCACAACCAATGTGCCATACCCGGTTTACGCCCTTGTGGGGTTGACAATATGGCAGTTATTCGCCACGGGCATCAGCACCTGTTCAAACAGCATCGTCGCAGGCGGGTCCATGGTAGTAAAAATAAATTTTGCCAAGGAATCGCTTATCATCGCTTCTTTTGCGCAGTCAATTTTTGAATTCATCGTCCGCGCCATATTACTGGCCGCGGTCTTTGCGTGGTACGGCATCGTACCGCACTGGACGTCTGTTTTCTTTCCATTAATGCTGATACCGTTAGTTCTATTGACGATC
>MGVN01000050.1:0-10540 GCA_001800515.1 Elusimicrobia bacterium RIFOXYB2_FULL_49_7 | reverse complement strand
TTGCGCGATATGCAGAATATCATTGTGCTTGCAACGACGATTCTTCTATTTCTTACACCAGTGCTGTACATCCCTGTTTCCAATGGCGCCATGGCGAAAATAAACGAAATTAATCCTTTAGCCATACTCATCGGCGCGCCCAGGGACATGCTGCTGACCGGCTCGGTTCCGCGTTTTGATTATTATATAATCGCGTCCGTACTTTCCGCGGTAATTTTCCTTGCAGGATGGCGTGTGTTTCACATAGTAGAACCCCGCATGGCGGAAAGAGCATAAACGCATGGCAAACGAACCGTCAGTCATAACTCAAAACATTTCAAAGAAATTCTGCAAAGACCTGCGCCGGTCAATGGCGTACGGCATATACGATATCGGCCGCGACATGTTCGGCCTCCCCGCAAATTCCGGAAATCTGAGAAAAGATGAATTTTGGGCATTAGATGATGTTTCATTTGAATTAAAAAAAGGAGAAACCCTGGGGATCATCGGCCCGAACGGTTCGGGCAAATCAACCCTGCTCAAATTGCTCAACGGCATTTTCAGGCCGGACAAAGGCTCGATAGAAATAAACGGCAGGATAGGCGCACTGATAGAGGTAGGCGCCGGTTTCCATCCCATGCTGACCGGGAGGGAAAATATTTACGTCAACGGCGCCATTCTCGGCATGAGCAAAAAAGAAATTGACAAAAAATTCGACGCAATAGTTGATTTCTCCGGCATAGGCGATTTCCTTGATTCCCCGGTTAAATACTATTCAAGCGGCATGTACGTCCGTCTCGGCTTCGCCATAGCCATCCACGCTGAACCTGACATACTGCTTATAGATGAAGTTCTGGCGGTAGGCGACATCAAGTTTCAGAATAAATCCTACGAACGGATCCTCAAGATAAAAGACAACTGCAGTATTATTATCGTTTCACACAGCCTTTTGTCATTGAGCAGGATGTGCGATGCAGCGCTTTGGCTTAATAAAGGTAAATCGAGGAAGTACGGCCAGGCCCAGGAGGTAATAAGGGAATATTCAAATGTATCCCTAAGGGAATCATCGGGCGGGGGAAATGTAAATGTTACCGACCGGTCAATTACAGCCACGGGGGATTTATACATGGAAAAAGTACGGCTTTACGACGGATACGGTAATGAAAAAGATGTTTTCAATTACAATGACGATTTGGTTGTCCAATGCAACTATGTAGCCGCAAAAGAGCTTGGGAAAATATCTTTCAGAATAACAATATCACTGCCAACCGCCGGAGTGATCTTTGGCGCGTGTATGCTGCTCGACGGAATCAACAGAGATCACATATTCGCAGGTACGGGAACCGTAGTATGCAGGTTCAATAAAATACCCCTGGCGGAAGGAACATACCAGCTTAACATAAACGTAGTTCCGGAAATGATGATCGGCAAAATATACCGCCATATCGCGATAAAAAGCTTCGACGTTAGAAGCGAACCGGTGTCAAAGGAAGTTTATTTTCATGAATATACCCGCGGGATAATAACTGTTCCGCATACATGGGAGTATAAGAACGATGACAAAAAAACCGGCAGCAGCCAGAAGCAGGAAAGATAACATTTTCGCCTCACCTATGGAAAGGGTGAGTAATTTCGATTTCGGGGATACGACGGCCGCAGTGTTTGACGATATGCTGAGCCGCAGCGTCCCATTTTATGAAGAAGTACAATACATGATAACGGAGCTTGCTTCCGCTCACGTTTCTGACAACGCCGTAATTTATGACTTGGGCTGTTCCACAGGAACGACTATGCTGATGCTCGGAAAAAACATCAACAGGAAAAATGTCACCCTGTTTGGACTGGACAATTCCGAAGCAATGCTGGAAAAAGCAAGGCACAAATTAAAACAGTGCCGTATCCGGCATAAATGCAAATTTATCGGAGGCGATTTAAACGGGCATGTCCAGTTTTCGGAAGCTGACGTATTTATAATGAATCTTACCCTGCAATTTGTAAGGCCTTTACACAGGGATACCCTGATCCGGAATATATACAATAATCTTAAGAAAGGCGGATGTCTTATTATTATTGAAAAAATATTGTCGGATAATTCAATGCTGAACAGATTGTTCATCAATCTTTATTATGAATTTAAAGAAAGGAAAGGTTATTCCAAACTTGAGATTGCACAGAAACGCGAAGCATTGGAAAATGTACTTGTCCCGTATACAATAGATGAAAATATCGCTCTGCTGAAAAGAAACGGGTTCGGTGCGGTTGACATGTTCTTTAAATGGTATAATTTTGCAGGACTCATAGCGGTCAAGGTGTAAAATCATGACAAGCGCGATAAGGCGCATTAAAAACAGGGCATTGAATATTTTCTGGAAGGCGGCAGGGATTCCGTTAACCAACAACTCCCTGGAGTTCGAATCCATGTTTCATGAACTCAACATGAGCTTCTATAACGAAAGCAATTTCATTTCATCCATAATTGAAGGCATCAGGGATGAGGAAATTATATATCAAAAGGGCGAGGGGCCTGAAGCCGTATTTAATTCATCCGGGAACCTTATACCGCGCGAGGGCATGATATTGATGTTGAAATATTTTATTGCCAAACGCATAGAACTGATTTTGGATGGTGCAAATGATCCTGGCGGTAAAAGCATCCTGGACGTAGGAGCTACGAGCGATCTCTTATTCAGGTACCTGAATAAGAAAGGGGTTGGCCTTAATATTTCACAGAAAGCGGTTGATCACATGAAATCATCCGGCATAGAAGCCGTTCTGGGCGACGCCGAAAAACTGGATTACCCTGACAAATCTTTCGATTATATCCTATGCTTCGAAACACTGGAACATCTGGAAAACCCGTTAAGAGCCCTTCGTGAATTTAAAAGAGTGGCCAGGGAAAAAATTTTTATAACCATACCTGCCATTGATACGACAAAAATATGCGGTTGGGAACCATCCGAACGCGGGGTTCACCGCTGGCATTTCATCGAGTTAAACAATACTGACTTCGAAAAAATCGCACAGAGGGTCGGGCTTAAAATAACAAGAAATCAGATCATACGCACAAGTTCCGTCCCGGCAACGATTAAACACAAACTATTCTTTTCCAAATGGCATAACAGCCCCTGGTTTAAGGGTTACAGGTTCTATGAGTTGGCGCCATGAAAAAAATCAAGATAATCGCAGATATATCATCCAATCACAGGGGAGACATCAGGATCGCAAAAAAAATGATTGCCAAAGCCGCATCACTTGGGATAGATTGCGTCAAATTTCAGTCATGGCAGGCGAAGAATTTAAACAAATCCGGAAAATTCGATTACCCGTCTACGTACGAAAGGCATAAAAAAACCGAGCTTTCCGACGAAAATCATTTTGAACTTATATCCTGCTGTAAAAAATACAACGTAGAATTTCTTACAACCTGTTTTGATCCGGGCAGGATAGATTTTTTGGCCTCGTTGGGGCTTAAATCAATTAAAGTCGCCTCTCCCGACTGCGGCAGTACAACCTTGATAAAAAAGCTTATGAGCCGTTTCGAGACTCTGATTATTTCGACCGGCATGTCTACCGAAGATGAGATCGCGTCCACAATACGGCTTCTGGGAAGTCATGATTACGTTCTTCTTCACTGTGTTTCGCTCTATCCCACGCCCCTGGACAAATGCAATATCAGCAGAATAGGATGGCTGAGGAAAATGGGCGCTAAAAGAGTGGGGTTCAGCGATCATTCACATGGGAGTGAGGCCGCCATGGCTGCAATGAGCATGGATATCGAATTGTTGGAAAAACATTTTACGCTGGACAGAAGATGGCCCGGCAAGGACCAGAAAATGTCTTCAACACCTTCAACGTTCAGCAAAATTATCGCATGGCGCTCGGTATGCGAAAAAGTATACGGCACGGAAAATCCGGCATTATCCGCGGAAGAGGCCAGGTTAAAAAGCATATATACAGGGAAATGGGGCAACAATAAATGAGTAAACGTAAAATATGCGTGGTAATTATTAACCGTGCGAATTATGCACGTTCTAAATCCATTTTGGAAGCCGTAAAGAAACATCCCGGACTGCAATTGCAGCTTGTTGTAGGCTCATCTACGCTGCTGTACAGATTCGGAAATGCTGTAGACGTAATACGGAAGGACGGTTTCAAACCGGACATGATAATGTATAGTATCGTCGAGGGCGAAAATCCGGTTACCATGGCAAAGTCTACGGGACTGGCGCTGATTGAACTCACCTCAATATTTGATAATCTTAAACCCGACATGGTTGTGACCATAGCGGACAGGTTTGAAACCATAAGTACGGCCATATCAGCCAGCTACATGAATATACCTCTGGCGCACGTCCAGGGAGGTGAAGTAACCGGCTCCATTGACGAAACCGTCCGCCATGCCGTAACAAAGCTTTCCCATATTCATTTCCCTTCCACAAAGGCCAGCAGAAAGAGAATCATTATGATGGGGGAAACCGGCAACAGGGTTTTCACGGTCGGATGCCCGTCGATTGACCTCGCCGCAAACCTTGCATGCACCCTGGACGATGTAAGGACGCGCCATGAGAAATCCGGCGTGGGAGGCAGTATTGACTTTACGAAACCATACATACTCGTGGTACAACACCCTGTAACAACGGAATACGGACTGGCTTTAGAACAGATAAATGAAACCGCAAAGGCTGTGGCAATGTCCGGGATGCAAGCGATCTGGCTATGGCCGAACGTAGACGCAGGTTCGGATGACATCGCAAAGGGGTTGCGTATTTTCAGGGAAAAATTCAACCATCCCTTCATCCGCTATTACAGGAATTTTCCTCCCGAAGAATATCTGGCCCTGTTGAAGAATGCAAAATGCATTGCCGGCAACTCATCAAGCGGCATACGCGAGGGGGCATACCTCGGCGTGCCATGTGTTAACATAGGGACGCGGCAAAACGGGCGGGAAATGGGTAAAAACGTCATTTGCGCCGGTTATAACCATAAACAGATACTTAAAGCCATGCGTTTTCAGATTGCCCACGGGAAATACCCGTCGAATAAGCTTTACGGCGACGGCAAAGCCGGAATGCGGATCGCAGACATCCTTGCGCGCATAGACGTGAAAATACAGAAGAAACTATCTTATTGATACACAGATGAACATATTGCTCCTCACCGGAAATAATATACGGCACAGGTTTGCAGCGCACTATCTGCACCGGGAGATAGGGCTTTCGGCCGTAGTTTTTGAAAACAAGGAATCGAAGCCATGGCCGAACAATTTGAATGCAAATGTAATTGAGTCCCACTTCAAGACAATGACCGAGACGGAAAAAAAATATTTCGGCAATCCGGGCGCGCTGGCACAAACGGATTTTATCGAAATCGAAAGAGGCGAAATAAATTCCACGCGTATATTTGACTGGATACAACAAAAAATGCCCGGATTGCTTTTAGTGTATGGAACCGGAATAATTAAGGGCGGGCTTTTTGATTCCTTCAGGGATAAAATGATCAATATGCATCTCGGGCTGTCGCCGTATTATCGCGGAGCCGCGACTAATTTCTGGCCTCTTGTAAACAACGAACCCGAATGCGTAGGCGTTACCATACACATGTTGTCGGATGTCGTTGACGGCGGAGCGATAATAAAACAGGGAAGGCCCGACATGTCGCCTACCGATACCGCCCACGATATAGGCTGCAAAACGATCATAAGAGGCCTGGAAGCGCTTGCTGACACGGCAAAAAAATTCAGTAGCGGACAAGTACGCGCACACGCACAATCCGGAAGCGGTAAATATTACAAAAAAAGCGATTTTTCCGCCGGGGCAGTCATCAGGATGAATGAGAATTTCATGAATGGCATGCTGCATGAATACATTGCCCGGCAAGCGGAAAGAACAAAGAAGTATCCCATAATAGAATAATGTTTTTTTTAGCGGTAAGCTACCATTACGTCAGGCCCAAAGAAAAATTCCCTTCCGCAGGAATATATCCTGTTTCCACAAGGGATTTCAGCAAACAGATAGATCTTCTTTCCAGGCACTTTAAATTCGTATCTTTAGACGATATCTTCCACCTCGTGGAAAACAATAAGCGGGACCCGGGGAAGATATGCCTTATCACTTTCGATGACGGCTTAAAAGAGCAGTACACGTACGCATGGCCGATCCTTAAGAAGAAAGGGATACCGGCGGCTTTTTTTATTTCAACACTGCCCCTGGTGTCTGGTACCGTGTTAAACACGCAAAAGATACACCTGCTCTTGTCTGAAATAGGCACCGATGCCGTTCTGGATGGCGTAAAAACAATAATGGGGCAAGCCATACTCGCAAAATTGCCTTCGGAAGCGGCAATCCGGCACCAGTACAGATACGACAATCTCAGGACGGCGCAACTCAAATATTTCCTCAATTTTTGTTTGTCGCGCTGCAAAAGAGAAAAAATAACAGATATACTATTCGATAAATACCTTGGAGATGAGAAGAAATTCGCGTCGGTTCTATATATGTCGAATAAAGATATATCTGAACTGGGTGATGAGGGCATGGTCGGCATTCATTGCCACAGCCATATTCCTCTTGCACAATGCCCGGATGAAGTAGTAACGCACGAAATAGTTGAATGCAAAAAAATACTCGAACGCATTTCTGGTCAAAAAATGCGCGCCATAAGTTATCCGTTCGGAGGCGCAGAGTCGGTAAGCGACCGTGTTGTGGAAATCGCGCGGCGAAACGGCCTTGCGACGGGGTTTACCAAGGAAAGGGCGTTTAACAGGACATTCAAGCACCCTCTTATCTTTGCCAGGCCCAGCTGTAACAATATCATCGGCGGCTCTCAACCGCTTTTCTCAATAAGGAACAACCGTGTTGTCTGCGGAAAGGGATTTGGCAGTTCACGCGTGAAATGGCACAATGAAATATGAAAATGAAATCAGTTGCAGATAAGATTCTTGCTCTAATCCCTGCCAGGTCAGGGTCTAAGACGGTAAAAGACAAAAATATTAAAACCGTGGGAGGCATACCTCTCATAGCGTGGACCATCAGGAGCGCAAAAGAATCCAGGCATATTGACAGAATCCTGGTTAGCACGGATTCAGGCAAATACGCATCAATAAGCAGGCGGTTCGGCGCAGAAACGCCTTTCCTGCGGCCCGGACGGATTTCCGGAGACAAGACTCCGGTTATAGAGGTAATAAGGCACTGCCTTACGTATCTCGCTGACGAGGAAAACTACAGGCCTGCAATAGTTATTCTGCTCCAGCCGACTTCTCCGTTTAGATCATCCGGCGATATAGACAGAGCCATACGGTTGTACAAGAATTCAAAAGCGGATACGCTTGTAAGCGTATCCGAAGTCCCGGCACACTTTAACCGTCCATGGCAGTTATCGGTAACCCGCGATAACAATCTCACCACCGCAAGAGGAGAGAATCTCAATAAACTGCCGACAAGGAAACAGGATATAAGGCCGGCATATTACAGGGACGGTGAGATATATATATTTAAATCAAGCGACATACTTAACAAGAATAAACTCTACGGCGCAAAGGTGATTCCGTTTATACATAATGACGCGCCGACGGTCAATATCGATACGCAGTCAGAATTGGAGTATGCGCGATATCTGGCGGAACACCGGTTTAAATGAAAAATATCGATATCATATATTTCATAGAACACGCTGCACGGGAAATTGATACCGCCTGCATAGTAAAATTACTCTGTGAAAAAAAATATGGCCTTTCGGTTAAAATTGCGTCCCTGCCTTATGGCCTGCATAAAATAACGCGTTCATATTTGCCTGCCTGTGTAGTCCTCCCGTTTTTCTACGCACTCGACAACCAGTATATACATCCCATGCTGCGATACTGGAAGAACGTTACATTCATAAATCTTAATTGCGAACAATTCCTTAATAAGGCTAATGAGACATTCAAAGCCCCGCGCGATTCCTTTGTTAAAGAAAATGTCTATCAGATCGCATGGACCGCCTCATTTAAAGATTATCTAATCAGACACGGCTGCATTGAGGGAAATATTTTCCTGACAGGCAACCCATCGTTCGCCCTGTATTGCAAACCATATAACGCATTTTTTGCCACGCGCGCCGAACTGGCGGTAACGCACCATTTAGATCCGGACAAAAAGTGGGTCTTCTTCCCGGAAAACTTTTTCTGGGCATTTATTTCTGACGACCGGCTGAACACATACATCGAATCGGGATATGACAGAGAAACGGCTCTCAATAAGAGGGAACACGAACGTCAATCTCTTGATAAATGCATCGATTGGCTGGGCATGACAGCAGGATTAAACAATGTTGAAATAATATTCCGCCCACGCCCGGCAATAAGCACGGGGGAATATCACGAAATACTCCGCTCTCATCTTAAGTCAATACCACCATCCCTTCACGTCATAAAATCCGGGAGCATCCGCGAATGGAATATGGCGAGCGATCTCGTAATTTCGACCGTAAGCACCAGCCTTATTGAATCCGCATTCGTTGATAAACCGACATATATCCTTGAGCCATACCCGATACCGGAATATTCTTACTCAAAATGGATGCATACATTGCCGCACGTCCACAACAAAGAGGAATTATTTGCCCTGTGCAGTAACGCAATTACCGCACCGGTAACAAGCGCCGCATTTTCGGAACTGTTCATGCCGGACGGCATGGATCACCGCAAAGCGATTGACAAAATAGCCGAATCCATTCATTTAATCAGCAGACAAGTTCGACATGCACCGGGATATAACATAGCCGCCAAATTGCATGACACCGTCAACGATATTAAAAAACATGCCGCCGACCTTTTCAACATACGCGCGAATCACGATATCGCCCTGCCAAAAAAACATTATACTGACGACCACATAACAGAATCCGGAATTTATGAGAGAATCAATAAGTGGGCAGGAATAGTAGACACCCTTAATCAATAGAATATCATGAATCCTGAAATTTCAGCTGTTATCTGTACTTACAACAGGGCAAAGTATTTAAAAAAAGCGCTGAACAGCGTTCTTGAGCAGAATCTTGCCGCTGATAAATACGAGATTATCGTAGTTGACAATAATTCTACCGACAATACAAAAGCCGTTGTTGACGAATGTTCACTGGCTTCAGGCCGCGGTATCACCTGTATCAGCGAACCCATGCAGGGCCTGTCATTTGCAAGAAACGCAGCCACACAAGCCGCAAAAAGCCCGATCGTCGCTTTTATTGACGACGATGCACAAGCCGACAGCAACTGGCTGGCAGCCCATCTTGAAGCATACAGCATGTTCCCGGATGCCGTGTCGGCAGGCGGAAAAATGCTTCTCTCGTGGGAATCGGAAAAACCCGCATGGCTAAGCGATACGGAATTTGAAAGGACTCTGGGATTCTTCGACTATGGAGATGTCATCACGGACATGCATCACCCCGATTATCCGCGGGGCAGTAACTTTTCCTTCAAAAAAGATATTTTCAACGCGGTGGGCGGGTTTAATACGTCTCTCGGCCGGAAAGGGCCGGGCTTCTTTCTGTACGGCGAAGAACTGGAATTCGGTTCAAGAATTTCAAAATTGCATCTCCGGCAGATTTATACGCCGCGTGCGGTTATTTATCATACAGTAATACCAAACCACTTAAACAAGCGCTACCTTATCAAACGTTATTACGGCCAGGGCAAGGGAAGTATCATTGCCGGAATGCCGGGACAAAATGGGGCAACGGCTGTATGCAGGCATCTGGCAAGCAATATTTTCAGATTGTGCCTGGCAATTATACGACGCAATAATACATTTATATGGCAGTGCAGAATATGCTATCATGGCGGGCAGTTAATTCAAATCTTGCGATCATCGGCAAACAAATGAATATCTGCATCATTTCACCCGAGTTTTCGACAGAAGCATCTTTCAGCGGAGGATTGGCTCAGCATTTCTACCGCATAGCAAAGCACCTCGCCTCAACCGGCCACAGTGTACATATTATCGTTTATTCAACCGCTACCCATAGCTTCGAACAGGATGGCATTCTGATACACAGGATAGAATCAAATGACACATTTATCTTTAGAATGCTAAACACCCTCACTGCAAATACGTTAAGGCCCGCCGCACGGTGGCTGTGCTTCAGTTACCATGCCTTAAAAACAATCCAAAAATTATCGCGAAACGTAAACTTTGATGTAGTTCACTGCCCAAACTCATACGGGTGCGGGCTATTCACGCTGTTGTTTACAAAAATCCCTCATGTTATCATCGGCTCATGTTACCGTCCCGCATGGAGCGGGCTTAGCAAAACAAGGAAAGGAATCAATCTAAAACTGATAGAAATTATTGAAAGCATTTATTACCGGGCCGGGAGAAACGTCTATACGCCAAGCGCCGCACTGAAACAAATGCTGTCCGAAAAACTCCAGCTGAAAAATATCAGTGTTATACCCACGCCGTTTTACGTCGAAGTGCCGCGGCTCGACGACACCACGTATAAAAGCATACTGGCCGGAAAAAATTATCTCCTTTATTATGGAAAACTGCAATTGCATAAAGGCGTTCACGTTCTTGCCGCCGCCCTG
>MGVN01000049.1 GCA_001800515.1 Elusimicrobia bacterium RIFOXYB2_FULL_49_7 | reverse complement strand
CGGTTTGTTTGGGTGCTGCCTTGTGTTTGGAGGGAAGTATCTTAACAATTTTTGTTTCACGCAATGGGGTAGGGGATGGGCCGGGGAGCAGACGCCGGATGGCGGCAATGGTTTTGCGAATAAGCGATGGACGCAAATGGGTTCCTTTGAAATAAAGAATAGATAAATAGAATACGAGAATAAGATAGGGCTTCTAAAACGGTGAAATCAAGCAAAAAGACCTTGCCGGCTATGATGTCAGTTCCAGCTGCCGAGCATTTCACGATAGAGGAGGAGCAGTCCCAACGGCAAGGGGCGCAATATTAAAGGGGAAAGGCGCCCATTAGGAAGGATTATTTCTTGAAAAAAGAGCGATTTTGGATTGGACATTAATCTGCCTTTCCCCTTCTTGAAGGATAAAAGATTAGTTGTTGAAGGAGGTAAAAAGGTTCAAATTTCACAAGATGTTGAAATTATTATATATTATGAACAGATGACCCAAGAGACCAGGCTAAAATCCAGAACCGCTGCGATTTCGGTGCTTTCCAATACCGTTTTGACCCTTTTAAAGTTGATTGCCGGATTGCTGACCGGATCCGTGGCTATCCTTTCTGAAGCCATTCATTCCGGCATGGATCTATTAGCTGCCATTATGGCCTTTGTGGCAGTCCGAGCATCGGGCAAACCCGCGGACAATGACCACCCCTTTGGGCACGGTAAGTTCGAGAATCTGGCTGGAACCTTGGAAGCTTTTCTGATTTTTGTGGCTGCCGGGTTAATCTTCTATGAAGCAGTGGCCAAACTGATTCATCCGGAACCGGTGGACAACGGACTCCTGTGGGGGGTGGCGGTCATGGGTTTATCCACGATCGCCAACATCCTCGTATCCAATCGGCTTTTCAAGGTGGGTAAGCAGACGGATTCCGTGGCGCTTATTGCGGATGGCTGGCATTTGCGGACCGATGTCTATACCTCAGCCGGTGTGTTTGCGGGCCTTCTCATCATGGTGGCAGGCGAAAAGCTTTTGCCGGGCCGTCATTTTCACTGGATTGATCCTGTGGCCGCCATCTTTGTCACCATGCTGATTGTGAAAGCGGCGTGGGCGCTCGCCATTCAGTCCGGCAAGGATCTTTTGGACACCAGCTTGCCCCTGGCCGAGGAGGAGCTGATTCGCCGGCATATCCTGGAGATGGCACCGGAAGTCAAGGGCTTCCACCATCTTCGCACACGGAAATCCGGTTCCAGCCGCTATGTGGACGTGCATATGGTGGTGGAATCCACCATGAGCGTTGCCCGTTCCCACGAACTAACCGACCGCTTGATTGGCAGTATCCGAGAGCATTTTCCGGATACCACGCTTAACATTCATGTGGAGCCGTGTGACGGGGTGTGTGCGACTGCGTGCAGTGCGGGGTGTTTGGTGCAGGAAAAGAAATTTCTCAGAAACAGAGGAGTATAGGATGCGTGCCAGCGAAAAAGAACAGGAATATTTTGCGCTTAAAGAGTTTGAGCGGAAAAAGGCGCTTGAGGTTGAACATCATAAAAAAATGAAAGAGGCGGAAAAGAAGAAACTCAAGGAACTCCATCATATGCACTGTCCCAAGTGCGGCATGGAGCTGATCGAAATTGATTACAAACACATCAAAATCGACAAGTGTTCGGAATGCGGGGGCATTTGGCTTGATGAGGGTGAATTGGAGGAAGTTGTGCATCTCAAGAGCGGCCTCTCCCGATTCATGACGCTTTTTGTGGATCGGAAGTAGATGTTGTCAAAGTAAAATCTTATGGTTCATACAAAAAAATACATTTTCATGGCATTGATCACCCTTTCGTCCGCATTGATCATATTGTACTTTTTTGCAAAAACGCGTAATTTGGGGATATTGTCATTGGTGCCGGTTCCGGTTATGTTAATAGGGTGGTTTTACGGAATGAAGCCGGCGGTGACGGTTGCTCTCTTTTTTGCCCTCTTTACCGTTTTTTCTTCTACGGCCATCATTCATGGAGAAACAAAGCAATATCTCTACATTGGGAGCGTAATGTCCGGGGCGAGCTTTGTATTAATTGGATTCATTGTTGGAAAATTAAAGGATTTGACCGAGCAGAAAAAAGCAGCGGTCACCCGCATCAGAAGTTTGGCAAATGATTTAAAACGCTCCAATCTGGAATTGGAGCAATTCGCTTATATCGCCTCCCATGATTTACTGGAACCCTTGCGGATGGTGAGCAATTACGTACAACTGTTGGAAAAACGGAATAAGGATAAGCTGGATTCGGATTCCAAAGAATTCATCGGTTTTGCCGTGGATGGTGCAAAAAGAATGAAACGGCTCATTGATGATTTGCTCACCCACTCCCGGGTAAGCACAAAAGGGAGGCCGTTTGAGCCGGTCGAATGTGAAAAAGTATTTGAGGCAGCGATCAAAAATCTTGAATTTGCCATACAAGATAAAAAAGCGAATGTCACGCATGATCCGTTGCCCCGAGTCACGGCGGATGAAGGGCAGCTGGTCCAATTATTCCAGAATCTCATCGGCAATGCGATTAAATTCTGCAAAGAGAGAGCGCCGGAAGTGCATGTTTCGGCAGTCCGACAAAAAAGATCGTCCATGGACAGGCAAGGCGGGATGATTGCTGAGATAAGAACAAGGAACGACGAATTCGATTGGCTTTTTTCCGTTCGGGACAACGGTATCGGCATTGCACCCATGTACTTTGAAAGAATTTTTAAGATTTTCCAACGATTGCATGCGCGGGAGGAATATGACGGGACAGGGATTGGGTTAGCGGTGTGTATGAAAATCGTAGAGCGACATGGCGGCAGAATATGGGTGGAATCAAAAGAGGGTGAGGGAGCCGTGTTTCTGTTTACGATACCGGAAAAATAGGTTTCAAAAAAACAGGAGGGGTATTAATGATTTCTCAAATAGGTCAACCCATCGAGATATTGCTTGTTGAGGACAATCCCGGTGATGTTAGATTGACGCAGGAAGCATTTAAAGATGGGAAAGTGATGAATAATCTCCATGTGGTTCAGGACGGCGTGGAGGCATTGGCTTTTCTCCGCAAGGAAGGCAGGTATTCTTCCGTTCCCCGGCCGGATATGATCTTACTTGATTTGAATCTTCCCAAAAAGAATGGCGGTGAAGTATTGGCGGAGATCAAAGCGGATCCGGATTTGAAACGTATTCCGGTTGTTGTTCTTACCACATCCAAAGCGGAGGAGGATGTTCTTAAAACATACGACTTGCATGCGAATTGCTATGTTACCAAACCGGTTGATCTCGATCAGTTCCTTCTCGTTATCAGAACGATGGAAGAATTCTGGCTTACTTTTGTGCAGCTTCCTCCAAAATAGGCGACTCCATGACTTGGCCTGATTTTTCTTGATTTTTCCGTCCCTTAAGAAGATGGGTGAAAATTGACAAATAAGGAAACAATAAAAATAGTCATGATTGAGGATAATGCGGGCGATGCTCGACTTATCCAAACGATGCTATTGGACGTGCCTGAATCGGGTTTTTCTATAAAATGGGTAAAAACCCTTTCTGAAGGATTGACGCTTTTAACGGAAATGTTGTTTGATATCATTTTATTGGATTTGTCATTGCCGGACAGTTCCGGTTTTGAAACTATCTATAAAATTCGTTGTCAAAGTCCCAAATTGCCCTTGATTGTATTGACAGGATTTGATGATGAAAGTATCGGTTTAAAGGCCGTTCAGGAAGGTGCGCAAGATTATTTAATAAAGGGGACCGTAGAAGGTCCGGCACTTTCACGGATTATACGATATGCCATTGAACGAAAGCGCTCTGAAGAAGCACTTCGAGAGTCACAGGAAAAACTCAGACAAAAGAACCACGAAATTCTGGATTTTACGGATAATGTCACTCACGATTTGAAGAAACCCTTGGCAAGCATTAAGACGATTCTCACTCTCATGAAAAATCCGGTAGTCGGCTCCTTAAACCCACAAGGTCTCGATGCCGTACACGTCGGTGAGGAAGCGGTCTTTTACATGCAAGCCATACTTGATGATCTGTTATCACTTGCAAAACTTGAAGCCGGTATTCAACCGTTGGAAAAGAAAAATGTTCAGATAGAAAATGTGATTCGACTGGTTTTAGATCGATTGAAATATGATATTAATGAGAAACAAATTAAAATTACCGTGAAGGCTGAAACGATTGTCTTTGCGGACGAGAAATATATGCATAAGTTGTTTATGAATCTGATCGGAAATGCGATTAATTATATGGGTGATAAGCAAACCAAGGAAATATCGGTTGGCGTCAGCGTAAAGGAGAATGAATGTTTGTTTTACGTAAAAGATACCGGTATCGGAATTCCTGAGGAGTCGCAAAAAGAAATATTTGAGAAGTTTAAAAGAGGGAAAAATACGACCGGTATTAGCGGTACCGGCTTGGGATTGTCCATCGTTAAGAATACGGTAGAGGCTCATAACGGAAAAATCTGGTTGGAGAGCAAGGAAGGAGAAGGAACCGTTTTTTATTTTACCTTACCGATAGCCGAACCATAAGAAGAGGTCGGCAATGACGTTTTCTTTTCCACCACCACCTTTTTCTCAAACCATACCCGGTCATACTCCTCAAACCGGTCTACCCGGAAAAACCCATCTTTTGTTTTATAGGCTCTATCCGGCAGGCGAAGACGCGTCATGAACATCTCCATGGGCCAATCTTTGATTCTAATCGTGCCTTTGAAGGTGGGAAGGGGCAGCAGCATGCCGTCCGCGATGTCGGCGGGCAAAGCCACGCCTTTGACGGAAAAAGAACGGATAAGATCAAAGGCAAAAATGTTGGAGGCATAAAGATAGGAACCGGTATACACCGACAGGTTGGAAAAATCGGACAGCAGTTTAAGTGTTCCCAGACTTTGCGCCATAAAACGTCGGAAACCGTTTTGATGGAGGTCCTGAATCCTCTCTTTCCATGCCACCAGCTGCGCTTCGGAAATGAACAGCGGAAGCAGCAGCAGGGTTTCTTTAGGCGGCAATGGGCCGGATAAACGCAGATCCGTTATCACAATGGAGGGGTCCTCGTCCGTCTCGTTCCATTCTCGGCGGTACAGAAATTCTCCGGGCTTTCCTTTTTTATCGTATCTTTTCCGAATGTCCGCCATATCTTCCATCACCGCTTTTTGCCGGGTTCGATTCCTCTCTTCTTGCATGGCCTCGACCTCTTGGGCCAGGGCATCGTAAAAATCGCGTCGTGTTTGTTTCAGCGCGCTGAGCGGTACGAAAAGCGTGTCCGGAAAATCGCAAGCCACGGAGTGCACGGCAAAGGGGTGGGCGGCCGTTTCCTTCAGCAGTTTATTCAGCTGACCGAACAGGGCACCGGTTTTTTTTGCGGTTTCCGTGGGAAGGGAATAGCTTCGTTTAAACGGCGCATCAAGTCGGTCGCTCATGGCGGTCAGGGAGAACCCTTCTTTGTCGGACCAGGAGGCCTGGACATGAAGCGGGAAGGATTTGTGCAAAGAGGCTTCCTTCCGGATTAAGGGCAGCGGACTGCCGGGCCGGCTTTCTCCGAGCAGAAAGAGTTTGAGCTTTTCAGGATTGTGACGGTATTCCAGACGGTCCCGGAGCTGCCAGGTTACGATGATGCCCTGCCGGTCCCGCTGGGTGGAAAAATCAATGAGCGTTTCCTCCACCACATTTTGTCCGGTGGGGGACTGGACCCGAAGACGCATCCCTTTTTTCAAAGGGCGGGTGACGCGGGCAGTGATTTCCTGCATTCGGCAGGAGATGACTTGTCCGATGGGTTCGCCCGTATTGCCCGGGACGTCGGTATGGGTGAGCTTATCATAGGAGGAGGTGAAAAAATATCCGGTGCAGGTTCCCTTCCGATCCATGAGGGCGCTTTCTCCCTTTTCGCGTTTTCCCGTGGCCGCTTCATCAATGAGCCGGCGATAAGCGGAAACGGTTTTGAAAACGTAATCGGCATTCTTGAGACGGCCTTCAATTTTAAACGAGGCCGGCTTGAGAGTCAGTAGTTTTTTAAAGATATCACGGCTGTCCAAATCTCGCATGGAAAAAGGATAGTGGCGGCTGTCATCTCCTTTGTCATAGGCGAAGCGGCAGACCTGGCAGCATTCGCCTCGGTTGCCCGATTTCCAAAAGAGGTGGGAGGAGGCGAGGCAGCAACCGGAAAAAGAGAAGCAGAGCGCGCCGTGGATGAAGAACTCATATTCCATGGGTACCTTTTCCCGAAGGGTCTTGATTTCCTCAAAAGAGAGTTCGCGCGGGAGTACGATGCGCGATACGCCTAATTCTTTGAGCGTCTGAGCGTGCAGGCTGTTGTGGCAGAACATCTGCGTGCTGGCATGAATTTTCAGCCCCGGAAAGTGGCGGGCCACCAGATGCAATACACCGAGGTCCTGCACGATGACCGCATCCGCCTGGGCGGCCTCGAGTTTTTCGAGGAGTTTCAAGAGCGGGCCGATTTCATTCTCATAGACCAGCGTATTCAGGGTGAGGTAGACCTTGCGATGGTGGCGGTGGGAAAAGGCGATGAGATCGCAGACATCCTCCAACGGAAAATTCTTGGCCCGTTTGCGGGCATTGAAATCCTGTGTGCCGAGATAGAATGCGTCGGCGCCGGCATCAAAAGCTGCCTGAAAGCATAGGATAGAGCCGGCCGGGGCGAGGAGTTCGGGTTTTGCCATGTTGCGGTATAAGATACATTATTGGCCGGGTTGCTTGATATGCCTTGATATTCATTGCCCTTTTCGTACATCAGAAATTATTTTATCCGCGCATCAGGTGAAAGCGATAGTGGAAATCTCCGGTTTCAAACCAGCCGTTTTCCCGCTGACACTAAGTAAACAGAGTAAACAGAAAAAAGGAAGAGGCCCAACCGGCCTTCAGCAGGAGTTTTTATGGCCATTCAAGATTTGCGAAACATCGGCATCAGCGCCCATATCGATTCGGGTAAAACCACGCTGACCGAACGGATTCTATATTATACAAAAAGAATCCATGCCATGCATGATGTCAAAGGAAAGGACGGCGTGGGGGCGACCATGGATTTTATGGAGCTCGAACGCGAGCGCGGCATTACCATCGGCAGTGCGGTGACAAACTGCACGTGGAAGGATTATTCCGTCAATATCATCGACACGCCCGGCCATGTGGACTTTACCATTGAGGTCGAACGGGCGCTTCGGGTGTTGGACGGCTCCATTCTTGTCCTTTGTGCTGTGGGTGGGGTGCAGTCCCAGTCCATTACGGTCAACCGGCAGATGGAGCGTTATAAGGTTCCGCGTATCGCTTTTGTAAACAAATGTGACCGGACAGGGGCTAATCCAAGGAAGGTGGCGGTGGATTTGCAGGAAAAGCTGGGACTCAATGCCGTGCTTCTCCAACTGCCCATCGGTCTGGAAGGTGCTTTTCAGGGTATCATTGATTTGGTCAAAATGAAGGCCTTCTATTTCGACGGCGAAAAAGGCGATACGATCCGCATTGAGGAGATTCCCACGGAATTGATGGCCGAAGCTGCGGCCAAGCGTGAAGCAATGCTGGATGCGGTTTCCATGTTTTCCGAAGAGCTGATGGAAGCCATGTTGGGCGGAGAGGTCTCGGAAACACTCCTGAAAAAGACCATTCGGGCCGGAACCTTGAGCCGGCAACTTTGCCCGGTGATGCTGGGGTCTGCCTATAAGAACAAGGGCGTGCAACTTCTTCTGGACGGTGTTATCGATTATCTTCCGAATCCTATGGAAACCGAAAACACGGCGGTCGATTTGGATAAGTCCGAAGCCTCAGTCGCCCTGTCCGCAGATCCCGACAAACCGCTGGTGGCCTTGGCATTCAAGCTCGAAGAAAGCCAGTATGGTCAGCTCACCCATCTCCGCGTCTATCAGGGTAAACTGAAAAAGGGAGACGAACTGCTCAATACCCGTCAGGGCAAAACCGTGCGTATCGGTCGTCTTATCCGTATGCACGCGGATGAAATGGAGGAAATCGCGATTGCGTCAGCGGGTGAACTGGTGGCTATTTTCGGCATTGATTGTGCCTCAGGCGACACTTTTACGGATCCGTCCATTAATTATTCCATGACGTCCATGTTCGTGCCGGATTCGGTTATTTCCGTGACCGTGGCTGCGCCGGATACCAAGGCTGCCAACACCCTTTCCCGGGCGCTGAACCGGTTTACAAAGGAGGATCCTACCTTCCGTTGCTATGTGGATCCGGAATCCAGTCAGACGGTCATCCAGGGTATGGGCGAGCTTCATCTTGAAATTTACATCGAACGCATCAAGCGCGAATACAAGGTTGAAGTGACTACCGGAATTCCCCAGGTCGCCTACCGAGAAGCCATTACCCAGCACGTTGATTTTGTCTATGTTCACAAGAAGCAGACCGGCGGTTCCGGCCAATTTGCTAAAATAGAAGGTTTTATCGAACCGAGCGAAGAAAAAGATTTTATTTTTACAAGTCAGGTCAAAGGGGGTACCATTCCGACCGAATATATCCCGGCTGTGGGAAAAGGTTTCCAGGCTTGCATGAAAAAAGGCAAACTCATCGGTTTTCCGATAGTCCGTTTTTCCGCTGTGGTCACGGACGGTGCGTCTCACTCCGTCGATTCTTCGGACATCGCCTTCCAACTGGCAGCCATCGGCGCCTTCAACGAAAGCTACCTTAAAGCCAAGCCGGTCATCTTGGAACCCATCATGAAGGTCTCGGTCGAAGGGCCGAGCGAGTTCCAGGGTGCCATTTTAGCCACACTTAATCAGCGGCGCGGCATCATCATGAGCACGTCGGATGACGGTTTCTTTTCGCGGGTCGATGCGGAAGTGCCGCTTTCCGAAATGTTCGGTTATTCCACGGTCATCCGCAGCAGTACGCAAGGCAAGGCGGAATTCACCATGGAGTTCCTCAAGTATGCCAAGGTGCCGAACAGTAAGAGCGAAGAATTGATCAAAGACTTTCAGAGCAAGAAGAAATAAGGAAATTTTTCCGGAAAGGCCGGTTATGATTAGAAGCGAAATGAATAAAAAAAGCCCGCTCCGCATCCTGGAGCAACGCATGCATGGCGGGGTAGGAAAGGGCAACCTCGGCGTGTTCGCGGCACGACACGGAGTCGGCAAGACCGCCTGTCTTATTCATGTCGGCGTTGACAACTTGTTACAGGGGAAAAAAGTATTGCACCTCTCCTTTTACGACAAGCCCGACCATGTGCTTTCGTGGTATGAAAGTATTTTTTCGGAATTGGCCAAGGCGTATCATCTGGAATCCGTGTCTGATATTCACGATGACATTGCCCGCCATCGACTTATCCTCAATTACAAAAACGATACGCTGGAACTGCCGAAATTAAAGGAACGCATTCTAAAAACCCTGAAGGACATGGGCTTTACGCCGGAAGTGCTCATCATTGATGGATATGATTTTGAGCATCATGCTGAAGAAGGGCTTGCCCAATTCAACGCGCTCTCAAAGGAGCTGATGACCGAAGGCTGGTTTTCCTTGGTGTTGCATCGAAGTGACATCATTTCTCATCAGGACAAACTGCCTCAGGCCATCCAAAAGGTGTTGCCTTCGGTTTCTACGGTGATTTATCTGGATTCTCATGATAAGTCCATTTTGCTCAAGATTCTCTATGAGCACGGGCTTCAAGTGGCGGATGATTCCCATCTCCGTCTCAATGCCACCACTTTTTTAATGGCAGAAGAATAATCCGGTCTGTTTTATCGATCGCTCTGCCGTTTTGCGTCATTCATTAATGACTAAGGAGAAAACGGACGATGCCGTTAGGTTTTGATTTTCCGATAGAGAAACTGAAGGATTATCAGGGGCTCAATCCCAAACCTGCGGATTTTGATGCGTTTTGGGCGGCCGGCCTGACGGAAATGATGGAAACCGATCCGGAGGTAAAGTTAACCCTTGCTTCTTTTCAGGTACCCTATGCAGAATGCTTTGACCTGTACTTCACGGGAACCGGGAATGCTCGGGTTTATGCAAAATTCTTAAGGCCGAAAGAGATAAAAAAAGAGGCGCCTGCGCTGTTGAATTTTCATGGTTATTCCGGGGCATCCGCCTCCTGGATTTCTTATTTGCCTTATGTTGCGGCAGGCTATGTCGTGGCTGCGCTTGATTGTCGGGGACAAGCAGGACGTTCCGAGGACAAAGGCGGTGTTCGCGGAGCAACCTTGCGGGGTCATATCATCCGCGGTCTTGCCGATGCGCCGGAAAAGCTTTATTATCGGCATGTGTTTTTGGATACCGCGATGCTGGCCCGCGTGGTAGCGGATAGGGCGGAAGTGGATTCTGCCCGGATGGGCGCCTTTGGCGGTAGTCAGGGGGGAGCGTTGACTCTGGCTTGCGCCTCGCTTCATCCTTCATTAAAAAGGATTGCGCCGATATTTCCGTTTTTATGCGACTATCAAAGAGTCTGGCAGATGGACCAAGCTAAAGATGCGTACTGGGAATTACAGGATTATTTTAAGAAATTCGACCCGCTTCATAAAACGGAGAGCGACGTCTTTCAGCGTCTCGGCTATATCGACTGTCAGCATCTAAGCCCGAGAATTCAGGCTGAAGTCCAGTGGTACACCGGTTTAATGGATACGATTTGTCCTCCCTCCACTCAATTTGCCGCCTATAATAAGATTACCGCAAAAAAGAATATGGTGATCTATCCTGACTTCGGCCACGAAGGGCTTCCTGGAGAACCCGAAGCAACCATGCAGTTTTTGCTGGGTATTTGATTCCCAAAGTAAAATATTTAATGTAATCCTATTATCCGACTATCCTTCGGATAGTCGACTGAAAACTTAAATGGAATTTCAATCTTTTCTCCGGCCTTAGGTTTAAAAAACCATTCCATGTTTTTATGACTATCCATTTTCAATAGGTCCGTGTTTTTATCATATTTTGGTTCAATCAGAGTTACAAGAATGTGCTCATTACCGGAAATGGGCAATTGATCCCACACGACAATTTCCTCGTCTGTTTTTTTATGGTTTGTTATAACCGTTAAATATTCATAAATAATTTTCGTTTTTTTACTGATGATTCCTTCATTCTTCTCATATTTTCCGATAAACTTATAAACGACCTTCATTCCCTCATCCACACCTAAAAATGTCCAGAATTCTTCTAAAGGCGCTACCGGATCCATATAGGCATTGGCTACAAAATTATTATCTAAGAACACATTTGTCTCACCCGGTAAAAAAGGAAAGGTTGATTCATTTTTCACTTTGGCCTTAAGATAGGCATAGGGCGCAAGTTTGGGCACTGTTGAATAGCGGAAATAAGCCGGAAAGTCATGAATGGCAATAGTTACCTTATGCGGCAGATTATCACTGTTGATGGTATTGTTACCATTAACAACAAAAACGACCGAAGTGGCTTTTGTTTCCACAGCAGCTTCCTGTATTTGCATTAGCGGTTCTTCAATTTCTTCATTATCGTCCCTTTCCGCGGCTTTCTCCTGTTCATATGCAATTATCATTTGTTTAGATGCGACCGATGCGGTACTTTTTCTCAATCGTATTGGAGCTTCTGGGTATCTTTTGTCTTTTGTTGTGCTCGGCTTAGGTTGAACAATATCAATATGCCAGGGTGTTAAACTCGGCTGCTGTCCGTTGATCTGCGGTTGTGCTGTGGAAAGTTTGATTTGCACGTCTGCCCAATTTTCAGTGGTATTCTGTTGAAGCATGGCGTTGTAAGTTATCGCCATTGTTTTTTTATCTGTTGAAACACGTAAATCATATACGGGATGCCAGCTTGGCCCATAAACAATATAGGATAAATTTAAAGTAATATCGCCTTCCTGCTTAACCTCAATAACAAGTTCCACCTGATTTCTTGTTTTGCCTTCGCGATATTCAATCTCCCCTAATTCACGGTCCACTTTATCCAGTTCGTTTTCAATATTTCTTTTTGATTTTTCAATATTCCGAATTTCTTTGTCCAAGGTATCCAGTTTAGTGCGATAAAAAGCGACCATTTTTATCCACTTTTCAGGATCAAGCTCGGCCGGTTTTGATTCCTTGTTTTCGCCCGTTAATTTTTTCGTAATATCTTCCATAAAAGCCTTTTCTTTGTTCGCGTGCGCAATCCTATCATCCGCATCGGACAATTCATCCTGCAGTTGTTGTTTTTTATCGCACAGAATCTTTTTTTCCTTGTCTTGAATTTCTGTAAAATGTTTCCGTCTGAATTTGACATCCTTAAGTATTGCTTGGCCAAGACCTTTTGCCTGAATACTGTTTTGTTCTATCGACTCGGGCAAGTTGTCAAACAATAAGGCATGTTCTCCTTTTTCCAGCCTCTCCGTAGCGGTGCGTGTTACCTGTGCACGATCAAAAAAAACAGTCACTTCACTGATTGCGGACTTTAATGCTTTTATATCTTGAGCTTCCTGGTTTTGAGTGTTTTTTACGGAGGGGGCTCCAGATGAAGAAACAATGGTAAAGAATACAATTAAAATAGAAATAATCTTTATTGCCATAAATACCCCTCTGTTTAAGATATTTTGATGCTTTAAAATTAAACAAAGATACACGGTGAAACCAACGAAAATATGGCAGCCCCGCGGCGTGTCAGCGGTGTCTTTTCAAGAAGATATCTTTTTAACGCAACAAGGTAGGGAACTTATTGCAACAGCGTAACTTTTCTAAAGAAGGCACGTTGCCCAATCTGTGCCCGGACAATATAAATGCCGCTGGCCATACCCTTGGCATTCCAAATGGCTCGGTCAGCCTTCTTAAATGCACTGGAAAGGTCT
>MGVN01000048.1:9026-21876 GCA_001800515.1 Elusimicrobia bacterium RIFOXYB2_FULL_49_7 | reverse complement strand
GACCGGGCAAGACCAGATGACGAACCAGAACCCCTTTTGTAGCGGGTGGACAGGTTTCGTCCTTATCATCAAACCAGGTATCTAAAAAGCCCTTTTTCTCTACCATCAGGGTAATGCTCTCCATGGCCCGTATCGGATAATCCTCTCTACCCATGCAGTATTTAGCAAGCACAGAATCGGCAAATTTCATATCCGGCAGAAAGATATCGCACACCTCTGCCATTTCAAGAACCCTCTCTTTTTTATGATACCCGGATCCGTTGATGAGTAAAGGGATTGTGACTCCTTTTTGTTTCAGGAATTCAGCGACCCCTTTAATATGGGGCCAGAAATGGTCCGGGGTAACGAAATTGATATTATGCACTCCTCTTTGAATCAATTCCAGAACTTCCGTCTCCAACTGGCTTGGAGAAAGTCTTTGTCCCAGATTTTCCTTGGAAATCTGATAATTCTGACAAAAAAAGCAACCGGTAGAACAACCGGAAAAGAAGATGGTGCCAGACCCCTTGTTTCCGGAAATGGGCGGTTCTTCGCCGAAATGGGGGCCAATGGAGGCAATTCGAAGTTCAGCAGCCTGGCCACAGTATCCCACTTGGCCGGAAAACCTGTTGACACGGCACTCTCGTGGGCAGAGGGTACAATTCAAGTAAGGCGAAAAGGCATTCATTGATTTCAAAATAATATAAATGTAGTTTAGCATTAAACACCATGGAGAAAACTTTCGCCGGCACCATCATTTCCTGGCAAATAAAATTAGGCCGCCATCACCTCCCCTGGCAGACCCATCGTACCCCATACCGGGTCTGGCTCTCGGAAATCATGTTGCAACAAACCCAAGTCTCAACCGTTATCCCCTATTACAATCGTTTCTTAAAACGCTTTCCAACGCTTTCCTCTCTGGCAGCCGCTAAAACGGATACGATCCTCTCCCTCTGGAGCGGGCTGGGCTATTATGCGCGCGCACGCAATTTGCACCGATGCGCCCGACGTATCATGCAACACCACGCCGGCCGTTTTCCGAATTCCCTGGAAGCCATTCAAGCGCTGCCCGGTATCGGCCGTTCCACGGCCGGGGCTATCCGCGTATTTGCCTTCTGTAAACCCAGTCCCATTTTGGATGGAAATGTCAAACGGGTTTTCTGTCGCTATTTCGGTATCAGCGATGATCCCAAACATAAGGCCACCGAAGAAAAACTCTGGGCCTTGTCCGAAAAATTAGTGCCCATAAAAGGCATTATAGAATATACACAGGGACTCATGGATTTGGGCGCCACACTCTGCACACGGAGCAGCCCGCAATGCGCTCTCTGCCCACTCAAAAAAGGATGCCAAGCGTCCAACCTAAACATGACTGACATCTGGCCCAAAAGCAGCAAACGCCCTCCGCTCGTTCATCGAACCCGTTTTTTTCTTGTCATGATTCAATCGAATAAAATCTTTTTATTGAAGCGTCCCGCAAAAGGGATTTGGGGCGGTCTTTATTGTCTGCCGGAAATAGGGGAAGCACCGGATGCTTATTCGTATCAGAAAATGGCTTCTTTTCAGCACACCTTTACCCATTTCAGACTGACACTGAAGCCCTTACTGATAAAACTAAACCCTCGCCAATCCTTCCCGGCATTCCAAAACGGCAATTGGTTCTCTTATACAAAAGCACTGACATTAGGACTGCCCGCTCCCATTCGTTCCTTCTTGCAGACCAATCAAACCCTATTCTCAAATTAATGGAACAGGATATCTGACGGATCTATTTCGTTCTTCATTCATGTGACATTTTTTGTCACACCTCTTTAGGTATAATTCACTTCGTTGTGTTGATGCTTGAAAGGAGTGTGATATGCTGTCTAAACTCAAATCTTCTGCTGTTTTTGGAATTGACGCCTTTGTTATTGAAATTGAAATTGATTGTTCAAATGGCCTCCCCTCTTATAATCTGGTAGGTCTGCCGGATACGGCGGTACGGGAAAGTCGGGAACGTATCTTTTCGGCCATTAAAAACAGCCATTTTTCCTTACCGCCATCCAAATTCGTCCTTAATCTGGCCCCGGCAGACATCAAAAAAGAGGGCTCTGCCTATGATTTGCCCCTGGCACTCGGTCTCCTGGCTGCTTCTGCTCAAATCACCATTGCACAGTGCGAAGATTACCTTATCCTGGGCGAGCTCTCCCTGGATGGCCGAGTCAAACCTATCAAAGGAGTCTTGGCCATGGCTATCGGCGCCCGCGAAAAGGGGCTGAAAGGCATTATTGTACCGGAAGCCAATGCCAAAGAAGCTGCTGTGGCCCACGGAATTGTAGTCATTCCGGTTCGCAATTTGACAGAAGCAGCGGACTTTCTGGAGAGGAAAAAGAACATTACCGCCTGCCAGGTGGATGTTCATTCCTTTTTCAATAAGGGGAAAAAATATGCACTTGATTTCTCAGATGTCAAAGGCCAGGAACATGTCAAACGTGCACTGGAAATCTCCGCCAGCGGGGGCCATAACATCCTGATGCAAGGCCCACCCGGCTCAGGCAAAACCATGCTCGCTCGGCGGCTTCCTTCCATTCTGCCGGATCTCACCTTGGACGAAGCGCTTGAAACCACTAAAATTCATAGTGTAGCGGGTCTGCTGCCGAAACATTCGGCCATGATAACCAGCCGTCCCTTTCGCTCCCCTCACCATACGGTCAGTGATGCGGGATTGGTGGGAGGCGGAAGCTATTTCCTAAAACCCGGAGAGGTCAGCTTAGCTCACAATGGTGTCCTTTTCCTGGATGAATTACCGGAATTCAAAAAAAGTGTGCTTGAAAATCTTCGTCAACCACTGGAAGACGGAATGGTGAATATCTGCCGTATCGCGAATTCAGTCACCTTTCCGTCTCACTTTATGCTGGCCGTGGCCTTAAATCCCTGCCCCTGCGGTCATCTGGGCAATAACCAACATTCCTGCACGTGCACTCCGTTTCTAATCTCACAATATCGTTCCCGTCTGTCAGGCCCCTTGTTGGATCGCATTGACATCCAGGTAGATGTACCCGCTCTTCATCACGAGGAACTCACCGGTCTTTCCACAGGCGAGAACTCGGAAACAATCCGTGAGCGGGTCAACAAAACACGACTCATCCAACTGGATCGATTCAAGGGGCAAAACGGCCTCTTTTCCAATGCACAGATGGAATCCAAACATATTCGTGATTTCTGCCGGATTAACGGGGATGGAATAAACATCCTGAAAACCGCCATTCAAAAACTGGGACTCTCTGCCCGTGCTTACGATCGGGTCCTGAAGGTCTCCCGGACCATCGCAGACATGGAAGGCGCCGAGAATATCCGTCCTGCCCATTTGTGCGAAGCAATACAGTATCGGAGTTTGGACAGAAGAGTAGGATAATTTCGACACATTCAGGCGCTTGCACTAAGAATCCTTTCCGTCACTTTTTCCCAGGCGGTTTTTCCGACACCCCCATTTTACCTTTAATAAGCCCTTATTCTCTTTTTTATTCCGTCGACCCAGAACGCAACGAACGATCAACGCATGCCTCTTTTAACCATCGGCCAATTGGCACGACAAGCCAAGGTCAACGTGCAGACAATCTATTATTACGAAAAACGCGGACTAATCCCTTCCTCCCTCCGGACCGGTAACGGTCATCGCCGCTTTCCACCGGCAACCATTCTTCGTCTCCTTTTCATTCGGAAAGCTAAAAATTATGGTTTTACACTCAAAGAAATATCGGCATTAGGCTGCTGTTTTTGGAAAACCAGAAAGGATTGCCGTAAAGGCAAGAAAAAAATAACTGATAAAATAGAAATGCTGAAAAAAACCTCCAGAAAATTTGTCCAACATGCCGAATATCTAAATAAGATGTTGAAATTATGCGCGAATAATTGTGACAGGCAAAACTGCTCTCTTTTGGCACGTTTTATTTAAAGCATAATATAATGCAAATAGATTATTTTGTAAACAACATGGGAAAGAAATCCGTTTAGGAACTGAGATGACCATTATTGCGGCATTACAGGGTTTGTTGGGTATTTCCATCTATTTCTTTATCGGCGTTTTTATTTTCAGCAGAAATCCAAAGAATCAAATCGGTAACGCGATCAAATTCTGCAAAGCTCGAACACCGGAAGTGCATGTGACTGCCAAGCAGGAAGAAAATAACTGGATTTTTGGAATTCGCGACAATGGCATTGGCATTAAACCGGGACAGAGTTTTTCAGATCTTCCAACGTCTTCATAGCAAAGAAGAATACGAAGGGACTGGAATCGGCTTGGCGGTTTGTAAAAAGATCGTCGAACGACAAGGTGGAAAAATATGGCTGGAATCGGAAGTTAGCAAAGGAACGACATGCTGGTCTACAATACCGATATCAAAGATGTAAAAAGCGAACTCACCGTTTTCCGTTTGTATTTTCTGATTATAATAATAGCAAATCCTGTTTTCTCTTTGATATTTAGGCGATTCTTTGTCGAGTCAATGCCCCAAAAGCTGGTTATTTCTGCAATATATCTTGCCATTCTTTTCCTTTCATATAAAATAGACTTTATAAGACGACGATTATTCTATTTCTTTTATTATTTATCCTTCCTCTCCTCCTTTCAAATAGGATACCTGCTCATCATCAACAATTATTCACCCGTGTATTATATGTCCTTATTTCTGTTTAATATCTGGATGAGTTTAACTATTCGGACCTATACTCAGTTGCTAATATATCAAATAGTTTCCTTTACGGTTCTTACCGTTTCCGTTTTGATGCTTCCTAACCCATTTATCAATAAGCCCATCATAATTGCCATCAATACATTAATGCATCCTTTGCTTTTATTCGTATTCATTATAAGAATGCAAAATCAGGAAAAACTAGACCGATTATTATCCGAATTAAATCGTTCCAATATGGAATTAAAAGAAATTGTTCACATCTCTTCGCATCACCTTCAAGAGCCGCAGCGTATGATAGTGAGCTACTTGCAACTCATAGAACGTCAATACAAGAATAAAATCGATGAGAAAGGAAAGGAATACTTCGGCTATGCTGTTGACGGTGCGATTTGGATGAAGCAGCTGATTCAAGACCTTGTCACCTATACAAATATAAGTCAGCAATATAAAAACTCCCTGACACAGATCAATGGCGAAGCAATCCTTCTGCAAGTCATTGGCAGTACAAAGGCGACAATTGAGCAATGCCAGGCCATTATCACCCATGATCCTTTGCCAATTCTAATGGCTGATGAAAAGGATTTGACACTCTTATTATACCACTTGATAAGCAACAGCCTAAAATTTCATGGTCAAGAGACTCCCCAAATCCATATCTCCGCTCAAAACAGGAAACAGAATAGAAAAGCCGAATGGGTTTTTTCGATTCGTGACAACGGAATTGGAATTGCCCAGCAACACTACGAAAGAATCTTTAAAATATTTGAAAAACTGCACCCAAGATCTGAATTTCATGGAACAGGCATTGGATTGCCAATCTGCCGGAAAATCGTTGAGCGCTACAGAGGAGAAATATGGATAGAATCCGAAGAAGGAAAAGGAAGCACCTTTTTCTTTACGATACCTATTCAATAGATAAGGAAAAAACATGGGTAACCAAATCTCGGTCAAACCAATAGAAATCCTGTTAGTGGAAGACAATCCAGGGGATATAAGACTAACACAGGAAGCCTTTAAAGAAGCAAAGATTTCAAACCACATTTCTATTGTTCAAAACGGCGAACAGGCAATCGCTTTTTTGCATAAAGAGAATGATTACGCCAATATGCCTACCCCGGCAATTATTCTGCTTGATCTGAATCTTCCAAAAAAGGACGGACGGGAAGTCCTGGCAGAAATTAAAGAAGACCCGAATTTAAAGCGGATTCCCGTGGTGATACTAACCACGTCCAAGGCGGAAGAAGACATACTCAAAACTTACAACCTGCATGTAAATTGCTATATTACCAAACCGGTTGACCTGGACCAATTTCTGGAGGTAATCAAGTCTATTGAGAACTTTTGGCTGACCGTTGTACGATTTCCTTCTAAGTAGCCTGCTCAAACGTCCCTCCTCCCTTTTTCAAATTTCTGACGTCCGATAATTTCTAATCCGGGAAAACGCTCCCGGATTATCCGTTCGACTCATTTCTGCAAAGCGATTCAATATCGAAGCCTTGACAGAAGTTTCCCCTACAGCTTTCCCGTTTCATTTTTTCAAAGAAAACTGTTGATTCTATACCATAGTATAGGCTGTATATTACTACTTCAGGACTTTCTGAAAGGCTTATGGACGCATGGATTTCTACACAACCAGTCAACTTGCGAGCAAAGCAAAAGTGAATATTCAAACCATTTACTATTACGAAAAATGCGACCTTATCCCTGCGGCCCAACGAAGCCGGAACGGTCATCGCCGCTTCCTTCCGGAAACGCTCCTTCACATTTTATTTGTCAGAGGGGCACAATTACTTGGGTTTTCATTAAAAGAAATCATCGAACTAAAACGTTGTTTTTTTGGGAAATATTGGAATTGCACTAAAGGCATTCGAAAAATCCGAAGAAAAATCCTTGAGATGTCGGAAATGAATCGTATGCTGGTTAAACATATCCAAGGTTTAAAAAACGCCCTGGCGCCTTGCAGTAAGCAATGTCAACACAATCATCAAAAATGCCATCTATTGAAAACATTTATCCGCTTCAGTAGGCAATCGAATTAAGGAAAGAGGTCCTATGGGAAATCCGCTTCCGGAACCTTTGGAGAGTGAAGCCGAAAAAGCGATGAGCGCTCTGCCACATTCACTAAGATTATGGATTGGTCACCATCTCAATAATGCACTTATGCCGATTTCCGGATTACTATTTATTTTAAAATCCGGGCGTCCAATCACCCCGGAGGAACTGCAAGAAGTGGAAGAATCCTTTTATCACGCCATTCAAGACATTCGCGCTCTCGTATCGTATCACAACCCAAAGATATCCTAAGCGCGGTTTGTAATTTCGATCAGATGATATCCGAAATCAGTTTTGACGGGCCCGTGCACTTTTCCGACCTTTTCTTTAAAGACCACGCAATCAAACTCAGGCACCATCTCTCCAGGAGAGAATTCACCCAAATCCCCGCCTTCTTTGCCGGAAGGGCAAGAAGAATGTTTTTTCGCCATTTTAGCGAAATCAGCACCTTCTTCGATCTTCTTTTTGATATCAAGGCATTCTTTTTCGGTTTCCACAAGAATGTGGCGGGCGGTTGCTTTTTTCAATGGGATTCTCCTTCCTTTAGTGGGCAATCATTTTTTTGACGTTAACAATTAAATCATCGAGATGGAACGGCTTCCGAAGAAATACAAATCCTTTTTCTTTCACTTCGTTGACTTCGGACCTAAAATCGGAAAACGCGGAAATGACGATAATTTTCGCATCCGGGTTGAGGGCGCGCATGTCGGCAATACATTCCATTCCGTTTTTCTTAGGCATATCAAGATCAATAATAGAGAGCGCTATTTTTTTCCACTGCTTCTTATACACCTTAACCGCCTCGTTTCCATCATGACAGGCAAAGACCTCATAGCCATGTTCAGAGAAAGCGTCCTTGAACATCTTCACCAGCATCTTTTCATCATCCGCCAGTAATATCTTTTTCTTTTCTCTGCCCGTGGCCATCGCTTGCTCTCCCAATCGCCCTACTTGATGTGTTCCGCTTCAACAAGATTTTATTGAAATCAAGATACCTACTCGTTTTAATGAAATACAAGAAAAAGAATCACATTTTTTACTGGAAAATTAAACTGATTTTTCGTATTTATTAAATGGTTGCTGTACCGGTCATTCGACGGGGGGATAATCGGTACGTTCACGTTACCCCAGTGAAAGGAGGTGATCCTATTATCTATCAAGATGGTATAGGGGCCTCTTGTGAGGTTTACCAGCAATAAAGCTTTCAGGGGCACCCTAAGCTTGGAGCGGCCTCTTCCGAAAGGAAGGAGCCGCTTTTTGTTTTCTAAGCATTCATCATCTCAACTTAAAACATCTTTTCTCATACAGAAACTGGGTAGATTTTCTGATAAGGAAGGCCGCCCTTCCTTCCACAGGATTGCCGTTGAGCCCTGTTAAGACCGTACAACCCTCGCAAATCGCAGGAGCGAACCCCTTCAAAAAGGGCTGCCTGAAAAGCCGATAGGAAAGCGCATCCCATATCTTATCAAAAGGGGTGCGGAAAACATTTCCCAATGAACATCGTTTCGGGTCGGATGCCTGCAAACAGCAGGGCACCACTTCCCCATTCACCTTAATAGCCGTCGTATTAAAAACACGGGGGCAACTTATCCGGCCCAGCCGGACCGGAAAATGATAAAAATTAATTCGACGCCCGAATCTTCGCTTTAGCTCGTAAAGCTTTTTCAGGGCTTGAAGAATATCCACCTTTTGCATATTCATTTCCTCGGAAGCCTTCCATTGATGCGGAAATCTCAACTCAACACTATCCACCCCGAGAAGACACCAGTGCGACACAAAGGCTTCCAAATTATTCAGCAGCGGCACATGAAGAACCGCACTCACTCCAACCCGGCAGGAGGCCGCTTGTTGATTTCTGCTTTTTATAAAGCTTGAAAGGTTTGCCTGCACGGTCTCCAAAGAAGCGGGATGGCGTATTTGATGGTAAATCTCCGGGTCGTGGCTATCCACGGAAAACGTAATGGCGTCCAGGCCAGCGTAAAGAAGTTCTTGCTGAAGTTCTTCTGGAAATGTAACTCCATTAGACGGTATGCCGACTTTAATATTTCGCTTCTTCGATAAAGTAACGATGGCAGCAATATCGGGATTTAATAACGGTTCATTCATCAATGCAAGGGTGATACTCTTAAGGGTAGGGATCGCGTCAAGAATCGCCTGAAAATCATGAAAATTCATGGCAGATTTTTCTGAGTACCTAAGTTCTTTTGAACAAAAAGCACAATCCAGCTGACAGCGTCCCGATATTTCAATATGAGCATGCAAAGGTAAGGGATTATTGAGCAACTTCATTTTTTCAACAGCTTTCCCCACTTCCGTGCCGTCATTTTAAAAAACAGTCTGACCAGACCGCTTATCCCCCAAATGGCCGCAGTCTCCTTTGCCAACAGAATTAACGCCTTGAAACCTCTTGTGCCTGCAACCGCACCTCTGATTTCTGACTCAGCATCCTCTTTCAAGCGAATAAGATCGGTGTCGGACATGTCGGTCAGATTAATAATCAGCTCCGTGGCATCCCGTTCCATCTTTCCAATCAAAGATTCCATATTGCCATCATGAAGCGTTCCACTCCGGACTAATGATTCAAAAAGAAGGGTTCCCGGATAAGGAACCGGATAAAACGGCTTGTTATACAACTTATTTTCCTTGCAGAACCGGACCGTTTCGCTGATCGTCTCAGAATTTTCGCCGGGCAACCCCATAATAAAAGTACCTGTAACATGGATGCCCGCTTGACGGCCCAGTGCAATGGCCTGTCGCGCTTCATCCAAATTAATTCGTTTATCCATGACCTTAAGCATCTTCGGACTACCGGATTCGATTCCAAAACCGAGCCAATGACATCCGGCTGCTTTCATCAGCTTATAAAGCTCTCCCTCCGCGAGATTAACACGACCCAAACAACGCCAAGTGATATTCAGCCTTTTTTCAATCACTTTGCTACAGAATTGTCGGACATGGGCGTCATTCAAAGTGAATAATTCATCCTGAAAATCAAAGTGGTGAACACCATATCGTTCGATTAAGGTCTCAATTTCCAGGAGAATATTTTCAACAGAACGAACCCGTACCCTGTTGCCGAAATTGCGATAACAGAAAGTGCAACGATAGGGACAGCCTCTTCCTGCAATCAGGTTCATACTCCGATAAGGCGTATTGACAAAATAATTATTTTTTGCATACTGATGGATTTCAAAATGGTCCCAGGCCGGAAAAGGCAAAGCATCCAGATTCTTTATCAACGGTCTTGTTCCTGTACGGTAAATCGTCTTCCCCTCTTTGATGCAAAGGCCAAGAACCGAACCAATCGGTTCGTTCTTTTCCAGGGCATTAGCCAATTCACAAACCGTCTCTTCTCCTTCGCCGATGCAGGCGATATCCGCAGCCGTGCGTTGAAGGAGAAACTCCGGCATGGGAGATGCCACCGAACCGCCCACGACCACCGGAACATGAGGCGCAACCTGCTTCACCACCTGGGCCATCCACTGAATGGTACCCAACATGGTCACCATGCCTGAAAAACCGACCCCATCGCATTCTTTGGCTTTTGCGATAAGCAGACGGGTCATCGCAGCGCGGGAAAAGGTCCGGATATTGAAATCCAGCAGCTCTACCTCAAAGCCTGCGCGCAATAGCACGGCAGCCAGATAACCGAGTCCCAAAGGGAAAGAACCCCGGGTGGGCATATGGGTAGGCACGGGCGGGCAAACAAGCAGAATTTTCATGTATCAGGATAAAATAGGTAGAACAAAAGGAGAAATGGAAGGCAATTGTCGCACTAATAATTCAATGCCGGGGTTTCCGCAGAACTGAGCTTTTGAGACAAAATGACAATCTCTACGCGACGATTCTTGCTGCGACCTTCGGGAGTAGCATTGGTTGCCACCGGACGAAATTCACCATAACCGACTGCAGCGAAAAGACGAGGGTTCAGCCCCACATCATCAATAAAAAGACGGACGACATGGGTGGCGCGGGTGGCGGAAAGCTCCCAGTTGGAGGTAAATTTTTCATTGCGAATAGGGATATTGTCCGTATGTCCTTCGACCCGGACATATTGATCTTTGTTTACCGCAAGAATCTTTCCGATGCCGACAAGCGCGGATTTGGCCTCCTCATGAATATCCGCATAACCGCTTGCAAATAAAACCTTATCCACAATGGTAATGACAATCCCCCGCTCCTCCATCCGAACCGAGACCTGGGACTGCAATCCTTCTCTCGAAGCCAGCCGCTCCACCTCCTGCTTGATGTATTCCATCTTGAGCTGTTCTTTGCCTTTGGTGCCGGCCCCTTTCCCCTTGGCGCCCGGTCCACTGACACGACTGCCGGCCGAGCCCGGTACCATGGCAGGACCAGGAGATTCGCCCACCACCATATTTGTTCCCTGAAAAGCATCAACAATGGATTCCGCCATCATTTGAAACTTGACGACATCTTGAACACTCATAACATATAGAATAATGAAAAATATGAGTAGCAGCGTAATGAGATCCGCATAGGTAAGCAACCATCGTTCAGAACGGTCTTTTTCGGGATTAGGCGGAGAGGCTTTCTTTTCAGACATAGGCTTAACCGTTATTTTTTTCCGGTTGCTTCTTCCAGGAGAACAGAATAAAGCTTATCTTCCATCATTCTCGGATTCTGGCCTTCCTGAATACAAACCAACCCTTCGAGAATGATATCATTGATCATCTTTTCATTTTTCCCTTTGACCTTAAGCTTATTGGCAAAGGGAAGGAACAACAGGTTGGCAAAGAAAATACCCATAAAAGTGGCGACAAACGCGAGCGCAATCTTAGGTCCCAGGGTGGATGGGTCAGAAAGATTCGAGAGAACGGAGATCAACCCCAACACGGTTCCGACCACGCCCATGGTAGGAGCAAAACCACCGGCTATTTCCCATACACCTGCAGCGACATGGTATTCATTTTCCATCATGTGTATTTCATTTTCCAGCGTGCTTTTCACGGTTTCCTGTTCCATACCATCCACCACCATCTTCAATCCCTTGCGGATAAGCGGATGAGGATTATTGGCCACTTCGACTTCAAGACAGAGGACCCCTTCCCGCCTCGCCTTGGCTGCGTAGTCGATGAGCTGTTGAATGATGATATACTTATCCCATTCCTTCATGATGAAAATGCGCTTGGTCATAACAGCCGCACGGAGTATGTCACTCAGCGGAAAAGCCATCATGGTGGCACCAATCGTGCCTCCGATAATAATCATGCCCGCAGTAATCTGCAGCAAAGCTGCGATTGATCCACCTTCCATCAGGAAGGCCGACATGATTAAAAACCAACCGCAGCCTAATCCTAAGAAACTGGTAATATCCATTTGTATCGTTCTCCTTTATTTACAGCTTGGCGCTATCATTCCTATTGATTATCGGTTTTCCCCGTACCTTTCTTCAATATAATGAAGCGATAGGGCTTTTTTCCCGATAAAAATAAAGAATTTATTCTCCGAACAGGTCGGACTTGATGGAGAATTTCAGACTGTCCGTCAACTTTACAATCAACTATAAGAGCCATCGGTCAGGCAGCTGCCGCAAATCCGTTACTAAAAGGTCCGGCCTCTGTTCGTTTTCCGACGGCCAACCTCTTAGAGAACGTTGGTCGCCTGCAAAAAGGGCGGTCCGAAAACCGACGGCCGCTGCCGGAATGACATCCTTACGCATGTCGTTACCGAGATACAAAGTGTCAGAAGGCGCAATCCCCATGGCTTGAAGCGTGTTGCTTGCTTTTTGGAAAAGTACAGCAGAAGGCTTAGCGTGGGCCTCTTGATAGGAAAACAGAGTCACTGACGGATGAAATCCCAGCGAAACAAGCTCTTCATTGAAAAAGACCCTTAACAGAAGCGGCGTATAAAACTGGGCATTCGAGATGATTCCCATAACCAGACCCGCTTGACGACACAGGGCAAGCAGGTCCGTAGCGCCGGGCATGGGCCAAACCGGATTCACGGCCAATTCGTACTCCAGGGCAAAGGAAAGAATTCTTTCATTCGGCCATTCCGGAAAAAGGGCTTTCCAAATCACCTGAATATCGACCTCCGGAAAGTCGGTTCCCTGAGAACGGAGAAAACAATGCATGCGCTGAATCTCGCGTGTAACGGCTTGCTGTAATGCATGCGCGTTCAGAGGA
>MGVN01000048.1:0-9012 GCA_001800515.1 Elusimicrobia bacterium RIFOXYB2_FULL_49_7 | reverse complement strand
AGGGATTCATCAGAGGAAAAAGAATCGGCCATTGACCCGGCATGAATATCGCCGGACGCACTGACCAAAAGGGTCCCATAGATATCGAACAAAACAGCCTTGAGGGGAGACGGCAGGCGACCAAAAGATTCAAGACCTGTGGGCTGCGGTTGCAGTGGGCACGACATGCTCCGGATGATTTCTTCAGGCAACATAGGGCTGCCACTTCATCAACGTAAAACGCTCGGGGGCAAGAAAAGCTTCGGCCAGTTTCTGTTTATTGATCTGCTGAACAATCGGTTCCGATACCGCTGTCCGGCATATTTTCTCAAGGTGCACAGCATAGCCGTCCGGTCGGTAAGAGGCCGCAACACTTCGCCGATTTCGCTCCATTAATTCCGGAAATAGGGTGGAATCCCAGCCCGGTGCAAGACAGGGATTCAGGCGGATGAGTTTTTGAGCCGCGTCCGGCGACGCCACCACCTTCTCAATGACAATTCGTTGTTCTGTTTCGCTGAGCCATCCAAAATCAAACCCACTGTCAGAGCAAAGGGATTCAAAATGGGCCTTTAATCGATCCGGATCGCATTCCAGTCCGAAATCCCGACAACGATCCACCCATGTGTCAAGCCATTTCCGTCGCAACTCCTCAAGCGGCAACCATGTGAGCGGAATAAGCAGTTTTTCGTACAAACCGGTAAAATCCATCCCTTTCCGGAGAAAATCCTCTCCAACCTCCCTTAAAAAACGGCCGACCACCCTTTTCCCCTTTATCCAAGGCTCAAGGAAAACCATGCCGAACCCTTCATTCATGCTGGTGGTCACAACCGCTCGACACCCGGCATACAACTCATCAAAGGGCACGGACAAACCGGCCTCGAACTGAACCGGGCAGTTGAGCCGCCTGGCAAAGGCTTTCCAATCCTGATAACACTCTTCATCCCGTTCGCCCTGAGGGGGTTGCGATATCTTCAATTGTGTGCCCTTTTCCAGGAAAAGGGAAAGCAGAACCGCTTCACCCACATTCTTTCGGCGTATTGCCCGAACCGGATACAACAGATATTTTTCCCCGGACTGCGTCTTCTTGATAGGCCAAAGCTGAACATCCAACACGGCGTTCGGGAGCAGATGGAGGCCTCCCGGTTTAAGGCCGGCAGCGGACAATAACCGTTCATCGCGCTGATTAATCACCGCATAATGGCAGTTTTTCGGATAGGTTTCCGGGCTCAACGCTTCAGGACGTCCGTCTTCCGCAAAATCATGTACTTGAATCAATATCGTCCGATCTTCCGTTTGAAGCATTTTAAGCGCGGGAATAAGACGATCGTTCTTTCGCAAAAGCGGGTTATGAACCAACAACAAATCGCATTTACCCTTGAAAGCACGATCGCAGGCCTCCCGGATCTGCCGGGCAAGCATATCCGGCGTAAAAGAAGCGTTCGCACCGTAACCTGCGGCAGATAACAGGGTAACTTCTCCATTAAAGGGAAGCGTCGGCGCCTCACCGGTCAGCACCAAAACTCGGTGGCCATGCATGGTCAGGGTTTGATGTTGGAGCTGAATAACCGTCGTGACGCCGCCCGGACGGAGATGATAATGAAGTAATGCGATATTCATGATTTGTTCGGTTTTTTTCCGAACTTCTGGCTATATTCCTCGATGGTCAGCATAGGAGGTCTTTCCCAGGAAGGCGTTTCAAATTGTCGGGCCACATATTGGTTGTCCGATAAGTGGTACTGAATCATTTTATCGAACATTTTTCCTTCCAATTCAACCAATCCCAATTCCTGAGCCCTGGCAAAAAAGGTCTTCAGGATACCGAACGACATGCGGCCCAGCGCCAACGTATCCTGGTTACGGTGGATGCGTTTATCCAAATCAACCTGGCCGATGATATCAAGCCCCCACCGCTTGTTGATGTCAAGCAACATGGCGGTCTCAATGCCATACCCGATAGGGAAAGGCACGGCTTCGAATATTTCCCGAAAACCGGCATATTCACCGGATAAGGGCTGCATAATCTGGGTCAGTTCCGGAAAGAAGAGAGAGAACAGCGGCCGTATCAGGAGTTCGGTCACGCGACCGCCACCGGTAGGACGGAGCTTTCCCGCTTCAGCCACGATGGGACGATCATAGAAGGCCTTGACATATCGGATATTATCCCGTAAAATCAAGGGTCCGACAAGGCCGTAAGCAAAGCGATGATGGATATTCTTGATGTCCGCATCAAGATAGACAATGATATCCCCCTTTAGAACATAAAGCGCCTTCCACATATTTTCACCCTTGCCCCGATAATCGCCGTACTTCGGCAGGATTTCGGAAGCAAGGTGGACTTCGGCACCGTATTCCTGGGCAATCGTACGGGTTTTGTCGTCGGACCCGGAATCAATGACCACAATCTCATCAATCAGCGGATAACGTTGCATCAGTTCGGATCGGAGAATGACAATCTCCTTGGCAATGGTCTTTTCTTCGTTCAGGGTGGGCAGACAGACGGAAATGGTATATCCTTTTTTCACCTTTTCATCGGACAACCGCTGCAAATCGGCAAACTCCGAATGGTGGAAAGTATGCGTCCCAATCCAACTTGCATCACTCATCACACACCCCATTGTCAATCGCGGTCAGAATGCCCAACAACTGTAAAATACCGTCGAACAAGGGGGCGATCCGGATTTCCGCATCATGCTGATGATAATTATCGCCATGCGTCAGCCCCAGGGTCACAGCGGGAATACCTTTGGAGAGAAAAACAGAAAGTTCGGATTCACTGGATTCGATGGCCGGTTTGATTTTCAGCGCTTCCATTAGAGAAAGAGCGTTCTTGACCAGCGGATGGTTATAAGCCAGCTTCGATGCGTGAGCCTGACTCAGCACCGTCATTTCGAGCTGAACATCGTACTCATGTTTGATATTGTGAACAATGGCCTGTATCTGCGAGGCAACCTCCTGCACCACCCCATCATCATCACTGATGATTTCAAAGCCCAACTCGGCCAGTGAGGGCACTTCACCGTGCTTGACACCACCCTCTATCTTGCCGATATTGATATGCGTCTGGGGCTTTTGCGGCAACCGGATGGCCAAAATCTGGTCCATGACATCATTTAGGATGAGAATGGCGTTCTTTTTATATTGACTCAGATAGCCTTCATTGTCCGGAATGTCGCAACGCACCTCGGCACGAACCATGCTTTGGGAGAAATAATTCAGCCGTCCGAGTTCCCCTCCTTCAAGACAGATGGCACTGCGGATGCTTCCTTTCCAACCGGCAACCAAGTGACGAATACCGGCCAGATTGCCCTGTCCGATGGATTGGACCGGGGCGGCCAGAACGATATCGGAATTGAAGGTCAGCTCTAATCGCTTGAATATTTCCGGCAGGGTCAGGAGAACACCCACCCCTGCCGAGTTATCGATGAGGCCGGGACCGATGATCTTATCTTCCTTAACCACATAGTTATAATCAAAATGACTATCCCAGACCGTGTCAAGATGAGCGACCAGAAAAACGGGAGGCTTTCGGGTCTGACGGCGCCCATGCAGAATACCGACCGGATTCCCGATATCGTCCGTAAAACATTCATCAACGCCGAACTCGGCCAACCGCTGGAGAAAATGCTGGGCGCGGGCTTCTTCGCGGAAGGTCGGCGACGGAATCTGCCCGGTAAACAGGATATTGGCAATAACCATCTCCCGCATGGAAAGCAGCTTTTCCCGATATTCAGAGATTCTTTCAATAAAAGTCTGCATTCTAGTTCTCACCGAAGAAGTCTGAAATAATGAATTTCAACTGACGCCGAAGGTTGGAATAGGAATAAAATCGGCGGCCAAGTTCATAATTATACTCCACCATTTCATCCCGCGTATCGGGATTCTTCATTAAGCCGATGATGGAATCGACATTATCATCCCGGATGTAATCATCGATTTCTATCACCTTAAAGCCCTTCGGCTTGATATCATGGGTATAAATGGAATAATTATTTATCATAACAGGCTTCTTAAAATAAATGGCTTCCAGAAAAGCGTTGCCAAAACCCTCGTAATTGGAGGGATAGGTGACCAAATCCGCATAGGGATAAACATCGAACAGGGAATAAATCTTTCGACCATCTTCGGTCCGGCCCCGTTTGGTCCCGATAATATCGGAAACAAAATGAACCTTTACATCCAGTAGACCGGAAAACTCCCTAAGGCGAAGCTCATACCCGCTGCCTTCATCTCCGGAAGCATGCGAAATGACCAGTACCGCCTCAACGCCGCGCTCCTTCAATCGGCGTACCAATTCAATGGAATGCTCGATTCCCTTGCGTTGGACGACCCGAGTGGGCTGAAGGATAAAAAATTCCTTTTCGCCGATCCCGAGCGAATGCCGGACATCGGCCGTGTAATCATCGCGTAAGGGTAAGGGATTTTCAAAATCCATGATATTAGGAATAATGATGGCAGCACCGCCCCGACGAAGGGCCACCTGCATCCGCGCTTCCGAATTAATGACAACCTGGCGGATAAAAGGATGGCGCGGCGGAAAGGCCGTATTGAGATAATCCCATACGCAATTGACACTAAATCGCTTCCGCTCCCAATAAAAATCATGATTGTGCGCCACCGTTGGAATACCGGTGACCGCGACAAATTCGGTGAGTGCCAAACCTAAAGGAATATTCATTGGTATGGCAAAAGCGTTCTCCACGATTAAAAGATCGATGTGAAATCGGGTAACAAAGTCGTGAATATCATGCAGGAGTTCCTTTTTTAGGGATTCGATCTTGTCGCTTATTTCCGTTGTCCGAATGGTATTTCGAAAAACAAATTCGTTGATTTCTCGGATTTCCTGATACTGAAAATGGGCCTTTGGGCTTAAAAAACTGCGCTCCGGAGGATGATCTAATTCACCGGCAAAATAGTAGCAGAAATATCCTAAATCCTCCAACACATTAGCCCATTTTTCCGCTTCAAGGGAAACCCCGTCATTGCCGGATAATCGGGTTGAGATAAATCCAATGTGTTGGATATCTTCAATTCGTTTTCTTGGAATTGTCATAAGAATAAAATATTAAATGGTTCAAAATGGGGCAAGAACCTTAACAAACACCTTACGATTTCCCTACTTTTCAATGCCGACTCGAGCATTAATACCTTGATTATAATAATGTTTGATTTCCTTCATTTCCGTTACCAGATCAGCCGTTTTGATGAGCAAAGGAGGCGCATACCGTCCGGTCACCACTACCTCGACATGAAACGCACGCCCTTTAATAGCAGAGAGGAGATCAGAAACCGAATAGAGCTTAAAAAAAAGCGCAATGCAGGCCTCATCCAAAATAACCAAGTCATATCGGCCTTTTTTCATTGCCAAGGCAGCCTCAGCAAGCCCCTTTTTTGCTAAACGACGATCCTCTGGCAAAGGCTTTTCAACAATGTATCCTTTTCGGCCATATTGTTTTAAAAAAATCCACTTCTTCAAGCAGGAGATACTTTTCAGTTCGCTGTAATCCATTCCTTTTACAAATTGAGCGATAAAAACCTTCTTACCTGCACCGGCAGATCGCAATGCCAATCCAAAAGCTGCGGTACTTTTACCTTTTCCAGTGCCCGTATAGACCTGCAAACAGCCTCTTTCTTGTTTCATGATAATAAGATACATTATACGCTCAAGAAATCCTAAATAATGCCGATTTCCTATAATGAAGGAGTTTATTCAGTACGATGGATAGTATCAATGTAACCTTTTCAGCCGGTATCGCCGGATGAGAAAGAGTCTCTATTCTCTTTGATTTCTCCGGACAGACAATTTTATTTTCAAACCATGGACATAAAAAATCTCGTTTCCGTTGCCGGTGGAAAAGGCCCTTATCAAAATATTCTTGATGCAGTAGGCCGGCTCGATCTATCGGAACTTCAGAATAAAAAAGTGCTCATCAAGCCCAATGCCGGACGTCATGTGGCCGGTAAAAAGGGGATCACCACTCATCCCGAAGCCGTTGAAGCGGTCATCGACCTGGTCAGACAAGCCGGTGCAGCGGATATCGCCATCGGCGAAAGCCCCATCCTGGGGGTCAATACCCTCGAGGCATTTGAGACGACCGGCATCGCGAATGCGGCCCGGAAAAAGAATATCCGATTAATCGACATGGATGCGCGTAAACCTGTCATTAAGCCGGTAAAAAACGGCCGCGTACTGGAAAGCCTGACATTCTGCGCGGATATCTTTGATTTTGACATCATCCTCTCCCTGCCTGTGGCCAAATCCCATATGCATACCCAGGTTACGCTCGGCATTAAAAACATGAAAGGGTGTCTCTGGCACCGCGAAAAGGTGCGTCTCCATCAGCTGGAATACCGTATTGGAAGGGAATTTCCGGAAAAAACACTCGACGCCGCCATCTCGGATATGGCCACACTACTTCTACCCCAGCTCACCGTGGTGGATGGTTACATCGGAATGGAAGGTTTAGGGCCCAGTTCCGGTGACAGCGTGCAATCTGATTTTGCCGTGGCCTCCTGGAATCCGCTCGCTGCGGATAAAGTTGCAGCAGAATTAATGGGGTTTTCCTTGGATGAAGTGGCCCATCTCCGCCTCATTCATGAGCGGGCTATCGTGTCGCTTGAAGGGGTGACGGTACTTCCCGATTCCTACCGCGAATTCGGCCGTTCCTTTGCCCGCTCCCCTTCAAAAATCGATCTCGTTTTTCCCAATATCATGGTTCACGACAAGGGATCGTGCAGCGCCTGCCTTTCCACCACCCTTCTGTTCCTGAAACGTTTTGCCGAGGAATTAGGAGACTACGTTCTGTCGGACGGCAAACTCCACATCGCTATCGGCAAGGATGTCACGGATTATCCCGAGGGGACGATTCTTATCGGCAACTGCACGGCCAAAGGCCGGCATAAAGGGGTTTTTGTGCCCGGATGCCCCCCGGTCGCTTCCCGTATCTTTAAGGCCATTACCGGCGCCGAACCGGAAACCAACGAACCGGACCAAAAATAAAAAGGCCCTCCGAAAAGGGCCTTGAAAATAACGCATTTTCCAACTGCAGCCGCCCTGCAGATGGAAGAAAATTTATCCTGGTCTGTTCTGGCCTTCGCCTTCGGTCGGCGACACGACCGCATTCGAATTCTCAACCACAGGACTGTTATTCTGCGCAACGGCTTCGTTCGAACCCGATTCGCCGACCGGGGTTGCTCCCCCTTCCGTCAGTTCTCCGGGATTAAGCGGTCTTCGTTTGATGATGGGACGACGACCATGTGCAATGGAGGAATCCTCCACCTGCTGAGAAGCATTGCCATTTTCAAACGGCACATTCTGCTCTTCATTATTCGAAAAAGCAGGCTGGCTGTTTTCCGGTTGAGCGGCCTGAATAGGCGCGGTCTCTGCCGGATGCTCAGACGGCCGATTATCAAATTCACGGGGCGGGCGATTGGGCCGATTGTCCCGTCCCCCATTTCTGAAATTACGGTCACGATCGCGTCCGTCACGACCGCGGTTATCACGGCCGCGGTTATCACGGCCATCTCGTCCACGATTGTCGCGACCATCGCGGCCCTGTTGAGGCGGCCGCTGGTTACGTTGTTCCGAGGAACGGTTGTCATCCGGACGACGTTCGTTATTACGCGGTCCGTTATCAAAATTACGGCGAATCATTTCCTGTTTTTTCTCGGCATCGCGAAGGCGGCTATTGACCATTCGAAGATCATCTTCTCCGCTTGCTTCACGGTTTTTAATTTGGCCATCAACTGCAGCGGGCTCTTTTTTAGGGCTTCGAGCAATCATAATCAGAATGGCTATCTGCAACAACAGAATAAGAACCAACAGGGGTGGTACCAGTTGCAGAATCGTTGCTTGATCAAGCATCATACTTTTCTTTCCTTTTTCTTGTTTTAGTGAAAATTACTTCTTTACGCCGGTGGTCTCATTCTTTGCTTCTATTGTTCCCGGTAAGCTCCCTTTTTCCACTTCCTTGAATTTCTCGAGGATAGTCTTCATCCTGTCGAGGCGGCGGTTCATAGTGTGGAGTTTGCTTGAAATCATCAGGAACAACAACAGAAGGAACACGCAAGATAAGCAAAGAAAGACCACCATGACGCTGTTTGTCATCTATAATTTGTAAAATTAATTATTTATCGGTATAATTATCAAGTTTTATTAAAAATAAAAAAACTAATATTTCATCATACGGCCTATTTTGCCCGAACTTTCATGCCGGATATAAGGAGACTGCTCGTTATTTGCAATTTCATATTTAAAATCAATGGTGTACAGATAAACTCCGCGCGCCACGGAATGCCCCACTTCATCCCGACCATCCCAAAGACTCTCTGCTCCCACATCATAGCAACCATTGACATTTTTGCTTTTCAATACCCGAATAAGCCTTCCGGATTGTGTAAATATCTTGATGGTCACATCCGTCACATTGGCACTCCGCCAAATAAAGCGGGTTGTATTATGAAAAGGATTCGGGTGATTGAATATCTCGCTTTTAGATACGCCGGGCACACTGTCGTCCGCAAAAAAGACTTTATAGCTCTTTTGGGTTCGGTTATCAAAATTATCTTGGGCAAGCACAATGAACTGAAACTCTTTTCCTTTAAGATTCTCCTTTGGCACCCCGGCCAATTCAGCCGACAGATTGAGCGTAAAATAGCGCTTATCCGGTTCTCCATCGATTGTTGTCACCGCCGTCACTCGACGGCGATCGAAAAGGCCCACAAATTCATATAACAAACCTTCATTGACCAGACTGCCCTGGGTCCGGATACCGTCCGGATCGTCCAGCAGGATAATCAACCGTGATTCCTGATTAACGGAAAAGGATTCTCCGGCAGGTGGAGAGGAAAAATCAAGACTGGACCGATTTGAATTGTTCACATAAAGCCAAAGTTTGGGTCCCACAGAATCGTATTGTACAGAGTCGGGCATTTTCAATGAGAAATAGGTCTTGTTCAGGAACAAATCAGCCCCTCGCCCTTCATACCAGGCAAAAAAATCAAGCTGTCCACCCGACATGCCGAAAGGAATGTTTT
>MGVN01000047.1:14490-14653 GCA_001800515.1 Elusimicrobia bacterium RIFOXYB2_FULL_49_7 | reverse complement strand
TTCGGGCCTGTTGCCCGTGAGCTTCGCGAAAAGAACTTCCTGAAGATCATTTCGCTTGCCCCTGAAGTCGTCTAGCGCTATCGCGGAGCAGTGAGCGATGGGCAGTGCAATCAGAGAAGACAAGGGTAAACATATATAAGGATGAGAAAATGTTGACGATCAA
>MGVN01000047.1:12223-14479 GCA_001800515.1 Elusimicrobia bacterium RIFOXYB2_FULL_49_7 | reverse complement strand
AAGTGGTAGTGCTCTCCGGCAAGGATAAGGGCAAGCAGGGCGAGGTGCTCAAGGTGTATCCTGAAGAAAATCGCGTGGTCATTGCAAAGATCAATTTTGTGAAACGCCATACACGGCCTACGCAGCAGGAACCCGGCGGTATTCGCGAGAAAGAAGCTCCGCTTTCCATCTCCAAAGTGATGCTCGTGTGCCCGAAATGTCAGCAGCCGACACGGCCGAAGTTCGAGACGCTTTCTGATGGAAAAAAAGTGCGCGTCTGCCGGCGCTGCAATGAAATGGTACTATAATTACGACAGCGAGTGCGCGCCGGAAGCATGCGCGATAGTGGCGAAACCGAGATGTGTCGGCACTAATTCATCTTACTTGCGCCTCATAGAAATAAGGATGTCCCTCGCATGATCCCTCGTGTGATCAAGGCAGGGGGGACTAAACGGAGTAAACAATGAAAAGCTACGTTCCCCGAGTTAAGGAAGCATACAAAGAAGCTATCGTTCCCGAATTAATGAAGAAATTCAGCTATAAGAACATTAATCAGGTCCCACAGCTGAAAAAGATCGTTATTAATGTAGGGCTGACCGAGGCGAAAGAGAACGTCAAGGTAGTTGACGTTGCGAACGCCGAAATCGCGGCCATCACCGGACAGAAGCCGAAGGTGTGCCGCGCAAAAAAATCGATCTCTAACTTCAAGCTCCGCCAGGGAATGGCGATCGGCCTCAAGGTAACGCTGCGCAGCGACCGTATGTACGAATTCTTTGACCGCCTGGTGAACGTTGCCATCCCCCGCATCCGCGATTTCCGCGGCCTCGAAGCGAACGCATTCGACGGGCAGGGAAATTACAACCTCGGGCTCACCGAACAGTACATTTTTCCCGAGATCAGCGTAGAGAAATCAGACAAACCGCGCGGCATGAACATCACGATCGTCACCAGTGCCGTGAACGATGAGCAGGCCCGCGAGTTGCTGTCACTTATGGGAATGCCGTTCAAAAAAAGAGATGAGTCGGTAGAAAAGAGATAAAACTAGCGAGAAAGCCTGCCGGTATGCAGGGCCGCCGAAAAGGCGGGGAGAAGAGAAATGTCGACAACTTCAGCAATGGCAAAAATGAAAAAACCCTTGAAGTACGCAACACGGTACCGGAATCGTTGCCGGCTGTGTGGCAGGCCGCGTGCATTTATAAGGGATTTCGGTCTCTGTCGTATCTGTTTCCGGTTACTGTCCCACAGGGGAGAAATACCGGGCGTAACAAAGTCAAGCTGGTGAAAACTTTGGGTGAAGGGTGTAAGGAGAGGGTCTAGAAAAAGGCCCCTTGTCCGGCCCCCGGCCCCTATTATAGAGAGGTTAGCTCCATGGTTACAGATCCAATGGCAGATATGTTTACCCGCATTCGCAATGCGAACGCAAAAATGCTCGAGAAGGTGGATATCCCTTCGTCGAAGTTGAAAATTGAAGTCGCCCGCGTCTTGAAGGATGAGGGATTCATCGCGAACTATAAAAGTATCGATGATTATAAGCAGGGGATTCTCCGCATTTATCTCCGCTATACGATGGGAGGCGAGAAGATCCTCAAGGGTTTGCGCCGTGTGTCCAAGCCGGGATTAAGAATATACTACGGCTATCAGAAGCTGCCGAAAATAGCAGGCGGCATAGGGGTAGCTATTTTGTCAACCCCGAAAGGTATTATGACCGATAACAAAGCCCGCAAGGAAAAAGTCGGCGGCGAGATTATCGGCTACGCGTGGTAAAACTGCAGGATGCGGAGTAGCGGCGCAGCCAGCCCACTCCCCCCTTCATCACATAGAGGTGAACAATGAGCCGCTTAGGAAAAAAACCATTACCCATACCCGATAAAGTGACAGTAACGTTCAACAACCACCTGCTCGACTTGACCGGCCCTGTGGGGAAACTGCAGCATCCGATCAACAAGAAACTGACGGTGACGATCGACAAAGATAAAAAACATGTTCTCGTAGAACCTGCGGCAGGCGTGACCAATGAAGAAGCCAGTCCGCTTCAGGGGCTCACCCGCGGTATCGTGAAGAACGCGCTTGAAGGCGTTGTTTCCGGATTTAAAAGAGACCTTGAGGTCCACGGGCTCGGGTACAAAGTCGCCGTAGATGGAAAAAAGCTTAATATGCAGGTCGGCTTCTCGCATCCCGTGGCGTTCACTATCCCCGAAGGCGTGAAGGTTGCTGTCGACAAACAAACCTTGATTTCCATAACGGGCGTGGACAAAAATCTCGTCGGCGAAACAGCGG
>MGVN01000047.1:4997-12187 GCA_001800515.1 Elusimicrobia bacterium RIFOXYB2_FULL_49_7 | reverse complement strand
AGGGCACCGGTATTCGTTACGCGGGCGAGCATATCATCAGGAAAGCCGGAAAGGCTGCGGCAGGCGCATCAGGCGGCTCCGGTGGCGGAAAGAAATAATTAGATTTGAACTCGCGGCGTCATTCGCCGTAGCGGGCAAATTTATAGTGAGGCTATAATGAAAGACGCTAGTAAGAGATTCGCATTACGAAAAGAACGTGTACGGAAGAAGATCTTTGGGACTGGAATATGCCCACGGTTAAGTGTTCATCGCGGCCATAAGCATATCTATGCACAACTGATCGATGACGAGAAGGGCGCTACGCTTGTTGCCGTATCCACTCTCGCTCCTGAGCTGAAAAGCGCGTTAAAGGTGACGGATACCGTCGCGGCGGCAAAAGCCGTCGGTGAAATGATCGCGAGCAAAGCTCTTGAAAAAGGCATAAAGAAGGCAGTATTCGATCGCGGCGGATACGTTTATCATGGACGCGTCAAAGCCCTGGCCGACGCGGCAAGGCAGAAAGGCCTTGAGTTTTAAAACGTTCATTGGTTCACAAAAAAACTAAGCCAGATGAACTCATTAACATATGAACGGCGTTGTATTATAGGAGGATGCATTGGCAGACGAACAGAGAAATAGACAAGAGAGTCCGTATAAAGAAACTGTGGTCTCTATTAACCGTGTGGCAAAAGTGGTGAAGGGCGGAAAGCGCTTTTCCTTCAATGCACTGGTGGTAGTCGGCGACGGAGCAGGAAAAGTCGGTTGCGGATTAGGGAAGGCCAATGAAGTGCAGGCGGCGATCCAGAAGGGTACCGCGCGCGCTCAGAAACAGATGATATCGGTTCCTGTGGTCGGCACGACGATTCCACATGAAATTACAGGAGAATCAGGCGCAGGCCGTGTATTTCTGAAGCCTGCGGCACCGGGAACCGGTGTTATTGCGGGCGGCGCCGTCCGCGCTGTGCTCGAAGCGGCAGGTATCAAAGACATTCTGACAAAATCACTGCGTTCCTCCAATCCATTCAACGTGGTCTATGCGACCTTTGCGGCGCTCAAAGAGCTGCGCACTAAAGAGGATGTAGCGAAACTAAGAAATAAAGAGGTAAAGGAATTATGATCGGTCTATCAAATCTTAAGCCAGCCCGTGGTTCGCGCCATCGCAGAAAGATCATCGGCCGAGGAGAAGGATCAGGTCATGGCGGTTCCGCGACACGTGGAATGAAAGGCCAGAGGGCCCGCTCGGGTGACGGAAAAATGTCCGGTTTTGAAGGCGGACAGATACCGCTTGTCCGCAGGATCCCGAAACGCGGTTTCAATAGCAAATTCCGTGTAGAATATCAGGTCATCAATGTTGAAGAACTCGACAAGCTTTTCGATAAGGACAGCGTTATTACGCCTGTGGAACTCCGCAAGAAAGGGCTTGTGAAACGCGGACTGCCCGTTAAGGTGCTGGGAACAGGCGATATAAAGAAAGCGTTGACCGTGAAAGTCGATGCGTTCTCGCAGTCAGCCCTCGAAAAAGTGAAGGCTGCCGGCGGTTCGATAGAGAAAGTATAAACTATGCTTAAATCATTCGGAGATATTTTCAAAATTCCTGAGTTGAAAAGAAGAGTGCTCTTCACTCTTGCCATTATCGTGGCATACCGTATCGGAGCTGCCATCCCGATTCCGGGTGTGAACGCTGATGCGCTCAAAGCGCTGTTTGACGCACACCGCGATTCACTGCTCGGATTCCTTGACATGTTCTCCGGCGGAGCTCTCAACAGGCTCTCCATTTTTTCCATGGGCATCATGCCCTACATCAATGCGTCGATTATCATGAGCCTCCTCCAGGGAGCACATGTGATCCCCTATTTTGACCGGCTCACCAAGGAAGGCGAGCACGGAAGAAAAAAACTGAACCAGATCACACGTTACGGCACACTGGTACTTGCGCTCATTCAGTCTTTTGGTCTTGCCATGGCAGTGAGCAGAATGCCCACTCCCGGAGGCACGCCCATTGTTTCCGATCCCTCTGTCGCCTGGATCACTCTGGCGGTCGTCACGCTCGTCACGGGGACAGTCTTCATTATGTGGCTCGGAGAACAGATCACTGAGCGAGGCGTCGGCAACGGCATTTCCCTTATCATTTTTGCCGGTATCGTTGAAGGGTTGCCTTCGGCAGTGCAAGACGTGTTCAGGCTTCTCCGGCTCGATGAAATTTCGCTTTTTACCGTGCTGCTTCTTGTCGCGCTGGTACTGGTCGTCATGACCCTGGTGGTGTGGGTTGAAACCGCACAGCGCAAGATCCCCGTTCAATACGCAAAACGGGTAGTCGGTAGAAAGATGTATGGCGGGGCAAGCACTTTTCTTCCGTTGAAGGTGGATCAGTCCGGCGTTATCGCCGTTATCTTCGCCATATCGATACTTTCCACCCCGTTGACGATTGCGCAGTTTTTCCCTGATGCGAACTGGGCGAAGATGGTGTCAAGCTGGTGGAATCGTTCGACAGTGCTCTATGAGCTTATCTACGCATCTCTTATCATCTTTTTCTGCTACTTCTATAATTCCGTGGCATTTAACCCCAAAGAGCTGGCGGAGAATATGAAGAAGTGGGGCGGGTTCATCCCTGGGATTCGTCCCGGTGAACCGACCGCGCAGTATATTCAAACGGTGCTCGAGCGGATCACGCTCGGCGGCGCGCTTTTTGTGGCGGCGCTTGCAGTGCTGCCAGATTATCTTCGAAGCATTCTTAACGCGCCGTTCTTCTTTGGAGGCACATCGCTCCTTATCGTCGTCGGCGTTGCTCTTGATACGGTAGGACAGATCGAGTCGCATCTTATCATGCGTCATTATGACGGCTTTTTGAAGGAAGGAAGAATAAAAGGCCGCTGGTTCAATGTAAAATAGAGCGTTTGCTGCGTCGTTCAGGTGCGGCAGCGCTGTTAGGAATACCATGAATTTGATACTACTAGGGCCTCCCGGTGCCGGAAAAGGCACCCAGGCAAAGAAAATAGCACAAAAATACAATGTCCCTCACATCTCGACCGGCGATATTTTCAGAGAGACTGCGGCGAGCGGCTCAGAACTCGGGAAAAAGTTGCAGAGTTACATGAGCGCAGGCAAGCTGGTACCGGATGAAGTCGTCATAGAGATCGTTAACGTTCGGCTTACACGCGCGGATTGTAAAGCCGGTTTTCTTCTGGATGGCTTCCCTCGCACGGTCCCTCAGGCGCAGGCGCTTGATAAAGTACTTGCGGATTCGGGAAGAAGCATAGACAGAGTGCTTTCCATGGCGGTGAATAACGAAGAGATAGTAAAACGCCTCTCCAGCCGCAGGGTATGCGGCAAATGCGGCGCCAGCTATAATCTTATATCGCAGTCCCCGAAAAGTGAAGGGATATGCGATCTTTGTTCCTCCCCCGTCATTCTTCGAGCAGATGACAACCCTGAAACGGTCAGGCAGCGCCTGAAAGTGTATGATGAACAGACCAGCCCTCTCATCGCCTATTACAAGAAGGCGGGCGTCCTGAGAGAAGTTGATGGTTCGAAGCCGGTTGAAGAGGTATTTAAGAGTCTTTGTGCAGTCATCGAAAAATAATTTTCCACGATATACCATTGAGTTGAAAAGCTCCTCAGAACTTGAACAGCTCCGGATTTCGGGGCAGATGATAGCGAAGGTTCTCCGTATCTTGTCGGAGCAGCTTCGTCCCGGCATAACGACGAAAGACATTGATGACAGGGCATATAAGGAAATCAGTTCTTTAGGCGCCAAACCCGCGTTTCTTGGATACAGGGGATATCCTGCGACAGCCTGCGTTTCGATCAATCATGAGCTTGTGCATGGGATCCCTAGCGCCGGCAGGATAATCAAGGAAGGCGATATTGTCAGCATTGATCTCGGCTTGATCCATAACGGTTTTTATGGCGATGTGGCCGGAACATTCCCGGCAGGGAAGGTTTCTCCTGAGGCGCAGCGCTTAATGGCAATTACCAGCGAATCGCTTGAGCGCGCCATTGCACAGGTCAAGCCCGGCAATAGAATGGGCGACATCGGCTGGGCAGTACAAAGCTACGCGGAGCAGGCGGGATATTCCGTTGTTCGTGATTATGTAGGGCACGGGATCGGACGCAAGCTTCACGAAGACCCGCCAGTTCCCAATTTCGGCCAACCGCACACCGGCCTCAGGCTGGTTCCCGGCATGGTCTTTGCTATTGAACCGATGGTGAACGCAGGCGAGAACACGGTGCGTACCCTTGAAGATGATTGGACTGTAGTGACGGTCGATAGTAAGCTCTGTGCGCATTTCGAACATATGGTGGCAGTGACCGAAAATGGCTGTGAAGTGCTTACCAGAATAGAGTAAGCAGTATTGAGTAAAGTGAGGCGGTATGGTAAAAGAAGAAAAAATAATGATAGAAGGCAGGATCCTTGAAGCGCTCCCCAATGCGATGTTTCGCGTTGAAATAGAAGGCGGACATAAAGTACTTGCGCATATCTTCGGGAAGATGCGTATGCATTATATTAAGATACTTCCCGGAGATAAAGTGAAATTGGAGTTGTCTCCGTATGACCTTTCACGGGGGCGGATTGTCTATAGAGAAAAATGACCGTAGCCCGCTCGTTTTGCTGAGTCTCGCGGTGAGCCCGGAGAAGTGAGCGGTAGAGTGTTGAAAAGATAAGAAATTTGTTGAGGAGTGAACCATGAAAGTCCGTGCATCCGTAAAGCCAATATGCCAGAAGTGCAAAGTGATCAGAAGAAAAGGCGTTGTCAGGGTAGTGTGCACTGATCCGCGCCACAAACAGCGCCAGGGATAATTACCGACGCTTACCGTCGTCATTGCATAGATCGATCGAGAAATACAAACTGGAGGTTTTCAAATGGCTCGCGTTGCCGGAATAGATTTACCGAAAAATAAAAGAGTGGATGTCGCGCTTCGCTATATCTATGGTATTGGCCCAGCTACCGCAGACATGGTGGTGGTAGAGGCAGAAGTTGACCCGACCAAGAGAGTGAAAGATCTCTCCGAAGAAGAGGTCAACAAGATCAATACCATCATTACAAAGAATTTTAAGGTCGAAGGCGATCTTCGCAGAGAGATCCAGGCACATATCAGACGCCTCATGGATATCGGTTCCTATCGCGGCTATCGTCACCGCAGAAGCTTGCCGGTTCGCGGCCAGCGTACAAAGACAAACGCAAGGACGCGTCGCGGTAAACGCAGAACGGTCGGCGCATCAAAAGCAGCAAAGGAAGCAGCAGCAAAATAAATTAATGGTGCGAGCCATATAACGAAAGGAAATAAGCCGGCTTTCAAGAGCTGGCCCGCCCTTGAGGCGGGGAGGTTATGATCTCATGACTGATGTAAAAAAACCTGTTAGTCCACGCGGAAAAAAGAGAGTACGTTTTATAGGTGGCCTTGCAAAAGCCTATGTCCAGTCTTCATTTAACAACACCATCATTTCGATAACAGACGAAAAAGGTGCGTCGCTGGTTTGGTCCTCTGCGGGCAGCTGCGGATTCAAGGGGACGAAAAAAGGGACACCGTTTGCAGCGCAGATGACGGCGTCGAACGTTGCAAAAAGAGCGATCGACCTCGGTGTGAAGCAGGTGACAGTGATGGTGAAGGGCCCCGGCCCCGGCCGCGAGACCGCAATCCGTGGTTTGCAGGCTGCTGGTTTAGTGATCACCTCGATCAGGGATATCACGCCCGTGCCGCACGACGGTTGCCGTCCGCCGAAGCCGCGTCGCGTATAAGGTGTTTTTTGCAATACAATAATCTATGAAAAGCTCGTCCCAGGCGAGCCCGCCGCAGAGGCGGGGAGGTTTTTAATACATGTCACGCTATTTAGGTTCCGTATGTAAACAATGCAGGCGCGAGAGAGAAAAACTGTTTCTCAAAGGTGAGCGCTGTAGTTCAAAGTGTACCCTCGAAAGCAAGAGAGGGAAGAATGTTCCCGGCCAGCCGAAAAAAATGCGCTCAAAGACTTCGGAATATGCACGCCGTTTGCGTGAAAAGCAGAAAGCCCGCCGCATCTATGGGCTCAGCGAAGAACAATTCCGTCACTATTTCTCGCGTGCCGAAAGATTGAAAGGCCTTACCGGTGAGAACCTTCTCCGGCTTCTTGAACTCAGGCTCGACAATGTCGTCTATCGCCTTGGCCTGGTCGCTTCCAGGAAAATGGCTCGGCAGGTTGTCAGCCATGGCAAAGTGCTCGTGAATGAACGCAAGGTCAATCTTCCGTCCTATCAGTTGAAAGCCGGCGATAAAATCGCCCTCAAGGATAAGATGAAAGAAAATATTCAGGTAAAGAAATCAGTCGAACATGCCGGCCAGGTTCCTTCATGGCTGAACTTCGACAAGGGGCAGATTGCCGGCGCGGTGGTCAGCGTCCCGATGCCTGAGGATCTCCCGCAGGCGATCAACAGCCAGCTCATCGTGGAATTGTATTCGAAATAATAATGACAGGGGATAGTGAATAGGGAGGGGAAAGCAACAACCTGACCCTAAGCCCTGACTCTCTAGTGAGGTTATATTTATGAAGACGCCAGATTTAGAAAAATTGCGCAAGCTTGTACTCGATGAAAAAACAGCCACTCCCAAGTACGGCCGCTTTGCAGCGGAACCTTTTGAGCGCGGCTATGGACACACCATCGGGAATTCGCTTCGCCGCATACTCCTTTCAAGCCTTGAAGGCGCCGCAATAACCGCAGTGCGCATCAAGGGAGCCCTGCACGAATTCTCCGTGCTCAGAGGCGTGAAGGAAGATGTCGCCAATATTATCCTGAACCTGAAGAAGGTTCGGCTGAAGATGTACACCGCAGGCCCTGAAACGCTTTATTTCCGCATTAAAAAAGAAGGTGTCGTCTACGCAAAGGATATTGAGCCTCATGCAAATATCGAGATCCTTACTCCTGATCAGCCCATCGCAACGCTGGATGCCGGGATAGAGATCGAGATCGAAATGGAAGTAACCCGCGGGAAAGGGTATGTGCTTGCCGAAGAGAATAAGGCGAGCCGCCATCCCGCGAACACCATCCTTCTTGATGCATTGTTCTCACCTGTATCGAAGGTAAACTACGAAGTTGAGAATACGCGCGTCGAACAGATCACGAATTATGATAAGCTGATTCTTGACATATGGACTGACGGTTCGGTGAGTCCGGCGGATGCGCTTGCCTATGCAGCAAAGGTATTGAAGAATACGCTTACCATTTTTACCGGCCCCG
>MGVN01000047.1:4163-4947 GCA_001800515.1 Elusimicrobia bacterium RIFOXYB2_FULL_49_7 | reverse complement strand
AAAGAGCTGCTCAACCAGCCGCTCAGCATTATGGACCTCTCGGTGCGCTCAGCAAACTGCCTCCAGTCCGCGGGCCTAAAAACGATCGGAGACCTTGTGTCGAAACAGGAAGAAGATATCCTTTCCTACAAGAACTTCGGGAAACGTTCCATGACGGAGATCAAGGAAAAACTTGCCGAGCTCGGCCTCTCGCTCGACATGAAAGGAATCAAGAATGATTAAGAGCCATCATAGAAAAAAACTATCCCGCACCAGCTCGCATCGCAGGGCGTTGCTGAAAAATCTCGCGGAGTCCCTCTTCCTGCATGAGAAAATTGAAACGACACTCTCGAAAGCGAAAGAGCTTGTCAGTTATTCCGATCGTATCATCACTGCTGCGCGCCCGAACGATGTGAATGCGCGCAGAGCGGTGAGCAGGCATATTCAGAACGAGCAGATCCGGAAGAAAATATTCGACGTGCTCGTTCCGCGCTACCAGGAAAGAAAAGGCGGCTACACGAAGGTGTATAAAACCGGTTTCCGCAGAGGTGACCAGGCAGAAACGGCGCTCGTGAAGCTGGTGAGCTAGAGCGGATAAAGAAAGGCGGGGGGCTTTTCTTTTTATCCGGAATAGTTTATAATAGGTATATTATGTTTAATTATCTTTTCAGCTTGTTTTCAAATGACATGGGCATTGACCTCGGCACCGCTTCGGTGCTGGTGTACGTAAAAGGCCAGGGCATTGTGCTGCGCGAACCCTCCGTTGTCGCTATCGAGCGGGAAACCAAGAACGTTCTTGCTATCG
>MGVN01000047.1:0-4073 GCA_001800515.1 Elusimicrobia bacterium RIFOXYB2_FULL_49_7 | reverse complement strand
TTACGGAGCAGATGATACGTTACTTCATTAAAAAAGTACACAACAGGCGCAGTCTTCTCCATCCTCGCATTGTGATCGGTGTTCCGTCTGGCATTACCGAAGTGGAGCGCCGCGCAGTGCGCGAATCTGCGGAACAGGCCGGCGCCAGGGAAGTGCATTTGATCGAAGAACCCATGGCGGCAGCGATCGGGGCAAATATACCTATTAATGAGCCGGAAGGCAATATGATAGTGGATATCGGCGGCGGCACGACTGAAGTAGCGGTCATATCGCTCAAGGGAATGGTGGTATCAAAGTCCATTGACGTTGCCGGCGATGAAATGGATGAAGCTATCGTACAGTATTTTAGAAGGAAATATAACCTGCTTATCGGAGAGAACACTGCGGAGGACGTAAAGATAAAGATCGGCTCCGTGTTTCCTCTCCCTGAAGAAACGAGCATGGAAGTGAAGGGGCGCGACCAGGTTACCGGTCTTCCCAAAACGATTTCGATAACGTCGGAAGAAGTGCGTTCTGCGCTCGCGGAACCGACAAAAGCGATCATTGAAGTTATCAAGAATACCCTTGAAGAGACTCCTGCCGAGCTTTCCGCGGATCTCGTAGACAGGGGTATCGTCCTTGCGGGCGGCGGTTCGCTGCTCCGCGGGCTTCCTGAACTCCTTGCGCAGGAAACAGAGCTTCCCGTTAATCTTGCCGAAGACCCGCTTACCTGTGTCGTCCGGGGAACAGGAAAGTACCTGGAAGAGCTCGACAATCTGAAAGCAGGAAGAAAGAGCATTGTGTAAACGGCAGGGGGATAGCGCAAGAGGGTATAGAGTATAGTCGAGCAATAACGCTGGTTACCCTGCCCCCCACAACCCTATACCCTGTTTCTCAGGGTTCGAGTCCCTGGATACTATGGAAGAATATTATTCTCACCGGCATACCAACCTTTTGTTCCTTTTTCTCTTCGTTTTCTGCCTGCTTCTCCTCACTGCCCGCCTCACCGGCTATGTGCGCAGTGTAAAAAACTTCCTTTTTTATGTCTTGTCTCCTACTCCTGAAGCTGCTACTCGTGTCGTACAGGCAGGTCAGGGCGTCTCGTTGAATCTGAAGGATATCGTCAACGTCCATCAGGAAAATCTCATCCTGCGTAAATCACTTGAGAGATACGAACATCTCAACAGTGAGTATCTTCAGACGCAAGAAGAAGTGGAACGCCTGCGCAATATAGTCGGATTCCATCCGCCGGCGAAAATGAAGGCGGTGGCTTCCAGGATCATCACCCGCGAGCCGGGGAGTTGGTTCCAATGGGTAATGATCGACAAGGGCAGAGAAGATGGGGTGCGTCTCGATACTCCGGTACTGGCATGGGCGGGGAATGCGCCTGCCGTATTCGGTCGGGTGGGGGAAGTGTTTGAGAATTCGTCGAAGGTGGTGCTCGTGACAAATGTCATTTTTGCTCTTCCCGCCGTTGACCAGACTACTTCGCAGGACGGGCTTCTTGAGGGGCAGAACGGGCCCAGCCTGAAGCTCGGGTATATTGTACGCGAGGGAAAGGTGATGATCGGAGACAGCGTAACGACGAGCCCATTGAGTTCCGTGTTTCCTTCAGGGATACCTGTCGGTACTATCGAGGACATCGTGTCGTCAGAGAACGATTCGTTCCAAACGGCTATTGTCAGGACAGCGGTTGATTTCAACAATCTGCGCGAAGCGATCGTGCTGCTTCCTGACGAACAAAAACAGCCTGTGCAGCGGGGAGGACAGTAACCGTCATGCAATCTATCGTCCTGTCCGTATTCCTTTATCTGGTCGGCATTGTCATCCAGTTCAGCTGGAGTCAATACTTTTCCTATGCGGGGATCGCGCCGAACGTGATCATTTCATTTATTATGTTCCTCGGCCTGGTGCGCGGTTCGATGACGGGTCTTCTGTTCGGGTTCGCCTGGGGCATTTCGTGGGATGTTCTTTCTATTGACCTGTTCGGCAGCCACGCGCTTCTGTTCACGAGTATGGGCTATTTTGCGGGGATGCTCAACCGCAAGTGGAATGAATCGAAAGTGGTCAATCAGATGCTCGTGACACTCGTGGCATCTCTTTTTTTCTGGCTGGGGATGTACTCGCTTTTCCATGTGTTCGGTACGGATGACACGGGTTTCGCGGTCAATTACAGTACTTTCATACAACCGTTCTACAACATGCTTATTGCACCGGCTATATTCTTTATCGGGAAAAAAATACTATCAGTGTTTGCGATACGGCACAGGGAATATTGAGGCAGGGTATAGGGCGTAGGGCGTAGGGTGCAGGAAAGAAAAGATTTTTCATATCATTACCCCTACCCGTTACTCCCTCTCCCTGAAGTTATTATGGTTTGGCAGCAAGAACATCGTCTGGCATATGAGGATTTCCTTGAAAAGTACAGGATCGTCGTTATCCTTTTTCTGGGATTGTTCCTTATGCTTGCCGCCCGCCTGTTTCACCTCCAGGTCGTCAAGGGGAAGCATTTCCGGACCCTCTCCGAACAGCAACGTACTCAGATCATTCTCGAACGCGCCCCCCGCGGCATCATCTATGACCGCAAGGGCGATATCATCGTTGGCAACAGGACATCCTTCGTCGCCTTATTCTACCCTTTTAGCCAGGACTTTACCCCGCCGCGCGAGACGCTGGAACGCGTAGGAAAGATCCTGCCGATCAAGAACGTCACCGCGCACATCACCCGCTGCTGGCGCAATGGACAGGTAGTGCGTCTTGCGGAAAATCTCTCGCGTGCCGAGATGTTCCAGCTGCTGGAGCAGCGGCTGGTGCTCCCGGGCATCTCCGTGGTCAAGGAAGCGCGAAGAGAGTATCGTGCTTCTGAGGCCAACTCGCACCTGATCGGTTACCTGAATGAGATCACCAGAAACGAACTCGACGGGATGGGGCCCGACGGCTACAAGATGGGAGACTGGCTCGGCAGGCGCGGCCTTGAAAAGGTGTATGATCCCGTGCTCCGCGGGCAGGATGGTGGCTGGCAGATCGAAGTCGATGCCATGGGCAGGCAGACACGGCTTGTGCGCCATATTCCTTCGACGATAGGCAGCAGCCTTTATACGACCATTGACGCCCGCCTGCAGGAGATCGCAGGCGAGGCCATGAAGAAAACCCCGACAGGGAGAGGCGCGGTGGTCGGTATCGACCCGCGGACAGGGGCGATACGGGTACTCGTGTCGAGCCCCGGCTATGACCCGAACACATCGTTTTCTTCAGAGTTCCGCAAATACCTTGTCGACAAGTCCCTGCCGCTTTTTAATCGAGCCATACAGGGATTGTATCCGCCTGGCTCTACGTTCAAGATTATTACGTTCCTCGGCGCTGTCAATGAACATAAAATAGACCTCAATCAGACGTATCACTGCAACGGGGCGTTCACGTTCGGCAATAAAACATTCAAATGCTGGGAGAAAAAGGGCCACGGCACGCTCTCTCTTGTCGATGCGCTTGCGAAGTCATGCAATGTCTATTTTTATCAGGTAGGGCTCAGGGTAGGGCCGAAGATACTGGAGAGCTATGCGCGGAAATTTCACATTGGCGAGGTGACGGGCGCTGGATTGCCGTCTGAAAAAGCAGGCCTGGTGCCGAGCGAGGAATGGAAACGGAAGAAACTTCATGAACCATGGCATCAGGGTGATACTATTAATATGGCGATCGGACAAGGTCCGTTGTGGACGACGCCGATGCAGATGGCGCAAATGATGAGCATTGTCGCGAGCAGGGGCGAGATATATCAGCCGTATATTGTTGAAAAGATCACTACGCCGAACGGCGAGCTTGTTTCGCAATTCACCCCGAAGAAAAAGGGGGAATTCAAGCTGCCCAAAGAATCATGGGATATCCTTATCAGGGCACTCGGAGAGGTGGTTCAAAACGGGACCGCGCATGCGTGTTACTTCCCTGACCTGAAAATCGGCGGGAAGACGGGGACCGCGCAGAATCCGCACGGAGATTCACATGCATGGATCGTCGCCTTCGCGCCGCTCGAGAATCCTGAGCTTGCACTTGCTATTGTGGTTGAAAACGGAGGGAGCGGCGGCGCGATAGCAGGCCCA
>MGVN01000046.1:17168-28845 GCA_001800515.1 Elusimicrobia bacterium RIFOXYB2_FULL_49_7 | reverse complement strand
CATTTGGAGCGGTTCGGCCTGCCGGGCAAGACCCTCCTCGGTTCCGATTCCCATACGCCTACCGGCGGCGGTATCGGCATGTTTGCCGTCGGAGCGGGTGGATTGGATGTGGCGTTTGCCATGGCCCAAGGTGGTTTTTCCGTGGCCTATCCCAATGTCGTGCGCGTGGAGTTGGTGGGCTCACTGAAACCCTGGGTTTCGGCCAAGGATGTGATTCTCAAAATGCTTGAGATGCTGACGACCAAAGGCAATGTGGGAACCGTGATCGAATACGGCGGTCCGGGGGTGGCCTCCTTAAGCGTACCGGAGCGGGCCACCATCACCAATATGGGGGCTGAGTTGGGTGTGACCACCTCGCTTTTTCCGAGCGATCGCAATACCTTCGAATTCTTGAAAGCGCAAGGCCGGGAGTCCGGTTTTGTCGAACTCTTTGCGGATCCGGATGCCACCTACTATAAGCGGCTCACCCTGAATTTATCCGACATTGAACCGCTTGCCGCCAAACCGCATAGTCCTGATAACGTGGCTTCGGTTCGTTCTCTGAAAGGGGTTCGGGTCGATCAGGTGGCGGTTGGTTCGTGCACCAATTCCAGCTTCCGCGACCTGATGATGGCTGCAAAGATGGTGGAAGGCCGGAAGGTGAAGGACTCGGTCTCTTTTATCGTGGCCCCGGGCAGTAAACAGGTCCTGCGCATGATTGCGGACAACGGTGCTTTTTCAACGTTATTGGCTGCCGGTGCCCGCTTTGCGGAAAATGTGTGCGGTTTCTGCATCGGCAACAGCCTTTCTCCGGGTACGGCGGGCGTGTCGCTCCGTACCAGCAACCGCAACTTCGAAGGCCGAAGCGGAACCCCTTCCGCCCAAGTCTATCTGGTGAGCGTTGAAACCGCGGTAGCCTCTGCGTTAACCGGAGAATTTACAGATCCCCGCACATTGGGGTTGGACTGCCCCTCTTTTCAACCGCCGGAACGTTTTACGTTGGATGATTCCATGATTGCTTTGCCGCTGCCCCTTGAAAAAAGGGGGGAGGTGCGTATTGTGCGAGGGCCCAATATCGGTGAGCCGCCTTCCAATACCCCCTTATCCGATTCCTTGCAGGGTGTGGTGGCCATCAAGGTGGGCGATAAAATCACCACCGACCACATCATGCCTGCAGGCGACAAACTGAAATACCGGTCCAATATCCCGGCTTACTCGGAATTCGTTTTTGCCGGCGTGGACCCTGCGTTCAGCGGCCGTGCCATGGAGAACAAGAGGAAGGGAATCGCGAGCATCATTGTCGCCGGACTTTCCTACGGCCAGGGCAGCAGCCGAGAACATGCGGCCATTTGCCCCATGTATCTTGGCGTCAAGGTGGTGGTGGCCCGTTCCTTCGAACGGATTCATACGGCTAACCTGATCAATTTCGGTATTTTGCCTTTTACATTCGCCGACCCTTCGGATTACGATAAAATCGACCGGAACGATGTGGTCGAGTTGCCGGATATCCGTGCGCGGCTTTTACGCAAGGAAACCGTGGAACTGCGCAACCGGACAAAAGGAATCGGCTTTTCGCTGGTTCATTCGCTCACGGATAAACAAATCGACATCCTTTTGGCCGGCGGAAAACTGAATCTGGCCCGACGATAAACGGAAAACACCCACAGGAGTTCTTATCATGACAAACGGAAGCATTATTACCCTCAAGAACGGAAAACTGATTATTCCCTCCCATCCCATCCTTCCTTTTGTCGAAGGAGACGGTACGGGGCGGGATATCTGGGCCGCTTCGGTTCGCGTTCTCGATGGTGCCGTGAAAAAAGCCTACCAGGGACGGCGTTCCCTTGTTTGGAAAGAGGTGCTGGCAGGCGAGAAGGCTTTCCAGCAGACAGGAGAGTGGCTGCCCAAAGCAACGGTGAGCGCTTTCCGCAAATATCGGGTCGGGATTAAAGGACCGTTGACCACGCCTATCGGCGGCGGAATCCGCAGTCTGAATGTGGCCTTGCGCCAGCTGCTTGACTTGTATGTGTGTCTTCGTCCGGTGCGCCATTTCGCCGGGGTGCCGAGTCCCGTACTCCATCCCGACAAGGTGAACATGGTCATCTTTCGCGAGAACACGGAAGATGTTTATTCGGGCTTGGAGCTCGAGATGGGAAGTGTGGGTGCAAAAAAGCTGATCGCTTTCTGTAAAAAGGAATTCGGCTGGCATCTCCGTTCGGATTCCGGCATCGGGGTGAAACCTATCAGTCGCTCCGGATCCGAGCGACTCATCCGGGCCGCTCTGGAATATGCTATTCGCAACCGACGAAAGAGCGTCACGTTTGTTCACAAAGGCAATATTCAGAAGTTCACGGAAGGTGCTTTTATGAAGTGGGGTTATGAATTGGTGAAACGCGAATTTTCAAAACATTGCATCTCATGGGCCGATTGCAAGGGCGAGGTGCCTTCCGGAAAAATTCTGGTCAAGGATGCCATTGCCGATATCTTTTTGCAGCAAATTCTCACCCGGCCGTCGGAATTCGATGTCATTGCGACCATGAATCTCAACGGCGACTATTTCTCGGATGCGTTGGCAGCCCAGGTGGGGGGGATCGGTATTGCCCCAGGAGGCAACATCAATTATAAAACCGGCCATGCGATCTTTGAAGCAACGCATGGTACGGCCCCGAAATATGCGGACTTGGATAAGGTGAATCCGGGTTCCGTGATTTTGTCCGGAGAAATGATGCTCCGGTATATGGGCTGGACCGAAGCTGCTGACCTTATTGTACGGGGGTTGGAAAAGACCATTGCCCAAAAGAGCGTGACCTATGATTTTGCCCGTCTTATGAAAGGGGCAAAAGAACTGAAATGCTCCGAATTTGGAAGCGCCATCCTGAAAAACATGTAACGCGGTCTGCTCACGGTCCTTTTCATTGAAAAGGACCTTCGCATCTTACTATCTTTTCAACACGTTAACTTATTAAAGAACAGGTTTTTACCGGGAATCCAAACCTCCGCTGTTGAGCAAAAAGATTTTCCTTTTTATCGGGATATTGTTCTGTCTTTCCCAGGCAGGCAACACCTCGCTGGCTCACTATCGCTTCATGCCGAGCCAGCGTTATCTCTTGCCTGCTGAATCTACTTTTTATCCTATTTCTCTTAACCATCCTTATCCGGCGTATCTGACCACGACTTGCAAAGCCATCCGGGACACTCTGTTTGTGGATTACCGGAAAAAACAGGTGGAGTTGGTGCGCTATTATGTTTCCGGTGTTCGGGAAGGAGCGCTTTCTTCGGAAGCAAAACCCCTACCCGGGACCCTGCTTTTCAGCTATGCCTTCAATGAATTCGATGAATACATGGACTATGTGAACAGTCTTCAGTTCCGTGAAGACTGGAAGAGCGGCAGTCCTTTTTATAATCTGGTGGAAACGAAACGGGATGCCTTCAATCTGCTCGACATCCAGATACCCGTTAAGATGCCGGCCTGGGCGCGCCGGGTGGTGGGTTCCGAGGGGCCAAGACTTACCATCAGCGGCCGTTTCAGGCTCATTCTCGGGGGGAACAGCCACTGGAAAAAAGGGGCTGAAAGTATTGAGAACCAGAAGGAGGGGTGGCCTGATATTTCGGTCAACCAGGAAATGAATTTTACGGTTACCGGTAAGATTGGTCGGTTAATCAATGTTTCAATTTCAACGGACAATACTCAGGACGTGACCGACCAGCTCAAGAAACAGTTGAAGATTCAGTACAAGGGGGAGACCGAAGAGGAGCTGGAGGATGAAATCGTGCAGGAGGTGGAGGCCGGATATACCAGCTTTTCCATGCCGGGCGCGGAATTCGACGGTTACTCTGAAAGTCATGAAGGGCTTTTCGGTATCAAGGCGCGGATGAAGCTTGGGGATCTGCAACTGACCACCATTGTGTCTCAGGAAGAGGGACAAACGGAATCGAAAAAGTTCAATCCCAGTCAAAATGAAGAGGAAAAGGTTTACAGCGATTTTGATGTGAAATACGACAAGGTCTTTTTTCTGGACAGCAACTACTACCATTATTATTATCGCGATTATTTCAAGTCAAGTCCGAAGAAACCGCCTAAAATCACCCGGATTGTCCTGCTGAAAATCGATCCCAATGTCACGAAACAAAGCTTGGATACTAAACCCAGTGATGAAAAAAACACCTATCGTAATCTGGCGGCCGGTTACTATAAAATCCTCAACCGTTTTGATGCGGAAAGCGGCAGTCAAAGCGATTATACGGTTGACGAAGAAAATGGAATCATTATTCTTAGGGTGGCGCTCAGCAATGATCCCGGTGAAGAGTTGCTTGCCTACTTTGAGACCGCGGATGGGCGCCGATCCGAACAAGATTCGCTACTTCGATATTATTATCAAAATTCCGCGGTGCCGGAGTCCGTTTTAGTGGAGGGGCAAACCATTCATCCCTTTCAGCTCAGACCCAGCGATTTTCGGAACGATGACTGGCAATGGAGACTTTCCTGGAAGACGGTGTATGATTTGGGATTTATTGAAGAACAGAATCGGGGTCGTGTCAAAGTCCGTGTTCAGTACCATGATGCGAACAACCAGCTCCAGGAGCGGGCGGTCATTGATGGCCGCGATACCCTATTGTCCGATTATTTCGGACTCACGGAAAAAAACGTGGTCAAGGTGAAGGATGGGCATATATTTAATTTTGACGAGGAATTGCTTATTCTGCCGGCCCAGCTTGGCCCCATGCCTTTTGCGGATACAGCCCATATTCGCGCGCCCTTAAAAACGAACGGAACGATATATCAATATACCAATTATTATCTTCCGCCGGATAAGTTTTCCGAGCAGTTTGCAATCACGATTACAGCCGTTCGAAAAGCAAGCAGTTCCATTTCATTGGGTGTTATCAATGTGGTGGAAGGTTCTGAAAAGGTGATGCTGGGCGGAACGCCGCTGGTTCGGGATGTGGATTATGTCATCCAGTACGATGTGGGGTTAATCACCCTCATCTCGGATAGGGCCCTGACTTCCATGAGCGAGATTAACGTTGAATTCGAGTATGCCCCTTTCTTTATTCCGGAACAAAAAACCTTCATGGGTGCCCGGTTGGAATATCAGCTGCCGAATATCGGCACCGGTTCCTCCATTTCCGCCTCCTTCCTCCGCAAGAATGAGACTTCTCAGGATAAGCGGCCGCAACTGGGCCGCGAACCCTCTACCAACATGCTTTTTGACATCAACGGGAAACTCGGTTTTGAGCCCGACTGGATGACCCTGGCGGTCAATAAGCTCCCGCTGATTAATACCGAAGAGAAATCCTCGTTTGTCCTTTCTGCGGAATATGCGCACAGTATGGTGACGCCTAATACCAATTCACGTAAAGAAGCGTTGGTCGACGATTTCGAGGATGCCAAGACCCTCTATTCCCTCCAGTTGTCCGATGCGCTTTGGCATTGGGCCTCTCCGCCCGACACCGGTGTCATCGGTCGTTTTGATTCCCTCCAATGCTGGGGGGGGAGTGGTCGGGAAACAGGGGGGCTGCTCAAGGATGTGGGCTGGTTCGCCTGGTACACCCGCGATACGACCCAAGTCTCGATCTGGCCGGGATCCGCGAATAATCAGACACGGTGGCGTTTTCTCGAACTCCAGATGCGACCGCATGAACGGGTTAGGGGCGGAGGACCGTCTGAGTCCTGGTTTAAGAAGGGTTCATGGGGCGGTATGATGGCCTCGCTCGGTTTGGGGGTGAAAAATCAATTGAACAATGCCCAGTTTCTGGAGATTGTCGTCAAGGTTGAAGAGGGCGCAAAGGATAAAGGTGTGCTGCATATTGATTTGGGTCAAATCAGCGAAGATTTGCGTATTCGCGAAAGGAGCGGATGGGAATATGGCCGCGATACCACCACCATCGTGATCACCAATACTTCTCCGGATAACCAGTACAATGACGAATGGTATCTGGGTGCCACGGTCACAACCACTCGAAACGATTTGGGACTTGATATGCGACCGGATGCAAACGAGTGGTTTTTTGCTCCGGTTCAGTTCGGTTCGTCCATTGTCTTTGATACGATTACAGCGAATAAGGTTTCCGATCCGGCGGGGGATAATTACCGGTGGCAGGTGGGTAGCACGGATTTTATGTCTTTTAACGGCACTCAAAACAATGCCACCGGCGCCAATGCGGACAGCCGCAAGCTCTATGCACCGGACAATGAAGATGTTTTTACCTCCAACAGCCGGGTGGATAGGATTAATAGTTATTTCCATTATTGGATTGATTTGAATAAGGACAGCCGGTTGGATGGAGAACCCTATTTTGAGAGCCAAACACGGACCGGATGGCGTTTGTACCGTATCCCCTTAACCGGACGAAAAGTGACGGGAAAAGCCTTTCTTGATTCCATCCCTTTCAGGATCGGCAATGCCAACTTGGCGGATGCCAAAGGCATCCGGCTATGGATGGACAGTCTGACCGCCCTCACACGGATCCAAATTGCCAAAATCGAGATTGTCGGCAATAAATGGAATACCAATCTGGTTTCTGCGGACTCCGCTTCCGATACGGTTCGGCATGCCAAACTCGATGTGTCGGTCATCAATACCGTGGATAATCAGTCGGAATACACCCATCCCTCCTTTGTGCCGCAGTATTACGATGATAATGATGAAAGTGTCAAGGCACGGGAGCAGTCCCTCATGTTGACCTATGACTCTCTAACCTTGGCTCAGCCGGAACGGCGGGCTGTTTATACGACGCAGCTGAGAATGGACTTCCGGCTCTATAAAAAATTGGTTTTTTACTATAATCCTGTGGAACGAAAGCGGAACAATCTGTCGGACAGCCGGGATCATGTTTTCCTCTTTTTCCGGTTCGGCACGGATTCACTGAACTATTACGAGTATCGCGTTTATCCCGGGCAAAACACAAGCTGGGATTCCGTTACGATTGATTTGGTGAAAATCGCCCAACTGAAACAGCTGGCCTCGGAACATCGCGTCAATCTGACCGACCGGGTGGATACGTTGGCCGGGAATCTCCGGGTTCTGGGCGGCCCCTCCATCGGCAGCGTTCAATGGATGGCGTTTGGTTTTCAGGTTGATTCCAATCGGGTCATCTCCGAAAACGATATCTATCGGGGCCGTTATTATATCGATGATGTCAAGCTTGTTGAGCCGGATGAAATGACCGGCAATGCGGCTCGTGTCAATTTCAGCGGCCGTTTTGCGGATGTCCTTGATTTTTCAACCGGGACGTATTACAAGGACGGCAGTTTTCTCCGCCTATCGGAAAAACGGCAGGGGGCCGGCCAATCCGAGTTCTCAACCAATATGACGACCACGCTTCAGATGCATAAATTCACCCCGGCCCGCTGGGGGTTGTCTCTGCCGCTGACAGTGACGACCAATACCAATATTGTTCGTCCCCGCTATATCACCAATTCCGATGTATTTCTATCCGACGACGGGTTGTCGGACATGGCGCCCGAAGCGCTTGCCTTTCTGGTCGGCCGGGAACCGGAGAAACCGACCGCGAATGAGGGTTTCAGCAAACGGTATGAAACCATTGCGGTCACGCGTTCCCTGCAATCCTCCTACAAGAAGAATACGGAATCCGATCTTCTTTTGCTTAATCTGACCGCTGACCGCTTGGCGACCAGCGGCGGCGTCTCGGTGACGGATAAGCGGGAACCCAGCCAGGATGCCAAGAATTACAACTATACCAATTCTCTGACCTACCGTGCTTCGCCCAAGGGGGAGACCAGTGTCACCCCCTTTGTCAATAGTCAGAGTCGCCTTATGCGCGATCATTTTTCGGATTTGAAACTTTATTATTATCCAAAGACGCTTGATTTCAATGTTTACGACGCGAATTTTTTCCGTACGCATACCTCGGTGCATGACTACGCCGCAACCTATGCGGATGAACGTTCGGCCAGCAGCACTTTCGGTATGAAGATAAGCCATTCCTATGATTTGAATTTGCCGATTCTGGATTGGAAACATTTGAATATGGGATTAACCCATTCCAACCGGGTTGATCGGGATCTGAATGAAGCGGCCATGGCGCAGCAAGGTTTTCCGGCGGGACAGGTGGTGCGGTGGGATCCGAACTTTTTGCTGGAAAACCGTTTCAGTCTCTTTCCTCAACACTTTATTTTGAAGGGTGAGCAGAATAATACTCAGGACTTTTCCTATTACGTTGAGCCCTCATTTGTTTCCTGGCTCAAGCATGATTTTGACTACCGCTCCAATTACAGTCACAATGTGGCTCTCCAAAAACAGGGAGATTCCACGCATGATTTTCTTAATCTCAGCCAGGGAACTCAATTCGGCAGTGATGTCCGATGGATGTTTGTCGATATGCTCGACAAGGCCTTTTCCGGTTCTTCCACCGTGTCCGGGACGTCTCCCTTTAAAAAGATCAAGACCTTTTTTGATTATCTCAATTTCAACCAAATCGGGTTTAACTATTCCGTGGATGTTTCCCGTAAAGTCTCCAATCTTATGCAGGTCCCGTTAAGCCCGAATGGATTCTTCGCTTTTCGCAGCGGATTCTACGGACTGACGCCCTACAGTCTGGTGACGGGTGATGATAATGAATATCTTTTCGGCGGATGGAAGTTTTTGGATCGTGCAGGCAATCAACGCTATTTCTTGACGGGTCAATCCTCTTCGGACAAACGCGATGTAAAGCAGAGCGCCGGCACGAACATGGGACTGACCTTGCCGTTTTTGTTGAACCTTAATCTAAATAACCGATTGTCTTTCAGCCGCAATTATTATGAATTGGTCCACCAGACCACAGTGGACACCTCGGTGACCTTTCCCGATTATCAACTCACTGCCACCTTGCCGGATCTGATGCCGGTTTTCAAAAAGATACCCATTTTAAGGGATCGCTTAAGCCGCAGTACCGCGAGCAGCGGCTTTTCTTACAAAAAAACACTGGGTATCCGGTTTAAACCCAATGTGGATTCGGTCCGTTGGGAGGAGGCGGCCTTTGATTACGGATTATCCCCGTTACTCCGTCTGGACATGGATTTAAAAAACAATATCCGTTTGTCCAATCAGCTTGATTGGACTCGGAGGCTTCAATACCAGACACAGGAAAACAGCGAGGGAACCGAAGATTATCACATCGCGGATCAGGTCACCTTATCTTATACCATTCAAAAGAATCGGACCCTCCGCCTCCTCTTCTGGGATCTTACGATGAATAACCAGCTGGATGTGGGCACTAACTATCAGTATGCGCTGGATTGGTCCTATAAGTGGCCTACTCACGGCGGCCGGTATAAAAGTTATGTGGAATACAATTCAAAGACGCCCGTTTATGTCCGAAAAGTCAGAATGAAGAAAATCGGCGCCAATGCCAAATATCATATCACCAACAAGATGAACGCGGGCGGAGAATTCAGTTGGAGCAAGAACGCGGACATCACGGCCAGTGATGATGAAGCGGCGGAGGATGCCAAGATTGATTATAATATCGTCGTTAACATTTGGGTTGAATGGAATTTTTAACCCGCTAAAAGAAAGAAAAAGATGAACAAAGAAATCCTGATCAATGTGGCTCCGCACGAAAAGCGAATCGCCATTCTGGAAGATCGAAAACTCACGGAACTCATCGTGGAGCGGCCCGACCAGAACCGCGTGGTGGGTAACATCTACAAAGGGCGGGTGGTTAATGTGCTGCCCGGTCTTCAGTCCGCCTTCATTGATATCGGGCTTCTCAAGCCCGCGTTTATGAACCTGTCGGATATGCAGGAGCGTTCTCTGCGGTACCGCTCCGAGGACGGGGAGGAGGCGCTCTTGTCCGACGAACAGCCGGATACTCGGCGCCGCCTGAGGATTGAACATCTGCTCAAAAAAGGGCAGTCCATTCTGGTACAGGTGATCAAGGAGCCGCTCTCGACCAAAGGGGCGCGGGTCACCAACGGTCTTTCCATTGCCGGACGCTTCCTGGTTTTGGTGGCGGGCACGGACTTTATCGGTGTGTCCAAGAAAACGCGAGACCGGGGAGAACGGCGGCGGCTTAAAGATCTCATCGCTTCCCTCAAGCCGGACGGGATAGGCTTTATTGTTCGAACGGTCGCCTTCCAGAAAAGCGATCGTGAATTCGAGACCGAGATTAAGAACCTGGTCGGACGGTGGCAGGAGGTGGTGAAACAGACGGAGAAAAAGGAGGCGCCGGCTCTTCTGCATCAGGAGGAGCGTATTACGTCGGCCACACTGCGGGATCTCTTTACCGATGCGGTGAGTCGGGTGTTGGTGGACGATCGGAAGGAGTATCAGCAGATTCAAAAGGTGATCGGCCGGACCACGCCCGAACTGTCCAATCGGGTCATTCATTATGTTGAAAGCCAGCCGTTGTTTACGGTCTTCAATGTGGAGGAGCAAATAGAAAACACCTTGGCCCGCAAGGTCTTTTTAAAAAGCGGAGGATATCTGATTTTCGACTATGCAGAAGCCATGGTGGTTATTGATGTCAACACCGGGCGTAGTCAAGGCCGGCGGAATGCGGAGGAGACCATTTTCAATACCAATATGGAGGCGGCGCGGGAGATCGCTCGGCAGCTACGGTTGCGGGATCTCGGCGGACTCATTGTCATTGATTTCATCGATATGATGGTCATGGAGAATCGCCGTAAATTGCTGGAAGAGTTTCACAATATTCTGAAAAAGGACCGTGCACCCTTTAATATCGGAAAGATCAGTGAGTTTGGTATTCTGGAAATGACCCGCAAACGCGTGAGGGAGAACCTTATCCATTCCTACACGGAAATATGCACGGGTTGCAGCGGTACGGGCCGCATCTTTTCAAAGGCATCGGTGGTATCGAGTATTGATCGTTTCATGGGATATGTCCGCAATATCCTGGGTTTCAAAAGGGCCCGGTTGGTGGTCAGTTCCGCACTGGCGGCCTATTTCTTGGAGGATCGAAAGACCGTACTAAGGGAGATTTCCAATGCAGCGGGCATCAAAATTGATCTTGAAACGGATCCGGAGCTGCCCATGGATAAATTTAAAATTTTTGATAAGGATAAAAAGCAGGAATTTACCGAATTGTTTTAATTTCCTCCAAAGCAGATACGTTTTTAATTGCATTATTGGGGTATTTTGTTTAATTTAGTGAATGGTTGGTTCGTATACCGAATTAAACGATTAAGCCAAAGAGGATCCCCTATTAAACAATTCCTTCCGGTTATTCTGACCATGGCGATTGCGGCTTCTGCTCTTACGGTTCCATTTGACGTTTCAAATTGGTGTGACGTTGCCCGCGACAGCGAAACGGTCACAGCCGGATTTCCCTTGCCGGTCGGCGCGGTAAGTGATTTATCCAAACTTCGTGTAACGGATGGAGCGGGGAACACGGTTCCTGCCCAATTCCGGTCCTTAAGCAAGTGGTGGGTTGAAAAGAACACCGGGAAGACAGCGAACCCTTCCACAAAATGGGTCCTAATGGACTTTCAGGCGAATGTTGCCGCGTCGAATAAAACCAGCTTCAATCTCAAGGACGACTACACCGGTTCTGTACCAACAACCGCGCTTTCCGTGACCGATGCGGCTGACAAAGTTACGGTGACCACGGGGCCTCTCAAATTCACGGTTTCCAAGCAGCACTTCAACCTGTTTGACGAGGCCTGGCTGGACGCCGACCACGACGGTTCCTACGAGGTGTCGGAAAGAATAGTGGTATCAAACCTTGCCAATGG
>MGVN01000046.1:14655-17071 GCA_001800515.1 Elusimicrobia bacterium RIFOXYB2_FULL_49_7 | reverse complement strand
GGAGTTCGGCCGCCCAGGGCTGCGTGGACGGCCAGGACCACACCACGTCGCAGACCGTGCCGGAGAGCGTGAAAATCCTGGAGCAGGGGCCGATGAAAGTGGTCATCCAGGTTGACGGGCGTCATTATGCGGCAACGAGTGGGGTCACCAAAGGGCTTTATGGGTACCAGGTTTTCATCACAGCTTATGCGGGTCGGTCTTTTGTGGACGTGCAGTACGCGGTCACCAACACCTACATGGAAGGGGACAAGCCCCAAATAGGCGCGAACCCGTACAAGGTTTATTCCTGGCCCTTCAAGAAATATCTGGTGAACCTCAACCTCAGTCTTGGGGGCACCCAAAGCTATGCGCTTCTGGGTGAAAGCGAGGCAACGGGAAGCCTGACTGCAAGTCCGGTCCGTTTGATGCAGGATAGCGGGGCTTATACCATCACCGGCGCCACGGGCGGCGTCAATGCCAAAGGCGGCGTTGCGGTGTCGAACGGGACGCTGGGTGTGCGGGTGGCTTTACGTGATTTTGGCCCAAACTATCCCAAGGCGATTTCCGTACAGCAAGACAAGATGGTGCTGGAGCTTTTCCCGGATAAAGGAATTCATTATCATTTGGATCCACAGACCCGTAAGAATCAGCGGATACGGGTTGAGTTTTTCAGCGGAGCGATGGGTTCGGGCAATCTTTCGGCCTTTTGGAAAAAGACGGATGCCCCGCTCCGGGCTTTGGCTGCTGATCCAAACTGGTATCGTGACACAAAGGCGTGGGACGATGGGTTTGCACCGCCGCCCGGATACAGCCGCTTGCTACCCGCTTCCTGGCAGCGCATGACCAAACTGCCGTATGGCGGGCCGTCTGAAGGCGGCTATAATTCGGGCTGGACACGTTACGGATACATTCCGGATTTCAACGGTGCAGGCGACCATTGGAACCTGTCGAGTTGTTACGGGGTCTATCTGGTGACCGGAAATCCCTCGGACTTCGAGTATTCGGAACATCGGACCTTTTATTTCAATGATATGGTTCAAATCCATACTTCTGAAAACCGTATGAGCACGCTTGATTTTCTGGTGAATTTCGAAAAACATATCGTGGAAACCACGTTTAACGACCCCTCTTATGGATTTTACAGGGCTGCGGTCGATAGCTTTTCAGGTTGTGTGTGGAATAGAACGGACTGGGATGGTCGCTCCATCGATATTCCCGATAATGGTCACATGCCCAATCAGCAGGTGTTGGAGTATTATTTACTTACCGGCGATCCGCCCACCTATTGTTCCATGCTGGATCAAGGGGTTCGCGCTATTGCCAGTATCATGTATATGACTTATGCCTATTGGGGACCATGGAATTTCTCGACCCACCAGGGTGCGATTGTGGATCTCGATCAATACTTTATGATTAATATGGGCACTCGCTATAATGCCCGGCCCATGCAGGTGGCACTGCAGGCCTATGAGGTCACCGGAGATACCCTCTTTTTGCGTTCGGCAAAGATAGAAGCTTATGATCTTCGCAATGCAACCCGGCAAAGTCCTGTGGGGTTCATCAGTCCTATCGAGGACTCTGTTTCCGCAGACTCCCGTTATGCCGGGGAGTGGTTTACGGTTTGGACCGCCAATCATCCGTCTATCGGAAAGCCGGCCAGTAATGTCACTGCGCTTTTCCAGAACGCGATCGGTATTCGGGCCCTCTATAAATACTGGGAAGTGACCGGGGATGAGGACGTCCGTGACCCCCTCATCTTTGCCGCCAAGAATCATGAAGTGGTTGCGGCAAAGACGGGAGACACGTACCAGGGTTTCCGATATACCTGGGCCGATTACTGGAGTGATGGCGCAAGGGCGGTGTCCGGTGATTTTATCGGCAGCAACGGTGAATCTTTTGCCGGACTTTGTTACGGTTATCTTGCCAGCGGCCGGAGCGATCTCTTCAAGGTGGTTACGGACGCGATTCCGATCCACGGAAGCAGTTTCACTGATCGCCGGATGCTCTGTTTTTACCAGAGTCTTTGGAGAGGTACGCTTGATACCGTTCCTCCGGCAAGGGTCACGAATTTGGCTGTTACACAAACAGGCCTCGGTTCGGTCCGTCTTATATTTACCGCCCCTGGCGACAATAGTCATGTCGGCACGGCCGCTGAGTACCAGGTCAAATACTGGCCGGCGAATGTGCCCATCGTTGATTTTGTGAAACGGTGGGATGACGGCACCCAGACCGGTTGGCCGGATCTGCGCGACTCCTTGCCCTATACGAAAACGGCGTGGCTTGCCAAGGCGGTTCAATACAAGAATGAACAGGAAATTTCTTTCTGGGCGGCATTAAACGCCAAGAACGAACCTGTGCCGCAGGTAGCAGGGTCTGCCATCACCTTTGATCTGGCGGGTCTTACAGCCAGTGGGACGTATCAATTCGCCATGGTTTC
>MGVN01000046.1:13192-14637 GCA_001800515.1 Elusimicrobia bacterium RIFOXYB2_FULL_49_7 | reverse complement strand
CGTTTCCGGACTTTCCAATGTGGTCAGCGCCGAGGTTCTCGGTACGGCGGTTGAGCAGGCGAATGGTCAACGGATTTCCCCCTTCACGCTTTACGGCAATAGCCCCAATCCTTTCAATCCCTCTACAATCATTTCGTACAGCGTGCCCGGTATGGCGGGAGAGAATGCATGGATTACGTTGGAGGTCGTGAATATCCGGGGGCAGCTTGTTAAAACACTTGTGAACGAAATGAAGGCCGTGGGAAGCCGGAATGTTTGCTGGAACGGGACCGACCACCTCGGGAACCGCGTGGGTAGCGGGACCTATTTCTACCGTCTCCGGTGCGGGCAAAAAGTATTGCAAAAACAGATGGTCTATCTGCGGTAGGAGAAAACTATGAGATCGTATAGGGTTTTTGTATTTCTGGTCTTGTTTGTTGTTGTGTTACAAGGGGCGATTCTGGACGAGGTGGCCATAGATCGATTGGCCAATACCCGCATCAGTGGGAATGTCTGGCCCTGTTGTGTGGTGGCCAGCTTTGGACAGCCTATTGAAACCTTCAACGGCAGGCAGTACTCGGTCTTTTACGACAACCTCGGTAATGTCTGTGTGGGCCGGCGCACGGTCTTTGATGCCTCCTGGGACACGCTCCGCATAGCCGGATATATCACAAGTACAACGGATGGCCATAACACGCCTGTATTGGGTGTCTCGCCTTTGGACGGCACCCTTCATCTTGCCTGGGATCATCATAACAATTATCTCCATTATGCCGTATCCGCCAAGGGACTGCTTAATACCCCGGACAGCTTTTCCTGGAGCGGAACAGTTTTCGGACCGGTACGTTCATCGGAGGTTATGCCGGGCCTGAATGTGGTCACTTATCCTCATTTTCTGAGAAGGCCTGACGGGGTCCTCCAATTTATCACGCGGCTCAATGGCGGAAGCGGCGCGGCGGATTGGGCCTTATGGGAATACAATGCGGATTCTTCCAAATGGAATTCCGTAGGCCTATTTCTGTCAAAGACCGGTTCTTTCACTTGGCCTGACGATGCGGTGACCAATTCCCGTTGTGCTTATCCCAACGGATATACTTATCATGATAATCGTCTGCATTTAACGTGGTGCTGGCGTGAAGACATCAGCCATCCAGGCAACACCAACCATGATCTGATGTATGCTTATAGCGATAACTTTGGCCGCACTTGGCGCAATTCCGCGGGTGACTCAATCGGTGCGGCGGTCGTTAATCCCATGAAACTGGCCACGCCCGGCATTAAAGTGTGGGACATTCCGGTCAATCGCGGCTACATCAACCAGGTTTGCCAAAACGTGGACAGCCGCGGTCGAGTACATGCGATTACTTGGCATGTGCGGGACGGTAGCGCCGATGTTCCGACTTATTGGCGTGATACCACCGGGATTTGGCGCCGCGATTCCCTGTTTGCCTTGCAGGAAAGATGCA
>MGVN01000046.1:4840-13121 GCA_001800515.1 Elusimicrobia bacterium RIFOXYB2_FULL_49_7 | reverse complement strand
TCCTCGGGTTGGACGGATTGGACCCAGGTTGTAAACGAAAGTATCGGCGGCGGCGAGCCCACCGTGGATTTTTCCCTCTGGAACACTTCGCAGGGATTGTCCATGATGTCTGCGAATTTATCCATGTTGGATGTGGTTGTCAGCAATCGAAGTTGGCCCTCGGCCCGGTTGGAGGTTCGGAATGGGTCGGATCAATCCGCACTGAGTGATGCACGGATTCTCATTTATCGAAACGATACGCTTTATCGGGGCGGATTAACGGATTCTGCAGGGTATTTATCTTTGCGGCTTGAGCCGGGTTCTTATAAGATGGTGATTTCCCGGTTCGGATTCGGAAGTGATACCTTGTTACAAGCCGTCAATGGTTCGGATACGGCGGTCTTGCCAGTGATTGTATTGCAACCTTTGAATGCAATCGGTTTAAGGATTCTGCCTGAATCGGTTACCTTGAATTTGAATGACTCTGCCATGTTATCCGTGCGGACGATATATCCCGACAGCAGTGAGGCGGATTGTTCGGAGACAATAACCTGGATTTCCCGGAATCCTGCTTTGGCGGAGGTGGATAGTGCGGGTACGGTGCGTAGCTTCGGCATCAGTGGTACGGCCGTTATTGTTTGTATCGGCGACCGTTCCGGTTTGCAGGATAGTACGGAGGTGACGGTCAATTTGTCTCAGGAAATCGTCTTATTCCCATTGGAGGATGCTTATGTCCGTGCCGGTGTTTATGCTAACCAGAATTTTGGAAGTGAAACGGGTCTCATGACCAAGACCAGCACCTTGGATTATACCCGGTGGAGTTATTTGAAGTTTGGCCTGGACAGTTTGGGCAGCTCCATGGTCGTGCTTGATGCGAAATTAAAGCTGTTTGTAACAACCACGGACATCACGAACTCAATGCCAATGACCGCTTATGGCGTGGATGATGTGAGTTGGACCGAATCAACTCTGACCTGGAACAATCGTCCTCTGCCTGCGGTCTCTCTGGATACGGCGATTATTTTGCCGACCAATTATCTTGATTACGAATGGGATGTGACCAGCTGGGTTGTGTCTCATCGAACCAGCGGCCTGATGAGTCTCTGTCTTCTCGATACAACGCACAAAGAGAATAATGTGGTTTATGCAAGCAAGGAAAATACGGATAATAAACCGGTACTTGTGGTGACCGTATCTCCTGTTGTGTCAGGTGAAAGAGGTGTCGTGACAGGAGAATTATCGTTAAACATCCACCCCAATCCATTTAATCCCCGTGTTTCCATCCGGTTGCAGGGGTTTCGGGAAAAAGGAACTGTTTCGATATATGCTCTTTCCGGTAGGCGGGTAGCCTGTCTTAATCTTGAGCGGGGAAGTGCGGAATGGAACGCAGTAAATCAGCCTTCCGGGCTTTATTTTATTCGGGTACGGGCAGGAACACGATTCTTTCATACCCATGCTGTTTTACTCAAATAAAAAATGTTTCCTTTTTCGATTTATGTTGACGCTCGGATAGTAGCATCAACGGCTTGCAAGAATGATGTTGTCTTCCGGCATGAGGAAAATGTAATTTCCTCATAAACGGGGAAATGCATGAAATTCAGTAAGAATTCCATTACCTATAAAGCGACCATTTCCTATTTGGTCCTGACGATTCTGAATGTGTCTTTGTTTACCTTCATGATTTTTGAAAATCAGCTTGATCTCATCTCCGAAAATACCATGCTTCTTTCAGAAAGCAAGAGCACCAATATCCGCATCAAGATTGATGCTGTTCTGCAAAACCAGGCGGACATTACACCGGACATCATTGCCGCCATTCAAAAGGAGTTCAAATACCTGGGCATTCGCCAATTCACCCTTTTTAAAGAGGACTGCGGTATCATCAACGAGAGCGTGGACGGCAAAAGTTTGACCCGTCTCCGCAAAGCCTCCAAAAAGGAGATTTCCTGCATCATTAAATCCATCCAGAAACTCTCGTTTGAAAATCGAATTTTTTACCACGACCTTGATCGGGATAACCAAGCCATCTATCTCTATGTTCCTATCAATTATGGTCTTGATAAGACCATGGTGGCTAAAGCGACCCTTTCCATGCGCAGCGTTTCCGAAAAGATGAAGAACCTTATCATTCAATGCATTATCATCGGCGTGCTGGTTATTTTTATCCATTTGGTTTCCGCCATTGTTTTGCTTCGAACCATCATTCAGCCCATTCTGGAACTGTCCAAGGCCACCGACCGCATTGCGCGAGGCGAGCTTAAGTCGCGTGTCAACATCATCCGTAACGATGAAATAGGTGAACTGGCTATTTCCTTCAATGAAATGAGTGTGGCGCTCGAGCGTATGCGTGAACAGGCGTTGGGAGCCAATCCGCTGACCGGTTTGCCGGGTAATGTGAGTATTGCCGACGAAATCGACCGGCGGATCGGTCTGGGGGAGGTCATTGCCGTGGTGTACGCGGACCTTGACAATTTTAAGGCCTATAATGATAAATATGGTTTTTCCCGCGGGGATGACGTCATCTGTTATGGACGGGATTGTTTCCTGGAAGCGGCCAAATCTCAAAAGAGTGAAGGACTTTTCATCGGCCACGAGGGGGGCGATGATTTTGTGTCTATTGTTCCCTTTTCGCTTTGGGAGCCCTTCTGCAAGGCGGTTATTTCCTTGTTTGATCATGACATCACCCAGTTCTATTCGGATACGGACGTAAAGAACGGTTATATCGATTCCATTTCCCGTCAGGGAGAAAAGATGCGTTTTCCCATTATGACCATCTCGCTGGCCATCGTGTCCAACCACCTTCGGCCCTTTAATTCGCATGTCGAAATGGTAAGCATCGCCGCGGAAATGAAGAAGGTGGCCAAGAAGATCGAAGGCAGCGGGTATGCCATCGATCGGCGGAAGTGCTAAAAGGGGCGGGAGTCCAATCCATGGCGAATAAATCGACCGGCCGACTCGCCCTGTTACCCCCTATTCTGTTAGTCCTTATCATCATTGTTTTCTCTGTTTTCTTCAATATGTCCATCATCGATGTCCGTATCCAGGAGCTTGATCATACGCTGGTCCGTATCTCGCGCCAGCAGGATTTGAATAAAAGCCTCAATATGTTGGCCAAGTATTCCATTATCAAACGGCGGATGGAGCGCGGCTATGAAGATGCCGAGGACTATACCATCGAATCCAAGGTGATGACCGTCATTGCCAGTGATTTTCTAAAAGACGATCCCAGACGGCTGTCGGCCTGGAATTATGTCTACCCTGTGGTCCGTCTCGGCATCAATGCCATCCGGCTTGTCATGGGCAAGGGCATTCAGGACGATTCCATGAAAGAGGCGGACAATAAAGAGCTCGAGGTCGCCTATTTTTACGAACGCAACCGTCGTTATGAGAAAGCTTTGACAATATACGACTCTATTCTCAAAGCCAAAAAACACAAACCGGAGATGGAAGCCTATATCATCCTTCATCGCGGTTATTGCCTTTCCATGATGGGAGAGCTTAAGAAGGCGCAGGACTCTTATGAGGATATCATTGCCCGTTTTCCGGATTCCGAGACAGCGACCGTTGCTTGGAAACTGCTGGAATTCATCAACACCGTGGACGATGAGCTTAAAACAGCCCGCGAGACAACTGCAAAGGGAATGGAATACGGCAAACGCCTCTATTTTCTGATGGATTACAAGAACGCCATCACCATTTTCTCGGAACTTGAACGAAGCGGCGGACAGGATGAGAAGACCGCGGAAGCCCTTTTTCTCAAGGCGCGTTGTTTTGAGGAACTGGGGGAATCCCCGGCTGCCATCGAAGACTATAAAAAGGTCATCAAGAATCCCAACGCAGGTCGTTGGTCCAAAGAAGCGAATCGCCGGATTTTTATGCTGGGTGAATTCTACGAGCGCGACAAGGAAATTACCCGTGTGGCCCTGGCCCGTCTCAAGGATTACAAAGATCAGAATTTCTTTGATGAACTCAATTCTTTTTCCGGTGCCATAGAAGAAAATAAGGTCTCCGATGAACTCCGGGTTCAACAGCGCGAAAAAGTGCGCCAGGCTTTATCTGAAAAGGATGTGGATGTCCTCGACATCATCGATAAAATCGACTTGTCTGGCGAGGCGGCGGCCCAGAAGGAGTTGGAGGAAAAGAAAAAGGCCTTAACTGCGGCCGAACAGAAAGCAGGCAAGGAAATGGAGCGGCAGGTACTTGATGTCAGTTCCCATCCTCTTCGTAAACCCTCCTTTATTGCACGTGAAATCCAGCGGAAATGTGCTCCACTCCAGTCAACTTACAACATGATGCTCAAGAGAGGGGCGGATTTTTCCGGTACACTGAAATTGGTTTTCAGCATTGAACCGGACGGCAGCGTGAAGAATACGCAGATTTCGGAAGATTCCGATTTGATGGACGCTGCTTTCCAAAAAGAGGTGATAACGCAGGTCAGTCGCTGGGTTTTTCCAACCATTGAACCCAAATATGGCCCACAGAGGGTCACTTATCCCATTGAATTAAAAAAACGGGACTAAGCCCTACTTTCTTTCCCATGTCAAGACGAATCCTTCTTTTCGGTGCCGGAGGTTTTCTGGGAGGGCACCTATTACGGGCTGCTCCCAACCATCCGGAATGGACGATTATTCCTTGTTTTCACTCTTTTAGACCGCCTGAATTTCAGGACGCACTTTGTGTTGACTTGACCTCTTCGGTCGCCATCCATGAAGTTGTTCAGACGGCAAGCCCGGAGGTGGTGGTGAATCTAACCTGCCTTCCCGTTTCGACCTGCGAGAAAGCGCCTGCCTTAGCCCAGGCACTGCAGGTGGAGGGTACGGCTGCATTGGCCGGTTTTGTGCAACCGGACTGCCGGATTGTTCATCTTTCCACGGACATGGTCTTTTCCGGAAATAAAGGGACCCCTTATGGCCCAACAGACAAGCCGGATCCGGTATCCGTCTATGGACGCACGAAATGGGAGGGAGAGCAGCGGCTTGCCTCTGTTCATAAAAATTCCGTTATCCTTCGAAGTGCGCTCCAGATCGGACCCGCATCTTTCCGGCCCGCGGGCTTTCTTCAATGGATACTGGAGAATGGCGAGGCAGACAGACCGATGACCCTTTTTTCGGATCAATGGCGTACGCCCATTGTGGTTGGGGATATGGTGGAAGCTATTTTTCGGTTGGCAGACTCCGATTATTGCGGGATTTTACCTGCGGGCGGCGATACGGCTGTCAACCGGGTGATGATGGGTGCGTGGTTATTGTCCTCTATGGGAAAACCGCTTGATTTGATTCGCTCCACATTGCTTTCCGATTTTCGGTCCGAGGTTCCTCTCCAACGTGATCTTTGCATGGATAATACCCTGTTTAAGGAGAAGAGCGGACTATCACTAATGGATTTGAAAAACTATATTGAAAGTGTAGGACTTGCCTGGAGGAAACGGCATGAAAATCAAAACGATTAAGCGAATCAACCGATTTGTGATGATTGGAAGCGTGTTGTGCGCTATTACCCTGCTGTTGCTTGTGTTAAAAGGCGTTCGTGTGTTGTTGAACCCCTGATTGCGGAAGGGAAGAATGGCGCCCACTCGAATACTCATCAAAGAATTGCTCGCCCATTCTCCCGTGGGAGAAGTGGTATTGCTTTGCGGATGGATTCGGACACGTCGGGACTCTAAAGGGGGTTTTTCCTTTCTGGAAATCAACGATGGTTCTTCTTTTCGAAACGTTCAGGTAGTTGCGGATAATGCGTTATCCAATTATGAAACCGAGGTTCTTCATCTTCTCGCCGGCGCCAGTGTTCAGGTAAGAGGAAAAGTGGTTACATCCGAGGGGGGAAAGCAATCCGTTGAAATTCGGGCTGATTCCCTGCTCGTTTTGGGCGCAACGGATGAAAGCTATCCTCTTCAGAAAAAGCGCCACTCCTTTGAATACCTTCGTTCCATTGCCCATCTCCGGCCGCGAACCAACACCTTCGGTGCTGTTGCCCGTATCCGAAATGCCTTAAGCTTTGCCGTTCATTCCTTTTTCCAGGAAAATCACTTCCTGTATGTCCATACCCCGATTATCACGACCAGTGACTGCGAAGGAGCGGGAAAGATGTTTCAGGTCACTACCTTGGACATGATGAATCTTCCCAAAGGGGTTGCAGGGGTTGATTATGAAGAGGATTTTTTCGGTAAAAAGGCCCATTTGACGGTCAGTGGTCAATTGGAGGGAGAAATCTTTGCAACTGCACTGGGGCGGGTTTATACCTTTGGCCCAACCTTTCGTGCCGAAAACTCCAATACGCCCAGGCATCTTGCTGAGTTCTGGATGGTGGAGCCTGAAATGGCCTTTTGCGACTTGGCAGGGGATATGCAATTGGCGCAGGATTTTATTAAATATATTTTTTCGTATGTGTTGGAACATTGCTCCGAAGATATCGCTTTCTTTAATGAATTTGTCGATAAGAATCTATTCGCCAACCTTAATATGATTGTAAAAAGTCGGTTTGAACACATTACTTATACCGAAGCAATAAAGCTGCTTCTTGAGTCTTCGCAATCATTTGAATTTAAAGTAGAATGGGGATGTGATCTTCAGGCTGAGCATGAACGCTATTTAACCGAACAAAAAGTTAAAGGTCCTGTGATTCTCACGGATTATCCAAAAGGGATTAAAGCCTTTTATATGCGGGATAATGAAGATAACAAGACGGTTGCAGCGATGGATGTTCTGCTACCGAAAATCGGTGAGATTATCGGTGGGAGTCAGCGTGAAGAACGTTATGATGTGTTGTTATCTAAAATAAAAGCCATGGGGCTTAATCCGGAGGATTATTCTTGGTACCTGGAACTTCGGAAATATGGAACGGTTCCCCATGCCGGCTTTGGCCTGGGTTTTGAACGGGCTGTCCAATTTATAACTGGGATGGAAAATATTCGAGATGTTATCCCTTTTCCGAGAACCCCGAAGAGCGCCCTTTTTTAGAGACTGTGTTGCCAACAAATACGCTTTTTGTGTAAATGTTTGGCAATATACAGTCTCTTATCCGGCTATACCGGGTTAGAAAAAGAGTAAAATTCGATAAAATGGTAGACATGTTACTAAAATTTAAACGTCTAAATTAACGAGTCTTGGAATGGATGTTGTTAAAATCCTGACCGAGCATCGTAACAAAATCGTTGGGATTATTCGGAAATGGTGCCGGAATAGCGATGATTTTGAGGATATTCTCCAGAATGTCCTTTTGAAGCTGTTTAGAACAGAAGCGGAATTTGAAGGAAAGGCAAAATTAGAAACCTGGCTTTATCGGGTAACCGTGAATGAAAGCATCGATTTTTACCGCCGTAACCGGCGATACACTGATGGACGTGTGGAAATCGACGGCCTTTACCTGACCGATGAAAAAGGAAATCCGGAGAAGGATTCCATCGGATTGGAGAGAAAGAGAATTCTCGAAGAGATTATTGGTTCGGTTGAAGAAGAATACCGGGTCGTGTTCACCCTTTATTATATCAACGAAATGACCATCGAGGAACTGGCCCGGATGCTTTCAATTTCGCGGAATGCGGTTCGGTGCAGGGTCTATAAGGCTAAGCTGCAAGTGGTCGAAGAGGCCCGGAAAAGGGGATTGAATGTCAGCAACTTGTGATAGGCTTAAGCCGTTCTGGTCCGATTATCTGGGGGGGGGGATTGAGGCTTCCTTAGGGCGCGAGGTTGAAGATCATTTGGATTCCTGTACTGTCTGCGCTTGTGAACTTGATGCTTCTCTTCGCCATCTGGGTGTCCTCGAATCCGCGCTGCCCCGGTGGCAGATGACCGATGAACGGATGCAGCGCTCCCTTGCCCGCTTCCGTTCGACACAGGCCTTTTCCCTATCCGCCTTCTTTTCTTTTCGAAAAGTGGCGGCCTTGTCCCTCTTTCTCCTGTTGATATTTTTTGGTATAACTTATTTCCGTCATCCCACTCTTCCAGCCTGGACCCAGATTGACAAAGAAACCCTGCTTACGCTTTCCGATAAGACGAAAATTCTTTTATCTGCCGGTACCGAATACCGTTTAGAGGGTGGGGCTGCGGATTCCCTTCTTCGCCTTTATTTGAACCGGGGTGAAGCTGTGTTGGCTGTCCAAAAAAAGGCCTTTCATGAAGCGGGTGTTGTTCTGCCTTCAGGTTCCACGGTCAACGTTACCGGTACCTTTTTTCTGGTGCGGACTATAGGAGCTTATGATTTCGCGGTGGAACTCTTGGAAGGAGGGGTTCGTATCAATTCCGACAACCACCTGATTGATATGGCTGCAGGCAAGAGTGCGGTCAAAGAAAAGGAGCGTTTGGTG
>MGVN01000046.1:0-4834 GCA_001800515.1 Elusimicrobia bacterium RIFOXYB2_FULL_49_7 | reverse complement strand
CCCATGGCGCCTCACCGGGAGACCTTTATGCGAAGTGTTTACCGCCGTCTTTTTCCCTCGAATGTCGAGGTATTGGCGACGACGCAAGCGGCTTCTCCTGTCAAGACATTGGTGCGCTCATTTTACAAGGGAGAACGATCCGGTGTGCCGCCTGCTTCGCGTCCGCCTGCCGCTTCTCCGGGGAATGGCCGACGGACGACCGATCCTTTGACCACGCCGGCCAAACCGGTTCAGAGTTTTTACGATCGTCTTAGGAACTACGAGGCACCGCATGACACCGGTCGTTACGCCGCCGCGGAAGCTTATTACGAAGGGGTCAAAGGGAGTGGGACGCGCGCAAAAGGGGATATCCGCGAAGAACAGAAGGAGAAGGAGAGCGAGAAATGGTCAATGCCGCAAGCCCGGCCTTATGCTAAAAGGATGGGTGTGGAAATCTGGAATTCGGAAGTTCAATTGCCGGTTCGTTGGTATGAAGAAATAGGGGAGATGGAATTCAAGTTCGGCAAGAATGGAGCGGATCTTGAGGCCATGGCCGTGCGTAAGTCCAAACGTATTGATGCGGATGGTTTTATCATCCTGGCCAGCGGTCCGATGAATCGGAAGATGGCCGCCCAGATTGAATTTCGCCGCGGACGAGAGCGTAATCTGGAGGTGGTGGATCGTATGCATCTGGACGATTATGGTATCGATTATCAATCCGACAATTTTTCCACACTGAACAAGATGACGCAAGATGCCTGGTTCATGCGGGTCAAATTCTTCCGTTACTACAAATGACCCTGCCCCTTTCCCGTGCGGAGACTGAATTAGCGGCACTGTATCAGCGCGTTCCCGGTGTACCGTGTGCGTGTTGCGGCGAGTGCTGCGTTTCTCCTACTTGCACTTTTCTGGAATTTCTTCTCCTCATGAAAAGTTTTGTTCATGTTTATCCGCCGGAACGTGTCGCCGAACGGTTGCTTTTGGCGCCCGAAATCCATCCGGCATACGACGGCAATCTTTATTGCCGATTTCAGGAAAATCGATGCGGACTCTGTCTTGTGCATTCCGGGCGTACGCTTGCCTGCCGTCTTTTCGGCCACTTAGCCATCAATGCTCTGGGTGTCAAAGAGTTGGAGAATTGCAGACGCATGCCGCCCTTATCCGAAGAAGTCCTGCGTCCGGAACAGGTGAGGACTTTTTTGGCGGACCTCACGGATTTGAATCGTCGTCTTGTCCCATCCTATTACGAGGAACCCTATTGGGTCATGGGATTAAATATCGAATGCTGGCTGGCCGTTTATTTCGATCCCCTGCTGGATGATCAGGTCTTTGGGGAAATGAAACGGCTGCTCCGGCAGACAATCGACCTTTCTTTTCTGGAAGATCGGTATCATGATACGACGGGTCTAAAGGAAAAAGTCGATAAAATCGCCTTGCTCTATGGTCTTATTCAGACCGATTTTCTATCGGACGCCCACCGTCTGATAGATGATATCCGGAATCACTATCCTCAAACCGGGACCTACTACTTGGAAGAGCTTGAAAAAATAGCCTTTCTTGTCCGGTCGAACAGTGGCAAACAGGACATCTGACTTAGTATTTTGTTTTGTATGAAAACCGTTGCGTTCCCTTTTCTTATATTATTGATTTTTCTTGTTTCTTGGCCGGCGGCTTCCGTTCAGGTTCGGGTGGTGCGTGAAGGGGCGACCGGTCTTGTATTGCGCGTTTTGTTTCCTGAACCGGTCCTTACTCCGTGCGGAACCTATCACACCTTGTCGGTAGAAGGATGCGGTTCGATTTCCGCTCCCGGAGAGCCGCAAGTGGTGTCTTACAACTTTTCCATCGGTATTCCCGCCGGCGAATATTCGGTTCATGCGGTTCCGCTTTCTCTTCGCGAGATATCATTGCCTGCTCCTTTGGTTCCCGTAGAGCGTTGGACGGGTGAGGGTATCGAGAGGCGGATGGAATGGCGGCCGGATCCTTCAGCGTATGCTTTGTCCCGTTTTCCGGCGTCGGGTTCTCTTTTGTCTGAGCCCGGCCGAATAGGGAACCAGCGGATATTGACACTGACGCTTTTCCCTGCTGTGTACAATGGTCGAAAACAGTCTCTTTCGTTCAGCCGGGAATGGGATGTGAGTGTGACGTTCAAAGCGACCGGGGTTCGAACCACGGACCGTACCATGGAATCTGTGTTGAAACGGTTGCTGTTGAATTATGCCTCTGCCCGGAATTATCGTTTACCGAATCCGCCATTATTAAAGAGCCTTGCCGTCGGATCCGATTTGCCTTTTTTCCGGCAAAAGGTGTACAAGGTGAAGATCCGTTCGTCGTCTGAGTTCAAGACCGATGCGGAAGGGGTATATCGGGTGTCCGGCAGTGATTTGGAAGGGGCGGGCGGTTCGATTGCCAATGTGGACATCGATAATATCCGTGTCTATGGAACTTCCTATGTCGGTGGGCTTAAGGTTGCTTATCAAAGTGGGATGGAAGATAGTGCGGTTTTATCGGAATTGCCGATTCAAGTGGTGGATGGAGATGGAGACGGTTTATTGGATCCCTCGGACCAGATTCGTTTTTACGGGCAGGGAGCCGGGGTATTTGCTCCGTTGGAGAGTACCTGGGTTTTTAAGGGTCATCCGTTTGATTATGATAATTATTATTGGATTGTGCTGGACGGAGATGGCACCGGCCCTTCGGACCAGCCGTTAAGGATGGATTCCGCCTCTGTTCTGCCGCTTTCTGCGGATCAGACCGTGCATACTTTCTTTGAACAGCTTCATCGGGAGGAAAACAATTATAATCCGACCCGAAGTTCGGAGAGTTTTCATTGTATCTGGCTTTGGGGAAGCACTGCCTTAAAAGCCGGCCAGGTGATTTTGTATGAGGATTTGGATGCCTACCTTCATTCTCCGGCGGATAGTACCCTTCGGATTCGTCCTCATTTTTCGGGTATAAGCGGTAATGCCAAGCCTGTTCCTGCCGGTTTATCGGTCACCCTTAATAATATCACCGCACTTTTTTCAGACGGTTCGACATTTGAGAGCCAACGTCTTCTTACCGCGGGATCGAATACTCTTCAGATGGGTTGTGCGGCCAATGCCTTTATCTATGACTATTACGTGGATAGCTATGACTTGGAGTATGCGAGAAAACTGGCCTTTGTATCGGGCCGGCTGGTCTTTTACGGACAACCGGATCATGAGACGGTTTTTCGTTATGCTGTAACCGGGGTTTCCGGAAGCTCTTCTTTCCTATGCCTTGATGTTTCCAATCCGTTGCATCCGACGCTGGTCCGTTCCATCCGGAACGGGGATACCTTATCCATTCTGTCGAAAGGGTATGTGGCAGAGTCCGGGGCTTTGCCCGGAAAGAAGTTTTGTGTCACTTCCGGAAACAACCTCAGAACAGCGTTGTCGATTGAACCGTATAGGATATCCGCTTTGACGAATAGCGAACGAAATCTGCGTTCGATTGCCCAATATGATGAAGTTATTGTCTCTCCCCGTGATTTTATCGGCGCAGCACAGAAGTTGGCCGCCCATCGCAATACATTCGGCAATGATCCGGTGGACAAAGCCGTGGTTGTTTTGTTGGAAGATATCTATGATCAGTTTGCAGGTGGGAAAACGGATGTGTCGGCCATTCGGAATTTTCTGACCTACGCAGTTCGTCACTGGGGTGTACGATACGCGCTATTGATGGGAAACGGCCATTTTGATTACAAAGGGTATATGGGTGTGACCAAAACCAGCTATATTCCGCCGTATGAATGCGTCAAAGACACCGGGCTGGTCGGGCCTTGTACTGGGAAGGCGAGTGTCAGCGGAACCGATGATTTCTACATGAACAGCAATATTTTTTTTGGGCGTTTGCCTGTTTCCTCGCTTTCCGAAGCGGAAACCGCGGTAGATAAGATCATTCAAGTGGAAACCAATGCTGCCGGGAGTCCGGAATGGCGGAACCGCGCCTTGCTCCTGGCGGATGATGACTATCAGCTCAGTGTCATCGATGATGTCAACATCTCGCTTCCCCACATGCAGGTGGCAGAGGATGTTGCCAGGAAATTTCCGCCTTCCATGGAGCAGGTGAAGGTCTATCTTCAAGATTATGCTCTCAATGGAGTGACCCAGGAAAAACCGGAGGCAGAAGTGGCGTTGGTGGATCGGGTGAGTGAGGGGGTCAATTTCTGGGTCTTTGTGGGACATGGTGCCTTTGATCAACTGACTTCCGAAAAGACCTTCACGCTTTCCCGGACCTTGCCCCGATTACGGAACACGGATAAATACGGCTTTTTCTGGGCCGCCTCCTGCAATGTCGGTGAATTCGACAACCCTTATAAGGAAAGCGTTTGTATCCGTCTGCTTACCACCTCCGGCCTTGGGATGGCCGCAACCGTGGGCGCGTCGCGGCTGACAACGGCGGTGGCCAATAAAAACCTGCTCATCAGTTTTCTTGCGGAACTGTTGGATACGGCCCTTTCTGCGGAGCCGGTGTCCATTGGTGAAGCGATGTTTATCGCTAAATCCAAGAACAATTCCGTCAATTCAAATTATTATAATCTCTTCGGCGATCCGGCCATGATTGCTTATCCCCGATTTGGAAGAATTGTTGCGGACAGTGCTTACCGTTTTGATACACTTTCAGCGTTTCAAAAAGTCCGAGTTACCGGTCATATTCAGGATGCGGGTGCCGTTCGGTTGAACGGTTTGCTGAATGTGCGTTTGGCTGCGCCGAATGAAACGCGGGAAATAGAATATGCCATTTCGAACGGAACAAGAAGTTTGACAGTGGGTGTGATGGGCAACCTTTTATCTTCTGCTTCCGGTGCCATCAATCAGGGTCGATTCAGTTTGGA
>MGVN01000045.1 GCA_001800515.1 Elusimicrobia bacterium RIFOXYB2_FULL_49_7 | reverse complement strand
TTGATGTTGTGTCAAAGCAACTAAAGAACTGGAATGTTCCTAACGAGACATTGCGAAGATTATGCGCAATTATATAAGACCGTGTGTATAATTAAAAAGCATGCACGGTTTCATGAAATGTCGGAAACGGGACTTGACAATTGAATAGGAAGTACAAATCCATATAAAGGAGGAAACGGAACTAATTATTGGATTGACAAATTGACAGGGCGGGTAACAATCGTTAGCACTGAAGACATTGAACCTATTCCGGGTGACTAAATAAGAATATGCAACAAATTGATGCAAAGATATTTATTGTAACTTTTCGACTTTCTTATATCGCTTTGATATAGCGCTATATCCAATTCATATATTTTCTAAAAAACGAATCGCGGAACAGACCACGAAATCGCGCTATCTCACTGTTCTTTAAAGCGAAGACATTGACAAATCATTTTGGCCCTCTTTTTGTATTAGTCGGGGTATGAAAATTCGTATTTTTAAAGCTTGTTAAAATAGGAGAAAAATATGATTCAATCTCTGGCGCGATTCTTTATTTCCGGCGGCCTCTTTATGTGGCCCATTCTGGTTGTGTTGGCCTTTGCCATGGCTGTTGTGGTAGAACGGTTTTATTTTTATTTCCGGGTCTGCGGTCGGAAGGGTTTGCCTTCTGCCCCGGATCTCATCCGGCTCATGAATAATAATGATATTGAAGGCGCCTCCAAAGCATTGGAAAAAGGACGTGATCCTCTGACCAATCTATTAAAGAGCGCTGTCAGCCGGGTTAAAGCGGGTATGACCGTGGCAGAAGTTGAAGAAGGTGTTCAGGAATCGGCTATTCGCGAGTTGCCGCGTATGAACGAACGGCTCAACTACCTCTCTCTGTTTGCCAACATCGCCACCCTGCTCGGCCTTCTTGGAACCCTGGCCGGTCTCCAATCCTCCTTTTCCTCACTTGCCGCTGTAGAGGCATCAAAAAAAGCCACGCTTCTTGCACAGGGTATTGCAGAGGCCATGAATTGCACGGCCTTTGGTCTGATTGTCGCGGTTCCCTGCATGATTTGCTATACCTTTTTTTATAACCGACAGAACGCATTGACAAAAGATTTGGATGAGTCCCTGGTCCGTTTCATGAATTACCTTCGAAAAAAACAGGCATGAAGACGCTGACCGCCCTGTCCGGCCGCAATGCCCCTTCGGATGCCATGGAGGACGAAGTGGATCTGAATATCAGCCCCATCATGAATGTGCTGATCATGCTGATCCCCTTTCTGACAAGTTTGGCGGTGTATGCCCACCTCTCGATTCTGGAGCTTTCCCTTCCGCCCAATGTGGGGAGCGGCACCTTGTCGGGCAGCGGCAAACCTAAACTCAAGATGACCCTGGTTCTTCATCCTGAATACATTGCCGTAACCTATGGCGAAAAGATGCTCGATTCCCTGCCTAAGCTGGGACCGCAGTACGATTACACCTCACTGTCCGATCGGCTCAAGGTGCGGCGGGAAGAGATGGAGAATAAGGAAGAAGCCGTGGTGGCTGTGCGGGATGAGATTTCCTTTAAATATGTCGTGGATGTGCTGGATGTCTGTCGTGGCGCCGGTTTCTCAAAGACCGCGGTGGCAGGCGCGGCAGCAACTCTGGAAGCCGGAAAATAGGAACAGCGTATGGTCTTCAAGGTCAATGGATTAGCCCGCAAACAAGAAGCACTACAGAGCATTGTTAAGCCGCAGATGACCTCGCTTATTGATATCCTTACACTGCTTCTGGTTTTCCTGATACAAAGCTACAATGCCGAAGGGAATCTGATTACCGTTTCTTCGGATTTGCAGCTCCCGCTTTCTGCCTCAAAGGAGGCCCCACGAACCGCTGCTATGGTGGAAATTACGCGCGATCAGGTATTGGCGGACGGCCGGGTGCTGGCTTCTGTGGCAGACATGGTTTCTTCCGATTCGCTTTTAAATAACAACATCTATGATTATATGATGGCGAAAAAGAAACTCATCTCAGATACCGCTCAGATACCGGAAGTCATTATCCAGTGCGATAAAGAACATCCCTTTGTGGTGGTCAAAAAAGTGATGTTCAGCTGCAGTAAGGCCGGGTTTTCCAACTTTTCCATCCTTGCCGTCCAAAAGGAATGATCATGAACCCGAATGACCTGCGCATATACGAAGCCCCCTTGTCGATTTCAGCCGGCCCGGATCGTCGTTTTCAGGCCATATTTATTTTAAGCATTATTTTCTTTTTGGGCCTGGGCTTTTATTTAAAGAGCATGAAACTCTTGCCTGTGATAATCGATGAGGTCAAAGTAACGCGAATGAAGACCCAATTTGTCATGGCAGAAAAGAAGAAGGAAGCGGTTAAATTGCCGGTTATTGTTCCAAAGCCCGAAGCGAAAAAGCCCATTGATTTAACCGATAAGCCGCTTTTGAATCAAAAAGAGAATGCAACCGAAAAACAGGATGAATCCAAAAAGATTGTTGAGCGGGTCTATGGATTGCGAAAAGTCTATTCCATCGGCATTGGAGCAGGCGGTTCTGCTGAAGAAGCGGTTATTGGAAAGCTGGGCAATACGCTGAACAAGGAGATCGATACGCTGACCGCCACTCAGGAGCAGCTGGAAGGCAAAGTGGCCTCTGTGACCACGGTGACCAAGATGCCGGTAGTCAAGTTTCAGATTAAGCCCGAATACACGGAAGAGATGAAGAAAAACCGCATTGAAGGCAAGATGCGGGCGAAAATATTGATAGGTGCGGACGGTCGGGTCAAGCAGGTTGAACTATTGAATGATCTTGGATTCGGCAGTCGTGAATCTGCATTGGCTTCTTTTAAGAAAATGGAGTTTGAGCCCGCCCTGCAGGGGGATACCCCGGTTGCCGTATGGCTCACGATTAGCGTGAAATTTGTTCTACTGGAATAATACTATGAAAAAACAAAAATGGATTGTGTTGTTGATGTTTGCCTTGAGTCGTCTCCTTTTTGGCCAGGAGATTGAAATCGATTCAACCGCTGAACCTGAATTGGCCCCCTTTGAAAAGATGCCGGTGCTCAAGGAATTTATCAAGGCTGACTATCCGGCCGAAGAGCTCAAGAAAGGGGTGGAGGGCAAGGTTCTGTTTGAACTGTTTATTACCGATTCGGGCCGAGTGGATTCCATTACCGTGCTTCAGGGGCTAAACCCTTCCATGGACTCGGCCGCACTTCATGCCGTGCGCCGGTTTCAATACGAACCGGCCATAGCGGGTGGCGTAGCGGTCCCGGTCCTTCTCCAATATGAATACCGTTTTTCCGTGCAGGATGAAATCAAAGAACTTGAAAAGTACGTCAATTTAAAAGGGCGTCTGATTGAACGGGGAACACGCTCTCCCATTCCCTTTGCCACTATTGTGGCCGCCTTTCCGGATACCACGCGGGACACCACCCTTCGCGTACCCTGGACCGTTTATCTACAGAAGATCGGCGGATTTGAAGGTCAGTTTTATGAGGCAGGGGCCATTGTGACTCAGACCGATTCGCTGGGCCGCTTTGCCTTTCAGTCGCTGCCGGCGGGTATTATTAAATTGTCTTTTCCGGTCTCCGGGTACAGGGCGGACAGTATTATTGAAGCGGTGGAAAAGGGAGCGCTTACGGAAAACGAATACCGGCTTGAGAAACTGAATTACAACGAATATGAAATTGTGGTCTACGGCACGGTCGAGAAAGAGGAAGTGGCCAAGACTCAGCTCACTTTAACGGAAATTAAGCGGATTCCCGGGTTCGGCGGTGATGCGGTGAAGGTGGTGCAGGCGCTGCCGGGCGTGGCCCGTTCCTCCTTTAACGGCGGGGAGATTGTGGTGCGCGGTAGTGGGACAGGGGATACCCGGTATTTTCTGGATGGCATGGAGCTGCCGGTCCTGTTTCACTTTGGCGGATTGAAATCAACCTATAATTCTGATGCCTTATCATCTGTGGATCTCTATCCCGGTGGGTTTAATTCCCGCTATGGCAATACTGTGGGCGGGGTAGTGGAAATTAAAGGACGGCCCGCCAAAACGGACCGGTGGCATGGCAATGTGGATATCAATCTGATTGACGCCTCCTTTTTAGCGGAAGGGCCGATTAATGAAGAATTCGCCCTTCTGGTCACCGCTCGGAGAAGCTACATCGCGGATGTTTTGAATTGGGGTCTAAAGCAGGCGGGCATCATACTGCCCATGACAGTGGTGCCTTATTATTGGGATATTGTGGCCAGATTAGATTATAAACCGAGTCGCGATTGCCGGATGTTTTTGACCGGGTTTGCCTTTACGGATCAGATGAAATTCGTTTTTTCAGAGGTTCGGGGGGGGAGTACGGAGGTCAGTGAGGCTAAGGACGAGATTTCCCAGTCCGTGGATTTTCAGACCCTGATCTATGGATGGGACCAGCACATTAATAAGAGTATGGACAATGAATTCCGTTTGCAGTGGGGCAATGCACCCACCTCATTCAATATTTTCTCCTTTGCAAAAGGGGATTTTATTCAATATGGCGGTTATTTGAGAGATGAGTGGGCATGGCAGATTAGGGAAAAGTTAAAGTTGAATTCCGGATTGGATATGGCGTTATACCGGGTTGATTATACCTTGGATATTCTTTCGGCAGATGGTGCAAGACAGAGTAAACGAGATCTGTATGTGTCTGATCTAGCCGGGTATGTCAATGCAGAATATAAACCCGTTAAATCATTGCTCTTGGTTCCTGGGCTTCGGTATGATTATTACACGGAACTTTCCGAAGGACGCCTATCGCCCAGGGTCACCTCCCGATTCAATTGGAAAAAAGGGCATACGCTGAAAGGGGCGCTTGGAATGTATAACCAATCCCCAGAACCCTATGGACAGGCTATTGATTCCGTGTGGGGCAATCCGGAACTCCCTGCTACCTTGGGGAAACAGGCTGTTTTAGGGTATGAGTATCAGTTAACGGATCTCATCGGGCTGGATGTCCAAACCTATTATAATACCCAGAAAAATATTCCTGCTCAATCTGATTCCTTTAATTCCAGCGGCAATCCGGTTAATTATTTGCCTGACCAGGAGGGCAGGATGTACGGTTTTGAACTGATGTTACGTCATAGTCAGAGCGAACATTTTTTTGGCTGGATATCCTACTCTCTTTCAAGAAGTGAGCGCCGGTCGCCCAGAAGAATGGATGAAGAAGCTCAGGCGGGAAGTGCTTGGGACCCGGACAAATGGTACTTGTATGGTAAGGATCAGACACATAATCTGCAATTTGTGGGCTCTTGGCGGTTACCCAGGAACTGGGAGGTCGGAGGCCGACTCCGCTATGTAACCGGAAATCCTTACACGCCTTATCTCAGCTATACGGAGCATCAGTATTTCTATGACGCGGAAAACGGCCGGTATCGACCGGTTTTAGGGGAGTATTTGTCGGACAGAATGGGAGCTTTTGTCCAGCTGGATGTCCGAGTGGACAAGAAGTTTATCTACGAAAAATGGATATTGTCGGCTTATCTGGATGTTCAGAACGTCAATTATCCGATTTATAACAGTCCCGAGACCTATGATTATAATTATGATTACTCCGATCGTCAGGTCATCGGCGGCATTATCATTCCCTCATTGGGCGTGAAAGCGGAGTTTTAATATGAAAAAGATTGTTTCAATCCTTAGTTCGGCCACCGTCTTTCTGATGGGATGCTCCAACTTTCCAACCACCTATGAAAACGTGGACGGTAGCAAAACAAGGCCGCTGGCCATTGTTTGCGAACCCCCGGAAGCGGCACCGGGTGATTCGGTTTCTTTAAGTCTGCTTTGCAAATTCAAACCCGGCAGCAGCCGCACCATCACCTGGACCATTTATTATGATTATGGAACAGACCTCTATGGGAACGAGATATTTTTAAGTCAGTCAAAAAGGTTGTCAACGGTAGCGGGAACGGATACTTTAGTGAAATTCAGACTGCCGGATTCTGCGTTATTTTATTCGACCCTGCTGAAGAATACGATTAAAGGGATTGATACGTCTCTTACAATGGCGGATGCGGACAATATGTTTAAGACATTGTCGTTGATGTCGCCGCCGCTTACGGATTCCATGAAGAACATGGTCAATAACTTTGCCAGCCAGGTGAAGATTGTGGCCCATATATATGGCGATGTGGATGTCATGGTGGAGAAGTTGTTTACCATCCGTTATACCTGTAAATTGGATTCCCTTCAGACCAATCAGAATCCGTGTATTCGCTGGCTAAAGGTTTATACGCTCACCGGAAAAGATATGCAGGATCCTGATTCCATTCCTACGCACACAGAAAAGGTGCAGTATTTATACGATGAAAATAATCCTGTCGCACCGCCTGAAACCATTACGGTTGATGTTGATAAATCCTATCTTTTTGTTGCTGACTCGGGTGTTCTGGTTGGGGATACGCTGATTCAGCGGTATCAATATTTCTCGATGAAGGATAATGTCATTAAGCAGGATTATGAGATTTATCATTATGACTGGCTTTTCACTAACTCGGATTATCAATCCGGTATGAAGCAGGATTCCTTAATCCTGATGCAGGGCCAAAACAATGGACCCATTGCTGGATTTCTGCCCCCAGTAGATACCCGAATGCATCATTTCTCCCTTTATTGCGTTGTCCGCGACCGTCGCATGAATGAGATGTTTTCCTCTTCCGGTGTTGGATATCGGGAGGTGAAAGGTTATTTTTCCTACACACAGGCTTATATAAGAAAACATCAATAGAAATACAGGATTTCCACATGAGTATCACAGCCCTTATTGCCCAATATGCAACCGCCTTTATCGATGCGACCGGTTATTGGGGCGTCACCGTCCTGATGACATTGGAAAGCATGGTCTTTCCCATTCCTTCCGAAGCGGTTATGCCTTTTGCAGGCTTTCTGATTGAATCAGGACGCTTTTCCTTTGCGGGCGTCATCTTTTTTGCTACTGTAGGCAGTCTCATCGGATCGCTTTTGTCCTATTGGATAGGTCGTTATGGCGGCAAACCTTTCATCAATCGGTTCGGAAAATATCTGCTCCTGGATGAAGAGGAACTGGCGTGGACCGAATCCTTTTTTCAGAAGCGGGGAGAGGTGACCATTTTCATCAGCCGTTTTATTCCGGTGGTACGCCACTTGATTTCCATTCCGGCCGGTATCGGTAAAATGCCGATTGTGAAGTTTTGTTTTTATTCTGTCATTGGTGCGGGCCTTTGGAACAGCTTTCTCACCGTGGTCGGTTATTACCTCAAAAAGAACTGGACTGTTGTGATGAAATACAGTCACATTGTGGATGTTGTTGTGGTGGTGATTTTGGCAGGCCTTGTGGCAATGTATGTGGTAAGGCATGTGAAGAAACGGGCACTTCGACAAGCTCAGCGCCCGTCCCAGCTAACACCGTAATGAATTATTTAATCTTTATTTTCGTGGGCGCTGAGCTTATCGAAGCGCCCGACAGGAGTGTTCAATGACAAAAAAGGCATTTTTCCCTGGTGGTAAAAAGAGCGGACGTCCCTATTCTCCGGCCGTGGCTGCAAATGGATTTCTTTTTATCTCTGGCCAGATTCCCTTAAACAGCGAGGGTAAATTAGTTGCCGGTGATATCCGGCTGGAAACACGCCAATGTTTTGAAAACTTATCCAGTGTGGTTCAGGAGGCGGGTGTCACTTTGGATAATCTGGTTAAGGTGAATATTTTTGTAAAAGATTTGGCCAATTATGATGCGGTTAATTCGATTTATGCGGAATATGTTGCAGGGGAAGTCTTGCCTGCTCGTTCGTTTGTTCAGGTAGCAGACTTACCGTTGGGTGCCACGATAGAGATTGAGGCTGTTGCCGCTTTGTAGGGGCAGAATGACCCTGCCCCTACAAATAATCCTTCTCTTTTATTTCAACAAAATAATCTTTTGCGAATAGCTTTTCCCGGACAAACTTGCACGAACCAGGTAGGTCCCACTGGGTTGGGCGGAGGCGTTCCATTCAACAGAATAACGACCGGTGGATTGGGTGGTCTTGTGAAAATCAGCTACTTTTTGTCCGGATAAATTGAAAATATCAATGGACACAAGGCCCTTTTTGTTCAAATAATAGGAAAGGGTTACCGAGGGGTTGAAAGGATTAGGGGCGGCTGTTAATCCTTCGACATTTTGCATCGGAACGGATTCAACGGACGTACTCAGGTCAACGGCCAGAACCGCATTCCGGAACAGGCTATCTTGATCCACCGTGACAAAGGCCGAATCAATCAAATAACCTTCCAGGGAAGCTTTAAACTGGTAATTTCGGCTGGTGGCTGGAATCAAAAACGAAAACTGTCCCAGATTATCCGACGTAGCACTGTAACGAATCGAAGAGGTGGCTAAGATAATGGTCGCATTCTCAAGGGGCGTCGTGCAAGCCGTATCATTGCATACGGTTCCATAGAAAACCCAGCTATTGGATGTATCCATGGCGACCAGTTTAAAATTTACGGTATCAATCGGAGCTGCCAGAGTAAGAGGCAGATTATTGATATTCTTGGACAGGTAGTTGTTGGCTGAAACAGCAATGGCATAGCTTGTCAGTGAAGTGAGGAGTAGGTTATCCAGGATGTAATTGCCTGTTTCATCCGTTCGGGTGGAATCCACAAAAACAGCGCCGGGTCCGGTACCTATCCGGAGGAGAACGAGGGCGTTTGCAATAGGCAGCGTGCTTAAGGAATCCGTGACGGTTCCGATAAATGTTCCGGTGGGTATCTCTCCGGTGACCAGTTCAAAATCTACGGTGTCAATGGGTGTGGTAAGCGAGACTAACAGATTGGTCGTCATTTTTGAGATATAACCTTCCCCGGATGCGGTGAGGGTATAGCGGGTCGTGCCGGATAGCGTAAGATTGTCAAACATATATTGCCCGGCATCATTGGTTCTGATCGAATCCACAAAGGTACCGCTGCTGATTCGGAGAACCATCAGCATGTTTGGCAATACTTCGGTTGTGGTGGAATCCGTGACGGTTCCCATGAATGTGCCGGTCGGTGTGGCGTTGGTATCCAATACAAAGTTGACGGTGTCAACTGCGGCATCACGAGTCAAGATGAGATTAGTAACGGATTGTGCGCTGTAAAGAGCACCGGATGCGGTAAGAGAATAGCGGATGTTGATGGACAAGGGAAGACTATCGAAAAGGTATTGTCCGTTGATATTTGTGCGGATGGAATCCAGAAAAGTACCGGGCAGGTTTCGTCCCTGACGTAGTTCAATGAGAATACCGGGAATAGGTTCTTGAGTAAAAGAATCGATTACGGTTCCAAGAAAACGACCGGAATCAGCAGCGGTTTGAGCAAATGAGCTTGAAAGGAGTAATAGCATCAACAACAGGACTACCTTTTTCATTTTTCCTCCATTTTTTTGTTTAAGAGATGCTGTTTGTGAAGCAATTAGCAAAAATAGAGCCGTTCTATAAAACATTGATATTATTATTGAAAGAAAGTGTCGGCAATCCGATTTTGGTGAATTTCTATCAGGTTTAAAGAAGGTGTGGTGAAAAATACTCTAACGTAAAAATGGTGCATGACGCGTTTCCAAAATGGCGTCGCAAGATTGATGTCGGATGTTTTTTTCTTGACATAGCAGCCTTGGAATGCTATAATTTCCACGCACTTTCGAGTTTTCGAGTTTTCGAGTTTTCGAGTTTACTGTAGGCGGGTTACGTTTTATGTCTGGAAATTCCGTTTTTTATACGACCGGAGAAATAGCCGACATGTTAGGCGCCCATCCGGATACTGTGAGAAAATACTGTGATTCCGGTGAACTCAGAGCGGAAAAGGGCGCTTTATCTCCGCATCGTCGCATTAAACGGGAGGAACTTATTGCCTTTCTTGAAAAGAAAGGAATTTCCAAGAACATAATTGACCGCAAGAAAGCCAAGAAAATCCTTATTGCGGATGATGACCCTTCGGTGCGTGATGTTATCATGCATACCATTCAACTGCTTTCCTATCCTTTTCAAATTGAATATGCGGACAATGGCCATCAGGCTTGTATTCGAGCCGGTTCCATGCGCCCGGATATCATCTTGTTGGATCTGATGATGCCGGAAATGGATGGCTTTCAAGTACTGCGCAATCTTAGAAAAGATAAAGATACTCAAAATATTCCGGTTCTTATCATTACGGCTTTTGATAACGATGAGAATCTTTCCCGATTATCTTCTCTGAAAGTCACGGCAGTCCTCATCAAACCTTTTTCCATCAAAGAACTGCAGCGACATATTACCCTTATCCTTCAGATTAATGACACCAATTGATACAACCGTATACCGGCTTATAAATGGAATTAAAGAAATGGAGATACCATGCGTGTTTTAATGTTCGGGTGGGAATTTCCGCCCTTTATCAGCGGCGGATTGGGGACGGCCTGCTATGGATTATCGAAGGGATTGGTTCAGAACGGGGTGGAGGTGGCGTTTGTGCTGCCCACGAAGAAGCGGATGACGGTTCCTCTGATGCAGGGGTTGTCGGTGATCGCGGCGGATGAGTTGGTGGTGGACGAAGCGTTGGAGAAGATGTTGTCGCGTTCGGAGATTCGTTCACAGAGTCGTTTTCAGTTTCCGGTTCAGTTATCGCCTTACTATACGGTGACCTCGTTCAAGGAGCTGACGGCATTGCGTGTGAACCAGGTCAAAGCGGACCTGGGGGATATGAGCCGATTTTCGGTGCTTGATTTTTCGGGTAATTACGGGGTGAACCTATTTGAGGAGGTTCATCGCTATGGTTTGATAGGGGAATTGTTGGGTATCACTGAGGAATTTGATGTTATTCACGCGCATGATTGGCTGACGTATCCGGCGGGGATCAATGCGAAGCGTATCAGCGGGAAGCCGTTGGTGGTTCATGTTCATGCCACGGAGTTTGACCGGAGCGGGGAGCATGTGAACCAAGGGGTGTATGACATTGAGCGGGCGGGATTGGAGGCTGCGGACCGAGTGGTGGCGGTGAGTTATTACACGAAGAGCATTTTGGTGAAGCGTTATGGGGTGGATCCGTCGAAGATAGAGGTGGTACACAATGCGGTTGACAAGGATCGGACGTTGAGCCGGTTCGGCATCAAGAAGGGGGTCAAGGAGAAGGTGGTTCTCTTTTTGGGTCGGGTGACGATGCAGAAGGGGCCGGATTATTTTCTTCAGGCCGCGTATCTGGTATTGAAGCGGATGCGGAATGTTCGTTTTGTGATGGCGGGCAGCGGGGACATGCTTCCTCGGATGATCAATTGGATGGCCGGGATGCGGATAGCGGACCGGTTTCATTTTACGGGATTTTTGCGTGGTGTGGATGTGGAGCGGATGTATGCGATGAGTGATTTGTATGTGATGCCGTCGGTGTCGGAGCCGTTTGGGATAACGCCGTTTGAGGCTTTGTTGTACGATGTTCCCATTCTGATTTCGAAGCAGTCCGGGGTGGGGGAGGTTTTGCAGAACGCGGTGAAGGTGGATTTCTGGGATGTTCATACGCTGGCGGACCAGATGGTTCGTCTTTTGTCGAACGAGGGATATGCGGGCGAGGTGGTGGAACGGTGCAAGGGTGAACTCCAGAACATCGAGTGGGAGAGTGCGGGCATCAAGGTCCGGGAGATTTACGTTTCTTTAACGGAACAACAGTAGGAGAGGACCATGGTTTCACTCTGTTTTTATTTCGAAGTGCATCAGCCTTTTCGTTTGCGGAAGGACTATTCCTTTTTTGATATCGGCACCAACCATTTCTACGAGGATGAAAAGAACAACCGGGATATCCTGAACAAGGTGGCGGCCAAGTGTTACATTCCCATGAACAATTTGCTCCTGGACATGATCAAGCAATGGGAGGGCCGTTTCAAGGTCTCTTTTGCCGTGTCGGGCGTCGCCTTGGAGCAGTTTGAAAAATACAATCCCCATGTCATTGAGCTTTTCCAGAAATTAGCGGATACCGGTTGCGTGGAGTTTATCAACGAGACCTTTTATCATTCGCTTTCCTTTCTCTATTCCAAACAGGAATTCAAGGAACAGGTGTTGCTTCATAAGGAAAAGGTCGAGAAGCTTTTTCATCAGACTCCCAAGACCTTCCGCAATACCGAGTTGATATACAACAACGAGTTGGCCCGTTTTATCGAAGGGTTGGGATACCGCACCATTATTGCTGAAGGCGCAGACCATATTCTGGGCTGGCGCTCCCCCAATTTTGTGTACCAACCTGCCGGATGCTATAAGCTCAACCTGATGATGAAGAACTACAAACTGTCGGATGATATCGCCTTTCGTTTCGGCAACCGCGGCTGGGAGAGCTATCCGCTGACCGCGGAAAAGTATGCCTCCTGGGTCCACAGTATTGCAGGCAATGGTGAGGTTCTGAACCTGTTCATGGATTATGAAACCTTTGGTGAGCACCAGTGGGAGGACACCGGTATCTTCAATTTCATGCGCGCCTTACCCGGGGCCATCTTCAAACACCCGGATTTCGGTTTTATCACGCCGTCTGAAGCGGGACAGCGCTATACCCCGGTGGCCAAGATAGACTGTCCCTATTTCACTTCCTGGGCCGATATCGAACGCGATCTGACCGCTTGGATCGGTAATCCGTTGCAGAATTCGGCCATTGAAATGGCCTACCAGCTGGAGTCGGCCGTGAAAAAGAGCGGGGATATCAACCTGATTGGCATTTGGCGTAAACTGCTCACTTCCGACCATTTCTACTATATGTGTACCAAGTGGTTTTCCGACGGCGATGTGCATAAATATTTCAATCCGTACGAATCGCCCTATGATGCCTATGTCATCTACATGAATGTCCTGAACGATCTGATTGAGACGCTTCAGCAGCGAGGGATCCCTGTTGAAATAGGAGGAGGTCATGCCTGACAGCCCGAGCGTCCTTTTCGACGTCAGTTGGGAGGTCTGTAACAAGGCCGATGGTATTCACACGGTCCTGTCCAACAAACTGGTCGAAACCAAAAAACGATTCGGAGATCGCTATATCCTAATCGGACCGCTTCTTGAAAATCAGCCGGAATTTGAAGAGGAATCCGGACTCGAACTGCTGTCCATTCATAACAAGCTCCAGATTGCGGGTGTTAACGCAAAAATCGGTCGATGGAAGAACGCGGTCGCTCCCAGGGTCATTTTGGTAAAATTTCAAAATAGCTTTGATTTGAGCAAATTGCTTTATCAGCTTTGGGAGGATTTCGGTGTGGACTCCATGTCCGGGGGCGCGGATTATCAGGAGCCGGTCCTCTTTTCCACCCTGGCGGCCAAAGCCATTGAGGCCCTTTCCGGACTCTACGGCGATGCCCGTATGACCGCCCATTTTTATGGATGGAATATGGGCGCCGGTTTGTTATATCTGAAAAAA
>MGVN01000044.1:3049-5768 GCA_001800515.1 Elusimicrobia bacterium RIFOXYB2_FULL_49_7 | reverse complement strand
ACTCACGTAATCCTTTTAATGGCTTAAACTCCAGATATATTTGATGGAGCATGCGCATAAGCCAGCGGACATTTTCTTTTTGATCAGAAGTCATTTCTGACCGGAATCTATTCACCTCAAGATCAACTCTCGTTGGTCTCGGAGAAATACTTGTATAAATCACATCCGGGCCAAGCAATCGTTGAAAAGCTTTTATCCGATTCCTAACAATTCTCTCCCGACGATCCCGCTGATCGTCATCTTCTGCCAATCGGGTCTCAAAAAACGGCTGTACCACCTTCACAACAGCTGTTACTGTCTCCAAATCCGGAACAAGACCGCTTCCTTCTTCAGCAGTTTTCCAAATATTACGTTCTCCCATTACTATAGAAGCCAACACCTCGTTAAAGACTGCCAACGCATGAGTATCCTTATCAACATTATCATCTTCATTTTTTGTTCCCTTCCAAGAAGTCCGTTCATCTCTCCCTATGGATGCCAGCAATTCATTAAATTCGGCCTCCTGCCACCTGGCATCCCCATCAGATAACACAGGCTCGCTTTTATCCGGACGCTTATTGGAAATACCATCATAATCTTCTGTCGCAATCCCGCTTGCGGTCTCTTTTCGTAACTGCTCAAGATTCTTCATTTTTCGAAATAAAACTTTCAAATCACTGGTCTGACTTGCGTCATTGGTCACTATTCGTTCAGGTTCCCGCATCTCCGGTCTGAAAAACTTGCCGTCTAATCCAGCCAAATCTACTTGAGCCACTGACAAATCAACAACCGATAAAGCCCGCATAGCTTGATCCGGCGAAACTTGTACGTTAATAATCTGCGGATCAACGGCCATCATACCGCCTGAGAAATACTTTCTCGACAAAACTTCCTTCGATGCATCATCCAGCTCATCCTGAATAAAGCTGAACACACCTTTCTTATATGCTTCGAGATACTGCCGATAAATCCGGTCTTTCATCTCAGGATCATTCAATTCAATACCTGCTACCTTATCCTTATCCACATACACCTGGCTCAACAAGTTGTCCTTGAACGTCTTTTTAAACCATGTGGCCAGAATCATTGAATTGTAAACCTGCCTAACCTGCGAAAAACTCTCTCCCTCATTAACTTCTTTCTCAATTACCGGAACAATTACATCACGAATAATATCAACCACCATTTTGTGTGTATGCGCATCCGCTGTGCTGTCAGTCAAAGAATCATTGTTCGGTTCAATGGCCGCAATATCTTCTTCAAGCATGACCTTAAGATGACTTTCTAGCAAGAATGCCGTATCGTTCTTCTGATAAATATCTGCTTTATCAGCTACTATCCAGACCTTATTAAAAGTATCAACGGGAATATCCGTTGTACCAAACTCCTGATAGGCCTTTTTATAAATCTTCCCCCAGAACTCTTTGCCAACGCCATCCTTGGGATACATCAAGGACGCTGTAAACTGTTTCAAAAGATAGTCTTGAAGCAGCAGATCCCGACCCATTTCAGTCAGAGAAAAATTGTCGGAAATTATACGATTGGATTCCATCGGAGAAAGGTTTACCCACATATCACGATTGGGCGTGATCAAGGATGCCATGAAATACTTAATAAGCTTTTCATATTGCTTCTTTTGGTCATCATCTTTTCGCGGATTCTGAGGATTGCCCATTACAAAATAAAATTCGAAAGGATTTCGATAATTCACGCGCAAACCACGCATCAATACGGGAGTAAAACTGCCCGTTGGATGAACCATTTGGCCCGGAGCAGGAAAGATCGCCTGGGCATGCGCAGGAGGCACAACGCCAGTCAATAGAAAAGCAACAAGCGTCAGCATGCAAATATATCTTTTAAAAGTTGAGCTTTTCATTTTCCTTCCTCCATTAAACATCTTCATTTCTAACTATCCATGACCGTAAAATCGATAATCTGGATAAAACAACGTGCGCATCATCTGCTAAGGATAAGCCAGTTACTCCTCCGTTTGAAACAGCCAAACCGAGTAAAGGCAGAACGTTTGCCACAGGCATAATTCTTATAATAATTGCCCTGGCACCATCCATGTTTTCACCCATAAACCGTTCCATAACCTTTGTAGAAAACTCAACCTCTGAACCGCTTCCAGACTTCTTATTCATATCAATCCGGTTAAAATCAATACCACCCACATCCGATGTAGATGCCATGTCAGGAGTATTTATCTTGTAATCAGCGTAATAGGTAGCCCCTATCGCCTGACCAACTTCGTTGTATACTTCTTGAGATACACCCGCCGGTGCCTTGGGAAAATAAACATTAATTCGGGCACCCAATAACCGTTGCGTTTCCTGAAGCAGATATTTGCCGGTCTCGCCTTTAGTGATACGCCCGCCAATGACCACATTCTTGATTGATAAAAACGTCGACAAATGTTTCACAAACGCCGCCAGATATTTTGGCAACTCTTCAAAGACGGCAACAGCCCTTGAATCTCCCAGATCATAAAGCCTCTGAAGATGTTCCAACTTCTCAGCCTCACTCATGAATCGCGCCATTTCATCTTTCAATCCCGCCTTTTCAGCCAATCTAAAAACCGCACGCTGGGAAATATATTGCTGTGCCGCTCCCTCGACCTTACTGAACGAATGCTCTGGAGCCTCTTCACCTAAATCAATAACTACGTTACCGCCCTCGGATAATAACTGCGTTGATCCGTACCCCGTAGCCAGTCCAGTTCCACCCGAGAGTGCCAGCG
>MGVN01000044.1:0-2917 GCA_001800515.1 Elusimicrobia bacterium RIFOXYB2_FULL_49_7 | reverse complement strand
ACCGACTCAACAACAGGGCCAATACCCTTAATCTGGTTATCGACCACCACAAGGTTGACACTGACACCGAGCGCCTTGATGTTCTTTTCATCAAACGTCGTATCCTCGGCCTTGACCTTCCTGATCAATTCATACAAAGCCTCTTTGATGGCAGGAATATGTTCCATCACCGGATCGGTCATGCTTTTCGGCGACCATTTTTTGATCACATGATCTAACAGCTTCCCGTCTTTTACAAAAACTACCTTGATGTCTGAGCCTCCAACATCCAGACCCATCCATACTCCGGTCTTCTTCACCCGGTCAATAGTTCTAATTTCAGTTGAAATTTCGTTATCAAGCGCACGAATCGGAACTCTCAAGAAAACAAAATCCTTGGAATAAATAATCTTTGCGAAATTCATTATCGCCTTGTAACCACGATCAACAGGCCGATTACTCAGCTCAGGCTTATAAAACAAACTCTGTGTCATAGAAAAAAGCCCTTCGTCATCTGTCGCGATCCGGATTTCTTCTCCGCCGAAAATCGTCAGGCGATTATAAATCTCGATCAATAACCTCCTTGCTGCCGTTTCCATGCTCGCAGGAACACTCTTGTCATAAGTCGGAATCGTAATGTCCCGAACTTGTTGGAATGTTCCTCTTTTAAAGAGAACCCGCACCATTGCCTTAGAACCCCTCACAGGCAAAAGAGGCTTAAACCCATCTTCAATGCCCCCTGATGAGCCAAGAATTTCCATGTATTTGTTGTACAAAGCCTCCTTGTTATAAATAAGCTTGTCCTTGGAATTCATCACAAAATCATTCTCATGATCCATATAATGAATACGAATACCCTCGCGCTTAAGATAAGCAATGTCATCATCCGTAAATGTCATCAAATCCATAGGATAATATTTGCTTAATTTAAACACTCTGCTTTCAATCTTTTCCTGCAATTTAGCATCGTTCAAAAATTCGCGCATACGTTTATCGATATTGAGTTTCTCGCGCTTCTTTTTCAAAATAGAGGGATTAGGAAGAATGATATCTGTAACAATATCCGAGAACCCATACTGGCTAGCACCCATCCCCTTGATGCTCGCGTCAAGCAACATGAACTGTTCTTTCAAACTCAGATCTTTTGTTTCGAAGTCGGTCACCAGTTTCGGAAAGAATATCGCCTTAACACGTCTCTTGCGAATACTGTTACGAATCTCATCCACCACACCTTTAACGAGTAAATTTGGCAAAAGACTTGTAACCATCCCGGTCTCTCCGTAAGAAAATGCTCCTTTGACCGATCTGATCATTTTTCTAACATCACTGCTTACAACAGGCATGTCGCTTTCCAACAAGTCTTCGAATTGCCTAACCTTCCTTAAACCCGATTTATCAAGCTTATCTCCACGCCCGCCAAGTTTGTCCTGCGGATACACATAATGACCCTCGGCATCTTTGACAGCCCTCTTAAGAATTATCTTATGCATCCTTGAAGACAAGATCTCGTCTGTAATAAACGTTTGCTCCTGCACCATCCGACTCTTCGCATTCACCGGCACACCACCGATCTTGCAGAAAAAGACCCCCGCATCCAAAGGCAATATAGTCTTGGATTTCCCAATTCTGATTCCGGTCTTTCCCGGTTCTTCTTCATAAAATCCGACCGTTTCTGAACCTATCGACACTTCAAGCTCGTCTCCATGGTTTGAAAAAATGACATCAGAACCCGCAAGTTTAAGCGCTAAAGGCGCACTCGTAAGACCAACCCTCATTGTGTCGCCCGCTAGTAACGGTTGCGCCATCACGTCACCTGTTGGTAAAACAGCAACCTTCCGTATCAGATATTCCTGTGTTGCTTCATCCCTTCTAAAAAGAACCGCTTCTTCCTTGGTCTTCGGGGTTTCCTTATGGAAAAATATTTTAATCAAGGAGCGAATATCACTTTGATCAAGCTCACCGCCATTCTGCCGTTTTTCCAGAATGTTAGAAAAAACGTATTGATCCTCTCTGGGCTTGCCAGCCAAGGCATTCTTATAAATCTTCAGAAAATCATCACCCCAATTAGGGTCTTTCAATAAACGGTTCAGTACATCGATAGACCTTTCCCCGGGTCTTGGCTCAAGAGTAGCCAGAAAATGCCTAAGACCTTTCTCACCATTTCCGTTCAATCGCATCCGTAATGCATTAACATGCATTATTTTTTTCTCTGCATTCTTTCCGGCCGTAGACTTTAACCTTGACTCTTCAGCCAACAGCACGACTGAAATATTTCTAAAATACCCTTCGTTTTCCTTAATGCCTGGCAAAATTTCAAGAATACTTTCTGCTGTCTTGGCCGCAGCGGTCTGCACCATTAACCGGGCCTCATGTTTATTCAGATTTTCGGCCAATATATCCGTCGTATTTTTCAGGGCTGAGAGCAGTTCTTCAGGTGTCGCTTCTCCAATAAACTCATCCGTCGAAAACTCCACTCTCTTTACTTTAAACATGGATCCCTCAAGGATCGCAACCAGTGTCGCATCATACTGGCTCGGCAATTTCGCGTACCCATAAGATATCCCCAAAGCTTCATAAAGCTTAACCAGTTGCCTCTCGGGATGTATCTCAAGATCGCCACGCCGAATATATCCAATATCGATTTTTATTGCAAGATCGACCAAATTTTGCCATTTTGTACCGACAAGCTTTATGTCATGCGTTTTCACCAGATATTCCTGAACAATGACCGCCATGCCAATCATGTTACTCGAAAAATACAGCCAGTCTACCGGCAAGGACTTGCCTTGCTCAATAAACTCTTTGCGCACTTTCTTCAGTCTGTCGGCTACAAAATCCACAACAGAATACCGACTTTGACCTTCTAGAACAAACTGCTCTTTCACAATGGCATACGTTTTTGTGTCTATGACTTTCGTCCCTTGCATATTCTGATTTT
>MGVN01000043.1 GCA_001800515.1 Elusimicrobia bacterium RIFOXYB2_FULL_49_7 | reverse complement strand
TTGCCGCTGGCCCGTGTATCGTAACCGCGGTCAAAACAAATGAAAAAGACGGTTATACGGCAGTGCAGCTCGGATTTGGAGACGTGAAGGAAAAATCCCTTACGAAGCCATACGTCGGGCAGTTCAAAAAGAATAATATTGTCCCTAAAAAGTATCTCCGTGAATTCCGCCTTGCAGATGTGGCGCAATGCCAGACAGGCCAGGAGATCAAGGTTGACCTGTTCAAGGCAGGCGATTATGTCGACGTGACCGGTACCAGTATCGGCAAAGGCTTCGCCGGAGCGGTAAAGCGTCATGGTTTCCGCGGTGGGCCTGCGACTCACGGACAATCGGACAGGCAGCGCGCCGTCGGAAGTCTTGGCGGTCAGAGGCCTCAAAGGGTCATCAAGGGCCACAGAATGCCGGGACATCTCGGCAACGAAACGATCACTGTTCAGCGTCTCAGAGTGGTTGCCGTAGACCTCGAAAAGAACATGATGCTCATTGAAGGGGCGGTACCGGGCGTAAAGAACTGCCTTCTGGTCATAGGACAGACAGTAAAAAGAGTAAAAGCACCCGTTGCTGCGCCGGTTAAGGCGAAAGCGGCTGACAAGAAAAAAGTAACTGCAAAAAAATAACGACGTTCACGATCTTCGGCGTCTCGGCATTGAGTGCGGGAACGCGGGAATGCATGAACATGAAAATGCTGTTCTATAATGAGACTGGTGGATAACGCTATGGAAACAACAGTGTACAATGTGCAGGGAAAAGAATCAGGAAAAGTTGAATTGCCCGCTTTGTTCGAGACAAAGGTATCGGCGGCGCTTCTTCATGAAGTGGTGACTGGCTACCTCGCCAATCAGCGGCAGGGAACGCATAAAACAAAAAGCCGCGGCGAAGTGTCAGGTGGCGGACATAAACCTTGGAGGGAAAAGGGGACAGGGAACGCACGTGCGGGTTCGACTCGCTCCCCTCTTTGGCGTAAAGGCGGCATTATTTTCGGGCCGCGTCCGAGGGATTATTACCAGAGGCTTCCGCAGCAGAAACGCGAACTCTCTCTCCATATGGCGCTCACAGAGAGGATGAAAGAGGGCAGCTTCATTGTGGTGGATTCCGTTGCAGTCAAGGAACCGAAAACAAAGAACATGGCCGAGATACTCAAGAATCTGAAAGTACAGAATAATTCTCTGCTTCTTGTCCTTGACAAGGCGGATGCTGCGCTGAAAAGGGCTTCAAAGAATATTCCGGAACTCGTCATTGCAGAAGTGAAGAATCTCAATGCTTATCAGGTGCTCTGGGCAAAAAAAATAGTATGCACCGTGGCAGCAATTGAAAAATTAAAAGCAGCAGAGTAGCGATCGGTACAGCCGAAAGCTCCCTTGCCGAATGAGAAGGTTCAAACATGGATATTCGTAAGATCATAAAAAAGCCGCTTATCACAGAAAAATCAACTCTGCTTCGCGAAAAGGAAAACAAGTATCTTTTCATGGTAGAGAAGACTTCCACAAAGGGGCAGATCAAGCAGGCAGTTGAAGAACTCTTTAAAGTGAAAGTGGAAGACGTGCATACTTCGATTGTACCCGGCAAGCAGCGCAGACTTGGTGCGCATTCCGGTTTCCGGTCCGACTGGAAAAAGGCAATCGTTAAGGTGAAAAAAGGACAGGAAATAAAGATGGTTGAGGAAGTATAAGAACGGTCCCTGAAGTTGTTTTGGGGAGCAATGGTCGAGGAAAACTAGAATAGCGATACGTTGTAAGGTGTAAGTCGTATTACTGAAACTTATAACAAATCCTAAAGAATGGTCCCGCATCGCGGGACCGCAAAGAGGATAAGAGAATGCCAGTAAAATCATTTAAGCCCTATACGCCGGTACGGAGATTCATCACCGTTGAAGATTATTCCGATATAACCAAAACAGAACCAGAGAAGTCACTTATCGTCCCGATCAAAAAACGCGGCGGCCGTAATAATACCGGCCAGATCATGGTCAGACACCATGGCGGCGGTCATAAGAGATACTACCGCATTGTCGATTTTAAAAGAGAGAAGTTGAATGTTGAAGCAAAAGTCATAGCCATTGAATATGACCCGAACCGTTCCTGCCGCATCGCGCTCCTCGAGTATACGGACGGTGAGAAGCGTTACATCATCCAGCCGCTCGGCCTGAAAGTGGGCGAGACGGTGATGTCAGGCAAAGACGCGGAGATAAAGCCGGGTAACACCCTCCCGCTGGCAAACCTTCCCGTAGGTACTTTCATTCATAACATAGAAATGGTAGCAGGCAAAGGCGGACAACTTGTCCGTTCAGCAGGCGCTTCAGCGCAGCTCCTCGCAAAAGAAGGCGAGTATGCGCATGTGCGTATGCCTTCCGGCGAAATTCGTCTTATCGACAGCCGATGCATGGCAACGATCGGACAGGTCGGAAACATCGATCACGAAAACGTGACCCTCGGGTCAGCGGGTAGAAGCCGTCATCGCGGCATCAGGCCGACCGTTCGTGGTACTGCCATGAATTCGGTCGACCATCCTCATGGCGGCGGCCGTGGAAAATCAAAGGGAAACAACCAGCCACGGTCTCCCTGGAACCAGCCTGCAAAGGGATATAAAACCAGGCCTAAAAAAGTTTGGGACTGGATGATCGTTCGTCGTCGCGGCAAAGGTAAATCAGCGGCGACATCACTGTAATACGGCAGTCGAAAGTTCATAGATGAATGTTACGGAGGTTTTAAACAATGGGTCGTTCAACTAAAAAAGGTCCTTACGTAGATGAAAAACTTCAGAAAAAAATAACGAAGCTTAACTCAACCGGGGAAAAGA
>MGVN01000042.1 GCA_001800515.1 Elusimicrobia bacterium RIFOXYB2_FULL_49_7 | reverse complement strand
AAAGCCAAAACCTTCGCTTAACGAAGGCATAAAAAGCAGTCGAGATCGCTCATACAGCTCTCGCATCTCTGTTTCATCCGGCTCCTCTCGAATGACCAGCTTGCCGCTTGTCAGCAAATCATCCGCATAGCCTTGAGCCAGCCCACGGATGCGGGATTTAGAACCCACCATCACAAAACGCCAATCCGGCAACCGTACTGACAGCATACAAAAGACCTGAACCACGGAAGCCACATTCTTATGCGGCGCATCGCCGATAAACAGAACCATATTATCTTTTTCAACCGATTCAGGCACAATCGGCTCATCACATCCGAGTGGAACCACTACCGGCTCCGAACGACCCAATAAATCATGCTCAACCAGGGTCTGCGCCGTATAGGTCGAATCCGCCACCAGATAAGCGCGCTCTGCTGCCCGCCGCTGAACCTTATACCGCCACTCCTTCCGGCATGAAACCAGATAAGGATCATCCAATATTTCAATATGCAGATCGTGAACCGTGGCCACCACCGGCACCGGTGACCAATAGGGCAAATTAATGTTTCTTAACGGCCCCAATGCTGCCAGCGCATGATAGAGATGAGCACCCGTCTTTTTTATCTCTCCAGGCAATTTAAAGATATCTTCCATAAAAGGATGTCGCCAGCTGCGTTTAATGAGGGACCAGGAGATATTGGGCAAATCCGGCAGAAAGCAAATATGCGATTTATCCGCCAAGAAAATGACAAATTCCATATCCGGCGCCACTACCGGCAAATGGCGCAACACCCCTTTTGCATATTCGCCGATACCCCGTTTTTCATATGCTGTGGCTAACAAACGCGCATCAAGAATGACTTTCAAAAAGCCTCCTGTATAGTTGCAGATGATTAGCAGCAAAAGCGGCAAAGGAGTGAGTCTTGGCATATTCATCTGCCGCAGCGCATAATCGAAGGCGATATTCTTTATCCAGCAATGAGACAATACCTTGTTTCAACGCCTCGGCGTTCCCGGATTCATATCGTATAACAGCCTCACTCTGGCCTGCCAGTTCACGCGTATAATCCATATCAGCAGCCAATACCGGGAGTCCTGAACCTAAGGCACGGGAAATAGGCCCTGAAGCGGTCTTGACTCGTGCAATACTGACAAATAAATCCGCCGCAGCAAACAAATCAGGCAACAGAGACTCCTCAACATATCCGGTACGAACAACACTCGCAGACAACCCTTTCTCTACAATAGCCTGTCCCATTTCCTGCTGAATAGACTGGTACCGTCCCTCTCTTGGCCCACCGGCAAGAAGAACTGTGACTTTTCCCTGTAAAGGTTCAATGGCAGAAAAAAAGGTGGCATAATCATTGGCGGGTGTGATAAATCCGAAAACCAATATCACAACCCCCTCTTCCGGCAACCCGAATCGCTGACGCCCTTTCTGCCGATCTCCCTTGGGCACAATGATCGCCGGATGAGGCCATACCTGTATTTTGCCGGAATCACATCTCTTTCTTTTCAAGACATCCGCAGCGGCTTGGGTGTGAACAATGATACTATCCGCAAAATAATTCAAAGCCGCAAACCCCTCTTCCTTGCGCTCTAACCTGTGCAAGAAGTCCCATTTGACCTGCTTCAGGCTGGAAATAAGACCATTTCTATTGGGTCTTCTGGCGATATAGGGATTCATCTCATACACTTCATGAACTGTAATGACTTTTCGCCTGACAGGCAAGGCCATCACTTGAGGCAAAATATTTCTGCGCCCTTGCCTGAACAATCCTGCATCATATTGGACATGCAACAAATCCAGGTCCTTTGGAATTTTCTGACTATCCGTACAGAGGAGGGTTTCATCCTGCAAGGACGTGTGCAAAAAACGGGTATAGTCATTAATGCCGCAAGGATGGAAATAGGGTACAAAAAGCGCTTTTTTCATAGGGATTGATAGACCTTTTCCATCTGTTCGCCTAAAACCTGCCAATCATAACATTTTTCCGCATGAAGTCGCGCCTGTCTGCCCATTTCACAGCGCATAGTCGGATCCGCAGCCATAGCAACCAAGCTGTCCGCTAATTCATCAATAAGCTGGTGAACGCTTTCAGGAATTATCCTGATTCCAAAATGAGGTTCAATGATTTCGCGAGGCCCACCTGCATTGACTGCAATAATGGGCAACCCACACGCCATAGCCTCCAGATAGACCGCACCAAAGGTTTCCCAAAGCGAGGGCAGACAAAATATATCAGCCGCCCGATAGTGCCGGATTAATTGCTCTCGTGTCTCTGCACCCGCAAAGTCAATCAGCTCGGATAATCCATATTCTTCGACCAATCCCCGACAATAGGATTCATATGCTTCATCTTCGGGATGGCCTGCCCCACTCCCCACAATTTTGAGAAGCATGTCCCGCTCCTTGACAACCTTAGCAAAAGCGCGAATCAGAAAGTCAAGCCCTTTTACCGGCGTTATCCGTGCGGCAAACAAGACAACAGGACACCGATTTTCCGTTCTTTTTTTGGGTGAAAATCGTTCCAAATCAACGCCCATGGAGGAAATAAAACTCACCTTGGCATGGTATTTCTCCGGAATATGTTGAAGCACATTTTGAGTGCCGAGCACGATACGAGCGGCCCGACGAACAGCCCATTCCGTTAACCTTCTGGAAAGGCTTCCATAAACAAGGGCCTGATTGAACGCACCCGCCAGTCGAAGACGTAGGATAGCATCACGTTTTGGCAGATGAAAACCTGTCGGATAACGGTTTCGAGACAAGTCCTCTAAAAAGGATGTATTCGGATAGGCGGCACCACCATGAAGCGGCCCTAATACAAAGGGGCGTTTCAGAAAAGCAAGCGGGCGTGGCAGCAGATACTGGTTCGGCTCAATGGAATGAATCGCATCAATCTTCGTACGTCTTATAATGTGCCGGCCCTGAGTGTAGCTTTGCAGCAGATAGTCGCTTTGACATCCCAATCTTCGCCACAAACCCGGTTCAACCGCGCAGACGGAAACATCATTCAACGGTTCGGTATCAAACCGGTTTCCTGCTTGTTGAAAAATGTCCCGATGCGTCAGCAAGATAACGTGATGCCGTTTAGCGGCTTCCCGGACGAAGCCGAATCCGCTTTCGGAATTGCTCCCCAGATTCGGATTACAATTCAAGCTATCGAGCAGGAGACGCATCCCTTTCCTCACCGGGTCTTAAAAGAGGAGAGAAAAATAATCAACGAATCCGCGACATTCTGCAATCGGAGGGGTAACACGGATTTCACCTTATTCATGAGGATATAATCCTCCTCTTCAAAACTACCCAATACCGTTGCACTGACCATGTAAATGATCGCGCCCAACGGAATGGAAAAGATGAAACCGAAAAGCGCCGCTTTCTGACTGATCACCATTTTCATGCAGATTCCCATGATAATGGATGAAAAGATAATTTTAAAGACCGACTGAAACGGATACGTCAGGCGAACGGTTCGGCAGGTATAGATAAGACCGCCGATGGAACCGGCCATGGTGACCAGAGCACAGCAAAACGCCGCCCCCATGGCCCCATAGGACGGGATAATCAGGAAGTTGAGACCCAGATTGATCACCGCCAAAACCAATCCATATTTCAAAATAAAGGACTGTCGCTCGGTACCGTACAGAATGGCACTGCCCGGCTTGCTCAAAGACGTGATCATGGTACTGAAAAAGAATATCTGAAAAACATATTTTGCGCCGGCATAGGCATCCCCGTAAAGATAGTGAATGATCGGGTATGCGAGAACGATGCCGGCCACACCCACGGGAAAACTGATAAAGGCCAGATAGCGTGACGCGAGGAAAAAAACCCGCTTGATTTTATCTTGGTCCCCGGACCCAAAATAACCCGACATGGCAGGGAAAAGAACCTTCCAGAAGGTGTCGGGTAAAATGGACATAAAACGCTGGGCCACATTATAACCCAGATTGTAATATCCGATCTGCTCGGCCGAACAGAAACGACCCAAAAAAAGGTTTTCGCTCTTATCCCAAACAATTTTTGATGAAACCATGATACCCGCCACGGTCCAATTGTATCGGCGAATCTTTCCTTTTATCTCACCGGATAATTTAGGTCCGCCGAACAAATGGAGAGCGATTTTTTCCCGTTTCAGGATGATATAGTAAAAAAGAACATTGATAAATGAAAAGAAAAGAGAGACACAGAGCAATCCGTCAATGCGGTAGCCCATCAGGATGGTTGCCATCTTAGCGGCAAACGCAAGGGGTCCCACAATCACGTGAAACCAGGTAAAGTATTCGAATTTCTGAATGCCCTCAATGGCCGAGCTGAAGATGGCGGAGATGATGCCCGGCAGGATTCCGATAAAGGCCAGCATGAAATAAAATGTCTCCTGGGGCGAAAAGAAATAATCCGCAATCTCGGTCTTAAAAAAAAGAAGCACTGCGGTCAACACGATCGTCAAGACCAATTCAATGCGCAGAACAAAGGAAACAATGGCGCCGGCCACTTCCCCTTGCCCCCGGCCCCGGTATTCTGCAATATACTTAGTGACCACGTGAATAAGGCCCAAGCCTGCTATCCAGACGAAAATACCCGTACACCAAAGGACCAGGTTGTAAATACCATACTGGGAGGGTTTTAAGGTACGCGCAATAACCACGGAGGTAATGGAGGTAACGCCCAGGGTGATCAGGGAGTTTAGGATATTCAGCAGAGAATTCTTGATGAGACGGTGGCCCCGCTCCTGCTCATTAACAGCCATTCCGCACCCTTTCGTAGAACCCGACCGCAGCCGAAACAAACGCCTCGGCACCACATTTCTCACGGATCGCAAGCCGTGCCTGCTCGCCCATCGTCGTGGCGGCCTGCGGATGATTGAGCAGACTGCCCATGGCCTCCGCCAGCGTGGATGCATCGAGTGGCGGGAATAAAAGCCCGCTCTCTGCCTGAACAATCATTTCCGGATATCCCCCGCAATCGGAAGCCACCACCGGCACGCCGGCAGCCATCGCCTCCAGACAGGTATAAGGATAATTCTCCCAAAGAGAGGGATAAACCGCCATGATTGCCTTGGACAGGACCGTCTTCACTGCCTCGCGTGGGCCGCCCTTGATCCATTGAACCGATTGGCCGAGTCCTTTATCCGCTATCATCTTTTCAACAACGCTTTCATAGGAAAGCCCCTTTCTGAGCTCACCAAACGGCCTACCAAAAAGCAATAAGCGCGGAACCTCTGCGTTCGTCTTGCGCAATAGATCATACGCTTTGATGAGGGTATGAATCCCTTTACGGTATTCCACCCGACCGGTATAGAGAATATACTCTCCTCGCTGATGTGAAACAGGGGAAATATCAAAATCCATGGGATTGGGATATACCGTTACATCGGCAAGACCCCAGCGCTGCTTCAACAAGCGGGCCATGGCATGTGACGGAGCGCTGACACCCACGGCCATGCGCGCCCCCCTCTTCTCCAGGATGCCGGTAAAAACCCTATCCGTCCACGGCAAGGGCAGACGGTCAAGTCGGGAAGCTAAAGACCAGGGGGTGTGGAGCCGGACTATTAATTGTTTGCGAAAGGGCTTCAAGTAGGCGGCTTCGGCTCCACACTCCGGCGCCTCGATGATATCATAGGGTTTTTCGGCAAAAAGCCGGACACACGCTTTGCCCGCTGCTTTGGCAAAGGAAAGACGGACCAGAGAAGAATAGAGGGTACGACGACATAAGGCACGAAAATAATACAACCGTTTCGCTTTTGGCAGCGGGAAAGGTTCGGGTGCCACCCGATAAACGGTAACCAACCCATCTTTGGAACAGGGCGCGGTCTCTTCGATTAACAGGGAGAGAACATCGACCTCATGACCTGCCTGACTCAACAATCGGGCCGCCACCTGGGTATAGGTTCCGATACCCCCATAGCCGGTTTCCGGCGGATATTCGGATGAAATGAAAAGAATTCTCATTTCTCGCAGTATAACTCCGTAAATAGACGATTTTCCGGTGTATAATCCTTCAATAATCGTTCAGCATCAAACGGCAGAACCGCTTTTTCCCGGCCATCCAGTTCAGAAATTCGAAATCCGGCATCCAACAGATTTTGAAGCAATTGGGCTGGGTCACTTCCGCATTGCACAAGACCATAAGGCCAGAATTCCATAAGCAGTGAAAGGGGGCGTTTGAAAAGAACCCGTTTCATGCCGGAAAGCGCTACCGCTTCTGCGCCCTGAATATCCAGCTTAATGAAATCCGGCATCTTCAGGTTAGGTAAATCATCCAATGCCATGCCGGGAATAGTTACCGATTCTCGCCTCTCATCATCTTTTGAAATCCGGTGATCGCCTGCATTGATGGAGGAGAGATAAAGTTTAAGATCACCTACTTTATCAGACAAGGCATATTGGCACAAACGTACATTCTGATGGCCATTTTTCTCCACATTTTCCGTGAGCACGAGCATATTCTCCGGAGCCGGTTCAAAAGCATAAACGAGTCCTTTTTCGCCGACCCGTCTGGCAAACTGAACCGTATAATAGCCGATATTGGCGCCACCATCCACCACTACCATGCCGGGTTTGATTCTTTCCAGTGCAAAGGCCGTGACAAAGGGTTCATATTGGCCCCAGATGGAGAGTTTCAGAGAATCATGCTTGTCCAGCTTTAAAAGGTCCTCCCCCACCCGAACCGAGTCTCGCTTGATAAAAGGAATTATCCTTTCTTTTAGTTTCTTGAAAGTGGGGAAACGATCGAGCGCATGACCGCCGAAAAACCGATGCGTTAACCTGAACAACAGCCGAATAACCGACGATAATCCCATTGAAACAAAATAATCAAAGCGTTCCGTAGAACGAAAGATTCCTTGAGACCATCATCCGTGGGACACGGAAAAGTCAAAAGCGTATCGGGAGAAAAAAGGCCCTTCAGGCTACCTATGTTTTGTATTAAAATATTAAGCTGTCGGAAACGATGCTTTCAACAAAGCATTCTTCAGATGGGTCCTGAACGATTCCAACTCATCCGCAGGGACGATACTCTTTAATGCTTCGGGCATTCGAGCTAAATCAATTCTATCCAACACATACGCCAGAGAGGCGGCATTAAAGCCGCCGTCCTTTTGGGAGGCTGCCGTAACAAATTTCATTGCCGGATAACCGTTCTTTTCAAGATAATACAAATCGATGAGGTCTTTAAATTCCGATCTACCCAACAGGGCACAAAGCTTGTTCACAACAATTTCTTCAGGCACATCAACACGAATACCTTGAAAGATATTCTTACTCGGATAGAGCTGTGGAACCGGCTCAAAAACAAAATCTGTGATGATAGCTTCTTCTCCACGCGAAATCAGATACCTTTTATAATCATGAAAAGAGCGTACCTCTTTATGCTGCGCACTGATTTTAAAGCAAGATTCAGAAACCAGAGCATTCAAATCGTCGAATTCCCGCCGATCCTGGGTAAAACAATCCAAATCATCAGACAAACGGTGCTGAAAATAAAACAAATTCAGGGCGTTTCCACCTGTCAGAAAAAAAGAATACGTCAGCGAAAAAAACGATTGTAGAAATTCTTTTTCTAAAACCATATCATATTATGAAATAAGGTTAAGCTGTTTCCAGTTGTGAATCAAGAACAACCAGAAATTTCTTTGTCTGCCAAGAAAAGGAGATGCTTCTTTAAAATGAGAGAGAACCGTTTGAAGAGAAACTAATCGCCAAACATCTCCATAATTGGCTTCTCTCAGCGTCTTGCCCAGATAATAGGCAAACTGCGGATGATTGGGCATATTCAGAATATGTCGAAGCTGATGCCACGTCAGTTGGTCGTCCCATAAGAAATAGGGACGACCATTTTCTTCTTCGATTTCAGTCAACATGTTTTAAATATAATCAAAGCGTCCCGTAGAACGAAAGCATCTCCCGGGCAATGGCTTCCGGAGCATGGTCGCGCCGGATCCGAGTCGCTGCGGCCTGTCCCAATCTTTGTCTCAGAGCGGAATCCCGGATGAGTTCGGTCACACTTTGATGCAGGGATTTCGAATCCCCGGGCGGAAAAAGCAATCCATTTTCTCCGGAGGTCACCATCTCATCAATGCCGCCGGTGTCGCTGGCCGCACAAGCAATTCCGGCAGCCATAGCCTCAAAAAGCACATTAGGTGAGTTATCGAAAAGAGAAGGAACCAAAACCACATCAGCCATGGCATACCATTCCTGTAACGCAGTTCTGGATAAGCCGCCGGTAAGAACAATCCGATTGGGGTGACTGACGGAGAGCGCTTGCAATGTTTTTTGATATCGTTCTCCATCCGTGGCATCTTGACCGGCAATGACGAACCGGGCATCCGGATTATCCTGCAGCAACATCGGCAATGCGTGAATCAGCGTCTCAATACCTTTGCGCTTTTCCAGCCGCCCCGCATAGAGCACGGTTAGGCCCTGCCCTTCTTTATTGATAACGGAAAGTGGGGCTGACTTGACTATCTTGACAGGATTGCGAATCACCCGGACCTTCTTCAATGGAATATCATAGAATGAACAAACCTCTTTTTTCAACCCCTCGCTGCTTGAAATCAAGGCATCCGCCCGCCTGATTGCACGGTATTCAAACCTATACCAGGCACGCCGTCGAGAATCCGGAGTGATACCGTTCAGGCGATCCAATAAAAAAGTGGGCGTATGAAAACGAATCACGACCGGATAAGGCGTCTTTCGGAATTCAATCGCTTCCCCATTATATTCCGGAAGTTGAACGATATCGAGAGGTTGCTTTTCCGAAACCGCATTAAAAACATTGAGCGCCGCTTTGGAAAAGGTGCGCTGATGACGGATTTCCGGTTTATCCAATAAGCGACTGAAACGAGAAACCCAAGGCGTCAACGGCTGAGGCGCAATCCGATATATTGAAATCCGTTTATCCAGGCGATCTTCTTGTAATCCGATTTTCTGAACAAGATGGACCTCCTGCCCGCATTCCGCAAAGGCGTTCGCCAACGTATAGACATACGTCGCCATACCGCCATGAGCTTTGCCGGAGGGATATTCAGAGAGATGAAGACCGACACGCATCACCAGGCGCCCTTATGGAAAAGAACGGCCGGAAGGGTGGCAAGCAACAATCGACAATCACCGAGAAGGGAACGATGCTGGATATACGCAATATCCATTTCCACCATCCGGTAAAAATCAATCGTACTGCGGCCTCTTACCTGCCAGGGACCGGTGAGACCGGGTTTTACCTGAAGCCGCTTCATTTCATGTGCGGAATAGTCCCGGACTTCATGCCGCAGTGGCGGACGGGGGCCCACCAAAGACATAGGCCCGGCTAACACACAGTAAAACTGGGGCAGTTCGTCTAAACTGTACTTTCTTAAGAAACGACCCACCCGGGTGATACGCGGATCCAAACGGCTTTTAAAATGAGGGCCGCCCATCTCATTGATGCGATCGCGTTCCTCCTTATCGAGCACGCGCTCAATAGACATGGTTCGGAACTTGAAAAAGGTGAAAGGATGCCCCTGTCGTCCGATTCGTATCTGCCGGAAAAGAATGGGGCCCGGCGAATTAAGCTTGATGGCCAGTGCAACAGGAATGAAAACCAGAGCCAGCACCAGAAGCCCGGCCATAGCGCCCGCCACATCCATCCCTCGCTTCAGGAGTTCATAGACAAGACGGTCACTCGACTCAGCCTTCATCAGTCCTTCTGGGAACGATAGTAGTGATAGTAATATTTATAATATCCGTAGGAAGCGTAGCGATGGGTCAAATCAATATCGTTGAGAACAAAGCCCACAATTCGTGCGTTGATATTCTCCAAATTAATGAGCGCCCGCTCCAACACGTTCTTGTCCGTGGAATAGGATTTGACGACCATCAGCATACCGTCCACCTTGGTCGAGATGATGGGTGCATCCGTGACCGCCATGACCGGTGGAGTATCGAAAAGGATGATATCGTACTGCGCCTTCATGGTCTCAAGAATTTTTTCCATTTTCTTGCTGGCCAAAAGTTCGGACGGATTGGGCGTAAAACGGCCGGCGGTCATGATATCCAGGTTTTCCATGGCCGTTTTCTTTACCACCGCCTCCAGCTCCTTGCCGATAAAGAGATCCGTAAAACCGTTCTCCCGCGGAAGATGAAAAAGATGGTGAATGACCGGACGTCGAAGGTCCGAGTCGATAAGCAAGGTACGCTTTCCCATTTGCGCGCAAGCGAGACAGATATTGCTCACCGTAAGCGACTTCCCTTCATGGGGGCCGGAACTGGTCACCCCAAGCGTCCGGATGGGATTGTCGGGGCTGGCAAAAAAGAGGTTGGTCCGGAGTGCCCGATAAGATTCAGCCACCACGGATTCATCCTTATAGAAATTGATTAGCTCTTTCGGATAAATGGTCGTCGTCTCCTTATCCCCGCCCGTACTGCTGCGCCGTTTGATCTCCATTTCGCTCTTCTTGGCGAAGTCGATATGAGGGATGGTACCGATGATAGGGATTTCAAAGGCATTTTCCAAATCCGTATTGGACTTGACCGTGGTATCCAGAAATTCCCTAAAAAAGACGAAGCCCACAGCCAACAGCAGCGACACAAAGAGGCCAACGATATAATAAGCCGCCTCTTTACGGGGAATGGGCTTGGTGGGATAATAAACCGGGTCAATGATGGTCAGGCCGCCGGTTTCGGATGCACGTCGAATCTTCGCCAATTCCACTTTTTCCAACAGCACGTTGTAGGTATCTTCATATACCTTCCTCGCCCGCTCCAATCGCGCCAATTCAAGGGATTGAGAAAGCTCGTCCGGATGACTCCGTTTGTATTCATTAATCTTCTTCTCGTAAACCGCCAGATTGTTTTTCAGGATATCCAATTCCATTTCATTATCGACCACCACATTGCGCATTTTCTGCCATTGATTCACCACTTTGGGATCCACCCGCTCCTCTTTGGAACTGTAACGGATGACATCCTGTTCGAGCTTGGTAATCTCTTCATTGATTTGTGAAGCTGTGGACAAAGTCAGCCCCAAAGATTCAAGCCGTTTTTTCTCCTTTTCCTTCTGACGGAGGGTCTCTTTGGCCTTGAGATAGAGACCGGATTGCTGATTATCCGTATTTTTCGGTTCAATCCGTTTCTCGAGTACGGACAGCAGCCGACGATTGGCTTCGTAGAGCGCCTCTTTGCTCGCCTGATCACTCCGGAGTTCGTAATATCGGGTCTGCAGGTGCTTCAATTCATCGGCCATACCGAGCGTAGAAGCGCCGGTTCTTTCCCGGAATTCATTAAAATCCTTTTCCACGGTCTCTAATTTATCGCGGATCAGATTAAGTTGTTTTTCCGTCTCCTTGACCATATTCTCGGCCTCTTCCGCAACGACTTCCCGGCACATGGATTTGAATATCTGGGTCGCTACCCGAGACAAATCATAGGCAAGCTGCGGGGTCCGAGCCATGGCGGACAGGCTGATGAAGGACTCATAACCGGTCTGCTGGAGACTCAGGGCAGAGCCGATAAAAGCGCGAATCACCTCCTGCGCAGTGTCCCGGAGCTCGTTCCGGAAACTGACGGTACCCAGGGAATCATGAATGGCCTGAAGGAAAGAACGGCTTTTGAAAATGCCCTGATAGAAGTTAAAGGAACGTGAGGAACGCAACCCTTGCAGACCGGTAAAATCAAGAGCGGAGGAGTATTTCAGGTCTTCAATGACAAGCTGGGAGCGGGTGGTATAGGCATCCGGCATGGTCCGCACATAAAACACCAAGGGTCCGATGATGGCAAAGAAAATCAAAAGAACCGTATACTTGCTACGGAATAAAATATCAAGATAGTCCTTAAAATTGAGCTCTTTTGCGCCTTTATCCATACTGGTCCGTCGGGTTAACGATTGGAATAATTCTGAATAAGAAGATAAACGGTGAACAACGTCACCGCATCGCGAATCCAGGCCATAAAGACCGTCCAGGTAACCGTCTTCTTATAAACGATAATCATGTCTCCTTCGTGTACCTTGGGCAAATTCTCCGTGTCTCCAAGTTCCTCCCAAAAATGGCGGAGGTCCACAACCGTATCCACGCGTTTGCCGTCAATGGTACTGATGTGACGCACTTTCGTCAGGTCCGCATTTTCCTGCTGGCCACCGGCGACCTGGATAAGGTCGAAAATATTGGCATTCGGATAAGTCTGATAAAAACCCGGACGATTAACTGCGCCCAATACCTTGACATTTCGACTCTCCTTTACCTTGCGAACAATGTAGGTGTCGCCATTGCGCACCTCGGGCAGCACCGCGATATCGCCGTCGACCAGAAAAGCCTCCAGATTCACGGAATTGCCTTCCTCCGGATTCTCCCCCTTGCGGATAAGCCGAATGTTAGCGAGATCCGAAAATTCGTTCCAGCCGCCCGCATTGAGAAGAACCTCCTGCAAGGAGGCACCCTTATCCACCAGAAGGAGTCCGGGTTTGACGACCTGACCCAGCACATTGACCTTGAGCTTATATTCCGATAACAGGTGGACCACGACCAGATTATTGGGGTCCATTTTAGCGGCCGACAGGGTGAGGATGTCCATGAGCTCGGGAACGGACATATTGATAACCGAACGATCCATCAGGAGCGGACAATCGATGGTGCCGTCATCCCGGACCACGACCTTACTGGTTAGCGCCTCACTGCCTTTGACATAGATTTCCAGCACATCCCCGGCCTGAATCGTGCGACCCAGCGCAATGGACGTGAACAGACAGAGAAACAGAGCGCAAAAGGCAGTTTTCATGCAAACCTCACTTCGGCTGGAAAATAAAGGGGAAATTGACCGTTACGCTGCCTTCGCTCTCCGAAATCTCCGGAAAACGCCAGTTACGGACCACTCGGATGATTTTATCGATGAGTTCGGAATCTTCCATGGAAGATTCCACCACTTCCACGTCAACGACGCGACCCGAGGATTCGATGGTGAAACGGATGGTGATTTTACCGGCCAGATCAGGCTTGTTTTTTAAGAGGCGATCATAAGCGGCCTTGATGCTTCGCATGTTCGTCTTGACATAGTCGCCGATAACCCGATCGTCCCGTTTAGCCGATGTGGAGGCCGTCCCCACGGTCTTGGGTTTCGTGATTTCGATACTACCCAATTTGTCAAGTGATTTATCCTTACTTCCGAAACTCTGGACATATTGTTCGATGGAGACTTTTTCAGAGGCCACCACTTTTTTAGTTGTCAGTTGAACCTGCATGTCCGCTTCGGAACCGGCACGGCGTATGCCCGACACGTTCTTGAGCGCAGCATCCAGGTCCACATTTTTAACCGAGGCGCCGCCCAAGACATCCACGGCACTGCGGCCCATGGAGCGGGAAGGGCCCTTGCCGGTTAAAAGCGCCAGCATACCGGAGGTACGCAGTTCTTGTTCCACCTTGGCCGCCCGTTTGGCCACGTTTTTCTGGGCCGCCACTTTTCGCTGAGCCTTTTCTTTCTGGACCACCGCCTCTTTTTTCTCCGGGGTTGAAATATCCTCGACCGCTTTTTCGTTAACGACCGCTTCTTTCTTCTTTTTTTCCGGAACACGGGGTTTATCCATAAGGATTTTGACGATACGCTGGGGCAGTTCATCAATGGTCGGCTGCGGAATCTTCTTAATATCCACCTGATTGATGAAGTAGGCAAAAATCAGATGAATCAAAAAGGAAAGGAATGCAATAAAAAGAAAGACCCGCTCGGCATTGAAAGTGGGCGGCGCATCCGAAACGGCAGGGTAACCGGGTTGAACCCGGGTCCCAGCAGACATATCCATGTCGTCAGCCTTCCTTCCGAAGTACTAAAAGGGAAAAATTACTGAAACCGCTCTGACCGCAGGTATACATGATTTTCTGAATTATCTTGAATCGGACCTGGCGGTCCGCCTCGATCAGCACGTCTCCTTTGAATTCGACTTTGGTTGAATGCTTGGCTATTTTCTCAGTTAAAGCGCGCCGTTGGTCGAGTATGGTCTCAAGCTCAGGAACAATAAGCCCCTCCCGGTCCATCATCTTGTTCAGCGTCGTAATGCGCTGGCCCTCAACCATGAGTTCGTCACGAGAAATGGAAACCTTAAGCGCAACCTCGGGCTTTTTCTTGGCCGTGGAGGCCGGCAGCTCCAGGCCCTTGGAC
>MGVN01000041.1:10435-14619 GCA_001800515.1 Elusimicrobia bacterium RIFOXYB2_FULL_49_7 | reverse complement strand
GATGGCAGGCGATTTCGACGAGGTTAAGGCATTCGTTTCCAACCTCTACTGGCACCTGGACGTCGAAGATAACGTATTTGCAATTTTCAGAAACCAAAAGGGGCAGGTTGCACAGCTTCATTCGACAATGACGCAGTGGCGGCATCTTTTCTCGCTTGAGATATTCCTTGAAAAAGGACATATAGTCATCAACGGCCTGCTGACTAATTCCGGCGCTTACGGCAAGGAGGAATTGTCGGCATCGTTTAACGCGGCATCAGGCCCCGGCGTATCATGGGACAGGGAAGAGAGAATTATTTACAGCATAAACACTTCATGGGCCAACGAAACGGCGATGTTCTTCGATTCGATAGAAAAAAATATACCCGTACCCGTGGGCAATTCAAAAGACGCCCATAAACTTATGAGGCTGGTTGACATGATTTACAAGGAAAAATAACATGTTAAATTTCAAAGGTAAAATGGCTGTCGTAACAGGCGGGACAAGAGGCATCGGCAAGGCTGTTTGCAAAGCGCTTGCCGGGGCGGGCTGCAACGTTATCGCAACCGGAACGGAAGTCGTTAATAAATCCTCCGGCGGCATAAAATACCGCAAGCTTGACCTTCTAAACGATGGCAGCACGGCCTCGTTCCTCAGCGAACTGGCCGAGTTACGGCGCATCGATATTTTAGTTAATAATGCCGGCATCAATATACTGGAAGCCATAGACGGAATTGAAGATTCCAACTGGGAAAAGGTTTTAAAAGTCAACCTGACGGGGCCTATGCGCATATCACGGGCAGTGGCCTCTGGCATGAAGAAAAATAAAAACGGCAGGATTCTTAACATAAGCTCGATATGGGGTATAAAATCAAAAGAAAAAAGGGATGCTTACTCCGCAAGCAAGACAGGGCTTATAGGGCTTACGCGCGCCATGGCGATTGACCTTGCGCCATACAATATACTTGTAAACGCGCTCTGCCCGGGGTTTACCTCGACGGAATTGACAAAATCAATGCTGAAAAAATCTGAGATAATCAGCCTGTCCCGGCAGGTGCCGCTGGGCAGGTTTGCAACGCCTCCGGAAATCGCAAATGCGGCGTTATTTTTATGTTCCGGCATGAACACGTACATAACCGGGCAATCAATTATCGTTGACGGAGGGTTTGTTATCCGATGAAGATAAAATCAAAGATTAAAGATTATAACCTGGAATTTATTGAAAACTCGCTTCAAAAAAAGGATGAAATATTTTCAAAGATAAATTTCAGGAAACCCTGTTATTTCATTGATAAAAACTTTTACGATATATACAAAAATGACATGGACGCAATTACGGGCAATGATTTTGTTGTCATAATCCCGGCCGAAGAAAGCAATAAATCGTACATAAAACTGGCCGATTATTTCAGGGCGCTCGTGGAGAACAAATTTACGCGCGGGGATCTGCTGGTAACTTTCGGCGGAGGAATACTGCAGGACATCAGCGGGTTCATCGCTTCGACTCTCTACAGGGGAATAAAATGGATGTATTTTCCGACAACGTTACTTGCCCAGTCGGACAGCTGCATAGGCTCAAAAACTTCGATTAACTTCGACAACAGTAAAAACCTGATAGGTACTTTTTATCCGCCGGATATAATCATAAACGACGCAACATTCTCAAAAACACTCAGCCCGGAATACTTCAACAGCGGGCTTGGGGAAATAATAAAGTTCCATCTCATGTCCGACGAAAAGGGTTATTCCCTGTTAAAAAAATACCTCGCCTGCCCGGATTTGCGGGACAATGCATATTTCAAACGCATCATCAAATCCACGCTGCGGATAAAATACTCTTACTTTAAAGGCGACGAATTCGATTCCGGCAGGAGAAACCTTCTTAATTACGGCCATTGCTTCGGCCACGCTCTGGAATCCGCCACCGATTTCAGGGTATGCCACGGCGAAGCGGTCATCGTGGGCATGGGGGTTGCAAACCTCGTATCCCTGCGCAGGGGCATAATGTCGAAAGAAAAATATGAAGAATTTGAATCAATCTTAAGAAGGTTCTACCCGCGTTTCGATATAGGCAAGGTATCAGTTGACGACTTGATTTATCACCTGGGACGCGACAAGAAACGCACGGGCAATGATTTGACGATGATTCTATCGCAGGACGCAGGAAAACAATATAAATATGACGACATCAAAGAAAACGAGATAAGAAGCATATACAATGAATTTACCGGGAATTACAAATGACTGAAAAAAAAGTAAGCGCACTTGTGCCGATGAAGGCTCACAGCGAGCGGGTGCCGTCGAAAAATACACGGCTGCTGGGAGGCGTACCGTTGTTTTATCACGTTTTACGCAGCCTGGAATCCGCCGCCAATATACGTGAAATTCTCGTTGATACCGATAGCGACATGATAAAAGAACTCCTGGCTGAAGATTTCCCGCAAGTCATAATTATAAACAGGCCGCCGGAGCTTCTTGGCACAAAAGTTCCGATGACGCCCATTATCACCCATGACTTACAGTTTGCAGGCAGCAAATACTTTATGCAAACGCATGTTACAAGCCCATTCATAAAACCGGCCACGTTCGACGCGGCGGTGAATGCTTATTTCGCAGGCCTCGGTGAAGGCTTCGACTCCGTTCTCGGGGTTAACAGGTACCAGACAAGGTTTTACGGCCATGACGGGAAACCCATAAATCATAACCCGGACATTATGGTCCCTTCGCAGGACATGCCGTACATTTATGAAGATAATTCCAGCTTCTACGTAAACTCCGTCGAAAATTTCAAGAAATACAACAACAGGGTGGGCAGGAATCCGAGATTCCTGGAACTCCCGAAGCTGGAAGCAGCCGATATAGACAATGAAGAGGATTTTGCATTTTGTGAAGCGCTCTATGAGTTTATAGAAAAACAGAAAAAACGATAAGCTTATGAATATTAAAAAAATACTGTTGCTTACGGCGCCCGCGTATACCTTTAAATCGGGGCGCGACATAAATCCCTTGCCGCCCGTGGGGCTTGGGTACCTGGCGTCCGTCGTTGAAAAAATGGGGATTGAAGTGCGAATCCTTGACACGCTTGCTCATGGGTGGAACCGGGAGGAAGAAGTAAATGAACTGCTGATCCGCGTAGGGTTACGGGATAAGGACATATCCGATTACATTTCAGAATACGGCCCCGATATCGTCGGCATCAACTGCCAGTTCAGCCGGCAGAACGGGCTGTACCATCATCTTCTTGCGCTGGTCAAGAAAACAAAACCGGACTGCGTTACAATAGCGGGCGGCGCTCACGTGACGGCATGCCCTCATGAGATTTTAAACGATCCGTCCTGTGATTTTATTATAACGGGCGAAGCGGAGGAATCATTCAGGGAATTTCTGTCCGCAATGCAGAGCGGAACGGGCATAAGTTCGGTTGACGGCCTGGGGTGGAAATCCGGTACAACCGTCCACCTCAACGAGAAAAAAAACTGGATAACGAACCTCGACTCCATTGCATTTCCCGCGTACCGCCTGATGCATCTGGATTTATACTTCGGGCTGCCCGTATCCCACGGCCTGCGTCATCGTAAAAAATTCTGCCCCATAATAACCTCGCGCGGCTGCCCCGCCAAATGCACGTTCTGCACGGCGCTCAAAGTTTGGGGAAATAAATTCAGGTTCCGTTCAACCCAAAACGTGCTTGAAGAGATGCGCCTTTTGCGCACGCAATACGGCATAGAAGAACTCATGTTCGAAGATGACAACGTTACCGCCAACCCCGTGCGCGCAAAAGAGCTTTTTACGGGAATGATAAACGAAAAATTTGATTTTCTATGGGACACGCCCAATGGCGTCGGAGTATGGTCAATAGACAATGAAATGCTTGGCCTTATGAAAAAAGCCGGCTGCGTGCGGTTAAACTTTCCGGTTGAAAGCGGTTCGCAGCAGGTTTTAAAAAATATAATCAAGAAACCGATTGATCTGCAAAAAGTTAAATCGCTCATCGCCCATTGCCGCAAAATCAAGCTCGACTACGGCATGTTTCTTGTAATGGGAATGCCAGGCGAAAAATTAGCCGACATGCGCAAATCATTTAAATTTGCCGCCGACTGCGGCTGTTTTTTCCCGCATATATCCGTGGCGACTCCCTACCCGGGTTCCGAACTGTTCGAGAATTGCGTCGAAAAAAACTATTTTTCGCGCCCGTTTACGTTCG
>MGVN01000041.1:10088-10372 GCA_001800515.1 Elusimicrobia bacterium RIFOXYB2_FULL_49_7 | reverse complement strand
AAACACTGACAAAGGGCATGTTGTACCTTAAATTCCGGCATATACTCAGTAACCCGTTTGCCGTATTGCGCTATGTTCTGCCTTACATAAAGCAACCTGCCCTGTTATTTAAAAACTTAAGGAAATTATTTTAATGGACGAAAAAATACGGCTTTCCAGATCAATCGTGGGCGAAAAAGAAAAAGAGGCGCTCTGCCGGGCGATAGATATCGGCTATCTCGGCATGGGAACGCTGGTACAGCAATTTGAAGAAGGGCTGAAAAACTATATCGGTGCGCGCCATG
>MGVN01000041.1:6531-10039 GCA_001800515.1 Elusimicrobia bacterium RIFOXYB2_FULL_49_7 | reverse complement strand
GCTCGGACTAAACGCCGGCGATGAAGTGCTTATACAATCATTGACGTTTGTAGCAAGCATGCAGGCGATTTCCGCGGCAGGCCTTAAACCCGTTCTTTGCGAGGCGCTCCCGGAAACATGCACCATTGACCTGAGCGACGCCGCAAAAAAACTGACCCCCCGCACAAAAGTGATTATGCCGGTGCATTATGCCGGCAGGACGGGCGGCCTTGATGCGGTATATGCTTTCGCAAGAAAAAATAATTTACGCGTGGTCGAAGATGCCGCCCATGCCTTCGGAACTCTGTACAATGGCAGGAAAGTCGGCTCTTTCGGCGACATTATCTGCTTTAGTTTCGACGGAATAAAAAACATAACGACGGCAGAAGGCGGGGCGGTAGTTACCGGCGACGATAAAGTAGCCCGCTTCGTAATGGATGCCCGCCTGCTCGGCGTTCATAAAGATACGGAAAAGCGATACGCCGGCCAACGCAGCTGGAAGTTCGACGTTACACACCAGGGCTACCGCTACCACATGAGCAACCTTTTTGCCGCCATAGGATTGGTGCAGCTCGACAGGTTCGAGCCGGAATTCAAGCCAGCCCGCCAATCGCTTGCAAAGTCATACCACAGGCAATTATGTTCCTTAAATGAAATCGTTCTTTTTCCCGATGACTACAGCGATGTTGTACCCCACATATTCCCCGTCCGCGTTCTCAACAACAAACGCGACGCTTTACGCCAACATCTGCTGAGCCACGACATAGAATGCGGCGTCCACTACTACCCCAACCATCTGCTTTCATTCTACAAAACCCGCGGCATAACATTTACAGTCACCGAGCGCCTGTACTCCGAACTACTCTCCCTGCCCCTGCATCCCGGCGTAACGGAAGCTGATCAAAAACGGATTGTAAATGTGATTAATGAATTCTTTAATAACGGGAGTTTATCATGAAAACTGTAATTCTCGCCGGCGGACTCGGCACGCGGTTGAGTGAAGAAACTGTGATTAAACCAAAACCGATGGTGGAAATAGGGGGGAAACCTCTCCTGTGGCATATCATGAAACTGTATTCGCATTTCGGCAATAATGAATTCATAATACCCGTAGGCTACAAGGGTGAGATAGTCAAGGAATACTTTATTAATTATTATCACCACATGAGCGATCTTACGATACAGCTGAAAAGCGGCGCCATTTCGGCCTCTAATAACCACTTCGAAGATTGGATTGTTCACCTTGTTGATACGGGAATTTCCACGATGACAGGCGGGCGCCTGCACCGGCTCAAAAACAAACTCTCAGGCGAGACATTCATGCTGACTTACGGCGATGGCGTTGCCGATATTGACATAACTAAGCTGCTGCAATTTCACAAGTCTCATGGGAAAATTGCCACGGTAAGCGCGGTGCGTCCCGTCGCCCGTTTCGGAGGCATGACTCTCTCAGATTCCCATGTAACCGAGTTTAAAGAAAAACCCCAGACGGGCGAAGGCTGGATAAACGGCGGTTTCTTCGTATTCGAACCCGGAATTTTCGACTACCTGCACGGCGACGAAACCATACTTGAAGGCAGCCCCATGGAAAATCTTGTCAAAGATAACCAATTGATGGCATATAGGCACGGCGGCTTCTGGCAATGCATGGATACCATGCGCGATAAACAATTGCTGGAAAAATTATGGGAAAGCAACAACGCGCCGTGGAAATTATAAGGAGCGGCTGTGACGAAAATATTCGGCAATGTATTTAAAGGCAGGAAAGTGCTTGTTACCGGCCACACCGGGTTTAAAGGTTCGTGGCTCTCCCTGTGGCTGACTGCATTGGGGGCGGAAGTAATCGGCTACTCCGCTTACTTTCCTTCAACGCCGTGCAATTTCAAGGTGTGCGGCCTGGATAAACATGTCACACACGTTGAGGGAGATATCGGCAACCTTAACATGCTGACAAACGTATTCAAAAAATATAAACCCGAAATTGTGTTTCATCTCGCAGCCCAGCCGATTGTACGGGAATCATACAGGAACCCCAAGCTGACGTTTGACACAAATATAGGCGGCACCGTCAACATACTTGAATGTATACGTTCTACAACAAGCGTTAAGGCGGCGGTCATTATAACGAGCGATAAGTGCTACCGCAATATGGAATGGGTGTGGGGCTATAAGGAAAATGATATACTGGGCGGAGATGATCCGTACAGCGCTTCCAAAGGCTGCGCTGAAATTATCTGTAATTCATATATTAAATCGTTTTTTTCAGACCGTAAAAACCTGCCGCGGATTGCAACCGCGCGCGCCGGTAACGTGATAGGCGGCGGCGACTGGGCGGTTGACAGGATAGTTCCCGACAGTGTCAGGGCATTCTCCGAAGGAAAACAAGTTGTAATTCGCAACCCCAATGCTACCCGTCCGTGGCAGCACGTACTTGAACCTCTAAGCGGCTACCTGTGGCTTGCTGCACATCTGCTAAATTCCCCGAGGCTTCACGGTGAGGCATTTAATTTCGGGCCGGATCACAAAGTTGACAAATCCGTGGCAGAACTATTAACAGACTTCTCCGCCTACTGGAGCGGAAAGGCCAAATGTAAACTCGTTAACAAGCGGGATAACCGGAAGGAAAGCATGTTGCTTAAACTTTCCTGCGATAAGGCACTCAACCTTCTGGACTGGTCGGCCACCCTGCCTTTTGAAGACACCATTCGTTTTACCGCAGAATGGTATACCTCGTATTATCGTGGAAAAAAAGGAATGTTCGACTACTCGATGGCACAAATAAAAGATTATACGAACAAGGCGCTTGAAACAAACAACGCATGGGCGCGCGGGGTTTTCAATGATTGACGGAATAATAGTATCGCCATTAAAGCAGATTATTGACGAACGTGGCAAAGTAATGCACATGCTGCGCGCCGATTCGCCGCTGTTTTCCAATTTCGGAGAGATTTATTTTTCTATCGTTAACGCCGGCGCCGTCAAGGCATGGAAACGCCACTTAAAGATGACGCAAAATTTCGCCGTCCCGGTCGGGAAGGTAAAATTTGTTTTTTTCGACCAACGGCCGAGCTCTAAAACAGGGGGAGCGATTGACATAATCGAAATCGGGGGGGACAATTACAACCTCATTCAAGTACCGCCAATGATCTGGTATGGATTTTCCGGGATGGCATCGATGCCTTCACTGGTAGCCAACTGCACGGACATGACACATGACCCGGCCGAAACTGAACGGGCTGATATCAACGCCCCTTTTATCCCGTACAAGTGGAAAGAAATTAAATGAATAGTTTACCCGCCGTTACGGTAATAATGAACTGTCATAACTCAGCCCGCTATTTACGCGAGGCTATCGACTCCGTGTATGCGCAAACGTTCAAGGACTGGGAAATAGTTTTCTGGGACAACGCTTCAACCGACGAAAGCGCGGCAATCGCAAAGAGCTACGACGTAAAATTACGTTATTTTTACAGCGATGTAAAAGTACCGCTCGGCAAGGCGCGCAATTATGCCCTGCAGAAAGCGTCGG
>MGVN01000041.1:470-6523 GCA_001800515.1 Elusimicrobia bacterium RIFOXYB2_FULL_49_7 | reverse complement strand
ATAGCATTCCTCGATTGCGACGATATCTGGCTGCCCGAAAAACTGGCGAAACAGCTTTCCGTAATGCGCGACAAACCAGAGGCCGGCTTTATCTATACAAACTATTTTAATTTTGACGTAAATAAAAACAGCAAAACACTTTTCCTTTCCACTCCACAGCCGGAAGGAAACGTATTTGCCTCGTTCCTTTCGTTTTACCCGGTAGGTATTTTAACCGTAATGCTTTCACGCGAGCACATGGACAAACTGGGCAAAGAACCATTCGACGAAACACTTACATGGTCGGAAGAATACGATGTTTTCATGCGGATGCTCTACAAAACCCCCGCGGCATACATCCACGAACCCCTCGCCCTCTACCGCCTGCACCCCCAGATGAGCACCGTAACCATGAACATGAAGTCAAGAATGGACGAAGTATGCTATGTATTAAATAAACTAAGACAAATGCTGCCGGACTTCGACACTACCTACGCCGCCGGGTTAAAATCCGTCATGAAAACGGTTGACTATTGCTATGCCATGGAACACATGTCCACCGGCAACATGCCCGCCGCAAGAAAACACCTCAAACCCCATCTAACCAACGGCAAAAAATACATCCTGCGCTACGCCGCCACATATCTACCGCAATGGCTGTGGAAAATTTTATATTCGATATATAATAAGTTGATCCGAATAACTCTGTGAGGGAAATTTGCATGCTTAAATTTATACTGTTAGCGTTACTTTTTGTTTCATCACTTTATGCAGAAGTGCCGAACGAAATTACATACCAGGGAAGGCTGCGGGAATATGGCCGGGCAATAACCGGCAATAAAATGATGAGTTTTAAAATCTATACGCAAGAAACCGGCGGCAACTCAATCTGGAACTCAGGCGACGTCTCTGTAGCTGTTTCCAGCGGACTATTCAATTACACGCTAAGGCCAACCGGCATAGACTGGCGGCAAAAGGATTTATACATCGAAACCACCATCTCCAACAAAATCCTATCCCCCAGAGAAAAAATTACCGCACAGGCATATGCACTGCATTCTCAATCATCCGAAAAAATATACAGCAATACCGATAGTGTTTTTGTCATCGATGGTACAACTATCACGACTATAAACTCCGAAACCGTATCCATTAATGGGAATTTAACGGTTTACGGAAATTTTAATATTGTTCCTGCCGGGACAGTATTCATTTATTGTTCCACATATGCTCCTGATGGCTGGCTGCTATGCGACGGCTCTTCCTATCAGAGGAGTCAATACCAGAATTTATTCAATGCCATCGGCACTTCGTTCGGCTCAGTAGATCTTAACAGTTTTAACGTTCCCGATTTTCGCGGAATGTTTTTACGAGGATGGGATAACGGAGCAGGAATAGATCCTGACACAGCTTCCAGGACATCCATGAATACAGGAGGCAATACAGGTGACAAAATAGGCTCAGTGCAAGATGACCAATTTAGACATCATAACCATATGGAAAATGTTTGGGCCGCAGGTACCTACGGAGTAAGGCCACTACGTGGATCTGCCGAAGATCCTTCAACTGCAGAATTTGGAACAACTTATGCCGGCGGCAACGAAACTCGGCCAAAAAATGCCAACGTTAATTACATAATAAAATACTAAAGCTGCCTGCAATTTTTGCTAATAAATGCTTAAACCAACTCGTTAAACTTGACAGGTTCAGTAATAATAGGTAAAATGTTCAAAATTTGAACATGAAAATAAATGCAATGAATATATCGGAAAAAGAATTTTCAATTATGCAGGAAATCTACAACAACCATATTCCAGACCAACGCACGATTGCCAGCCGAACCGGCATATCGCTTGGCCTGACAAATCTTATCATAAAACGCCTCTTGACCAAAGGCTACATTAAAGCGAGACAACTGGAGAGAAAAAAAATCCAGTATATACTCACATCCAGGGGTTTTTCCAATAAAACTAAAAAATCCCATAATTTCACTATCATGACCATTTCTATGATCAAGCAGCTTAAAGAAAAATTCCAGAAATTGATCCTCAAAAATTATGAACAGGGAATAGATACATTTGAAATTGAAGGAACCAATGAACTCGCCGACATAATTGAAATCGCCTTCAAAAACCTATCCCTACCCAATCTAAAATACAGCCGCATAAAAAACAGTACTGTTGATTCAAACACTGTATACATACATGCTTCCTCATCCGTCAAATTAGAAAAACGCTTAATAGATGCCATAAAATACCTTTCAGATCAAGTATTAGCTTACTGTTAACTCATATAGGCCGAAGGACAATATTTTATTCGAGCAGCTTTCTCGCACTATGAAACACGAACACATTCACCAGCACGATTATTTGTCTTAACAAAATGGTTTACAATACTAAGCACATAGTATTCGCAATTTTATTGGTTTGTTGTACTTCATTATATGCTACCGTTCCAAACGAAATCACATACGATGGATACTTGAAAGAATATGGGCAACCTGTAACTGGAACTCGCACAATGTGTTTCAAGATATATGATGCCGCAATTAATGGTAATGAAAAATGGAGTTCCGGTAACACCAGTGTTACCATTAAAAATGGTGTATTTAATAAAATGCTTTTACCATTGATTGATTGGAGAGGTGGTGATTATTATATTGAAACTATTGTTGCCGGAAAAATACTTTCACCGAGAGAAAAAATAACAGCACAAATTTATGCTATACATTCTAAAACAACAGAAGATATAACGAAAACCAGTGGTGCTATCCATTTTTCTATAGGCTCAAGCACCCCTGTTATAATTCAGGCCGATGGAGAAATCGGAATAGGCACAACAAATCCACAGGCTAAGTTGGATGTAATGGAAATGCACGTGTAGAATCAATGTTTATTGGCGGCTCACTTATTGTGCCAATATTTGCAGGATCTACACTAGGCCCAAGCCATGGAGAAATGATACAAAGAGCTTACTGTATTTCTCAAGGCGGTAAGGCATACATATCTGGAAGTTATGATACGACAGATAGTGCCACAGCAATTATCCGTTTTAAAGTATATGCCGTAAATGCGACTAATGCAACTACAATATGGTACCATGATGACGGTGGTTATATTTATATTAATGGTATTCAATCTGTCTTCTACAGCGAACGGGGGATAAGCACATAAAATTTTTCTTTGCCAGCAGGCTCTTCAACAATTGAATTCCGTGCAAACAATACTGGCGGCACTGCAACAATAATCCGTATAGATACACCGTGGGTTCAAGAGAATTATCCTAATATAAAACCACTTTGGCCAGATTTTTAATGATAGTACCGCAAAATGGTGCGTTTGCCGAATTTCCAGGCCAGTTCTTAAGGGTTATTCCCAGGGAGCATATACATCCCTTCAATTTACATAGAACAAAGCCGATTTGCCGTCGCCTTGACATTACCATGTTAATATAATACAATTTTTTCCGGTAGATACATAAACATATCTAATAAAAAATATTACTTTCTTTATATGAAAAAATATATAAAAGAAATCATTATAACTATTAAACCATGGGGAGAAGAACATTTATTTGCGCTAACGAAAAAATACGCGGCAAAAATATTATTAATAAAGAAAGGGCATCGCCTTAGCCTTCAGTACCATAATAAGAAAGAAGAAACACTCTATCTTCAAGAAGGTGTTTTGAAATTAAGTATAGGTAAAAATAATGAATGTCTACAATCACAAACAGTGCACAAAGGATGTATTTTTCACTTACCTATAAAAACTGTGCACCGAATGGAAGCATTGGAAGATTCTAGACTTGTTGAGGTATCTACTCCTGAACTTAATGACGTAGTCAGACTGGATGACGATTATAGAAGGGCAAGCACTAGGAATAATATATCCAAAAAATGATAAGCAATTGAAGATTTTAATGAAAAGCATTAATTTGGGAAAATTTGTGGTGTTGGTTCAGCCGCATCCCTAATGCGCGACGAAGGATTGACCGTAGAAAACATTATTACTACATTACGCGACGTATCATTTTGAAAATCTTAAGCGAAGGAGCGACTGATGGCAAAAAGAGCGTTAGTTACCGGTATCAGAGGGCAGGATGGGGCATATCTTTCCAGAATGTTACTTGAAAAGGGGTATGAGGTATTCGGCACTGATCGACGCAGTGGTGATTCCAGCAATTGGCGATTAAAAGAATTGAAAATTGAGAAAAATATAAAGATTCTCTATATGGATTTACTGGAATTGACAAATATCATCAGAACGATCGAACAGGTGAAACCCGACGAGATTTATAACCTTGCCGCCCAAAGTTTTGTTCAGGCATCGTTTGAACAGCCCCTGCTCACTACCGACATAGACGCAGTGGGTGTCCTGCGATTGTTGGAAGCCATCCGTCTGGTAAAAAAAGACGTGCGATTTTATCAGGCATCCACCAGCGAAATGTTCGGTAAAGTGCAATCTATACCTCAGCTGGAAACAACCCCATTTCACCCCCGTAGTCCATATGGCGTCGCAAAACTTTACGGCCACTGGATTGTAGTCAACTACCGTGAATCATATAACATGTTCACATGTTCCGGCATGTTATTCAATCATGAATCACCATTACGCGGAATAGAATTCGTGACAAGAAAAATAACGATCGGTATCTCCCGCATCAAATACGGCTTGCAGGATATGATAGTGCTGGGGAACCTTGACTCGAAACGTGACTGGGGTTTTGCGAAAGAATACGTTGAAGCTATGTGGTTGATGCTGCAACAGGAAAACGCGGATGACTATGTCATTGCTACCGGCGAAACGCATACGGTACGCGAATTCATTGAAAAGGCTTTCGCCTGTATCGACATACCGATCCAATGGGAGGGAACAGGCGTGGACGAAAAGGGAATTAACAGAAAAAACGGAAATATTGTAGTACGTATAGATCCAGAATTTTTTAGACCTGCTGAAGTAGATATTCTGATTGGATCACCGAAAAAAGCAGAATTAAAACTTGGATGGTCCGCGAAAACTAAATTCGAAGATCTGGTAAAGCTCATGGTAGAAGCAGATCTAAAAAGGACATCGTTATCGATGTAATCCGTGTAATGAAAAAAACATCGAGGGGTAGTTTTACTTTCTACTCTCTTGACTCAATTTTAACTCAGTTCATAATTTTTTTAATTACGATGCTGTCTTCCGTTATGACAGCGCGTCTGCTCGCTCCTTCAGGAAAAGGGTTGCTGACGCTACTTCTCATGATTCCCTGGCTCACCACAGTTTTGGGGAGAATGGGGATAGGTCATGCGATAAATTATTATTCGGCACGTGTTGATCCGCATGTATTGTTCGTCAACGTTCTCGTCCTATCTGGGACAATAAGTATCGTCCTTGTTGCTATTGCGTCGAGCATTGTGTATTTTGTGTTTCCTACTATTCTACATGGTGCGTCAACGTTTGCCATTGCGGGCACGATGGTTCTTATCCCTCTATATCTTTATAACGATTCCTTGGTAAATGCGTTGCTTGGATCGTATCGCATTTCACAGAAAAACCGGTTACTTATCGGCCAAGCGTTAATTATGTTGCTGCTTACTGCTACACTAGCGCTCTTTCACAGGATAAGCGTGACATATATACTTCTGGTGACCATTATCGGCTTGGTGTGTTTTATCATCGGAGCAGTATTTATTCTTATGCCGAAGGCATATCCCGGCATTCGTGCTTTTGATCCGAGCCTTGTAAAGGATTTATTAAAGTTCGGCTGCAAGGCGCACTGGGGTAATATCCTTATAGATCTAAGCCACCGTGGGGATATACTCATCATCGGCTCCTTGTTGTCACCCTATTATGTGGGTTGCTATGCCGTTGCCGTAATGATAGCAGAATTACTGTGGAAAGTGCCCGATGCCGTAGGCAGTACACTGCTAGCACGTGTGAGCAAGATGCCAGCAGACGAAGCCCGTCAGTTCACGCCGAGGGTATGCCGATTGATGCTATTTTATATGTTGATCTCCACTGGCATAATGTTCGCTCTGGGTAAATGGGTTGTACTCGTTTTCTTCGGGGCAGCATATCGTGATTCTA
>MGVN01000041.1:0-411 GCA_001800515.1 Elusimicrobia bacterium RIFOXYB2_FULL_49_7 | reverse complement strand
GCTTTTTGTCATGGTAGCACTCGACCTGTTGTTGATTCCGCGATGGGGAATTAATGGTGCTGCAATCGCATCTACATTTGCATATATCACCGCGACATCGAGTATAGTGTACATATATCTGAAAATAACTAAAACCGATCTTATCGACATAATTAAACCAAATCCAAAAGACTTCGTACATCTTAAAGCAGTCTTTGGCGTTAGTAAATAAAGGAAAATACATGTCTGATTGGAAATATGTTTTTGAAAAAACCAGCGCGGTTAGAAGACTGAACAACAGGTCGTACGACAAGGAAGTCTGGAAAAATATAATAGTATTGGCGACCTGCTGCGACGGATCGCAGAAAGCGTAGTACGCATGAAAATAGTAGGCACCAACCTGTATGTAGTGTGGTGTCTCTTAAATAGCTT
>MGVN01000040.1:11632-25728 GCA_001800515.1 Elusimicrobia bacterium RIFOXYB2_FULL_49_7 | reverse complement strand
AACACCTCCGCGGAATGGTCCGCCCCAACGACACTGAGACATAGCGGAGTGACACCCATGGAACGGAGATTGTCGGCCACATTCGCACAGCCACCCAGGCGGACGGTCTCACGCGCCACGGCAAGAACAGGGATGGGCGCCTCCTGGGAAATACGACTCACATCCCCCCAAATATATTTATCGAGAATGATGTCACCCAGTACGACAATCCGGGTCTTGGCCATCTTTCGGATGATTTCCAGAAATCGTTTGCGCGTCATAATCGGTCCTTTCTCCTGTCAGGCGGATAAAAAGAGGTTTTCGATGCCGAAGATATTCAAAAACAGGGTAAAATAAGGCCTCCAAATCGGCGACAAAAGCGCACTAAACAAAGGGACATGCAGCATCCACTCAAAACCGATGAGGACAAGAAAGACAAAAGGGGCAAAACGCATTGAACGCAGGTATTTCATCCCCCGCTCTTTCGATAGCAATCCTAAGACGATATTGGACCCATCCAACGGCGGAATGGGCAATAAATTAAAAAAGGAGAGCCCGATGTTAATGAGAATGAAAAAACGGAAGAAATCGGCAATCGGGTAATTGATACTTCCCTTAAAAAGGTGGAGATACAACAAGGAGGCAATATATCCCAACACAATATTGGACAACGGACCGGCTAATGAAACCCAAACCATATCCTGTTTCATGCGACGGAGTTTAAACACATTAACCGGTACCGGTTTGGCCCAGCCGAAAGGGCCGAACATGAGCATCAGGGTTCCGAAAAAATCCAGATGCGCCATCGGATTCAACGTCAATCGTCCCATATTCTTGGCCGTATCATCCCCTAATCTGTACGCTGTCCAGCCATGAGCCAATTCATGAATCGTCAAAGCAATTAAGATCGCGGGTAACTTAAAATAAAGAAAAAAAGTGATTCGCGGCAGTAAATCTTCCATTGTCAATCCTCCTGCCTTGCTACCATTTTATCCACGGTTACCAATTCATAACCGGAAGCACGAAGCGTATCGATAAGCGCCCCTAATTTATCCGCCATTTTTCCCTGCTCCCGAAGAGTACCCAAATGCATCAGAACAATTCCGCCGTTTAGACCATAGGCGGTTCCATATCCAAAATGAAGTATCTTCTTAATGATTTCATCCGGCGTAAAATATCCTTTATCCCCGGGCGCCACCACCCAATCATTTGTGTCCAGGTTGGTCGTCCAACCGCTTCCGGCTGTCCAACCGATATGTTTATACCCTATCCCCTCGGCCCAGGCATTGATGGTCCGGTTTTGCTCCCCATAGGGTGCCCGCCAGAAATGGGATGGCTTCAGGCCAAGCGCTTCATAGCGTTCCCGAACCCGTTCCAGTTCCTGCGCGAGTTTGTAGGATGTTATAACAGGAAGCGTGTTTTGCAAACCATCCCGCTCAAAGGTGGTAAGGTGAGGATGGCTTTCCGTATGATTTCCCAATATATGCCCTTCCGATGCCATTCGCAGAACCAGTTCCGAATTCCGCTGGATGAACCTACCCGTCAAGAAAAGCGTGGCTCGTACCTGCCGGCTCTGTAAGGTATCGAGAATCCGACTCGCTTCTCCGGCATGGTCCGCCGCATCAAACGTCAGGGCGATCCATGCTCTCCGCTCATCGCCTCTGCTGAAATTAAGGGTTTGGCGGTACTGATTGGGGACAACGTGTTGAGGTTTGGAATAGTCGATATGCCTAACAGGTAATGGGCTTTCCGGAATCTCACCGCACCGGACCTGTCCCTTGCTTTCGTAGTACCGGCTGGAAGCATCCACCCCTTTAAGGACAAAATCATTCTCCCCTATTTTTAGGAAAACCCGTCGAAAAATAAACGTCCCCCGCATAATCCGCGAATAATCCCTGATTTGTCCGTTCACCACCAACGTCACGCTCATGGAATCCTGTCCACTTCCCTCAATATTGATATAACGACCGGCCTGGACATGACCGGGCAGTGGAAAAACAATCCGCAATCCTTGCGTATCCACCGGCACAGAAGCCCGGATACGCTCTGAAAGTTGGTGCCTCAAACCATCGGCCTGCCGCTTAACGCGAAGCACTGCGCTGGAATAATCTCCTTTTTCCTTTTCCGCCAGAACCCATAGTATGATAATCAAAGATAACAGCAGTGAAAGCACAACCATCACCGGCTTCAACCACTGCCGAGGTCTTACTTTTCCAAAAAGACGGACGGCCAGTTCCTCCATTTCCGCTTCTGTCCGACCTTCCAAGAACTCACCGACCGTAATACGGTGTTTCTTGTCAATCGCCAAACCGCCGGGATTATCCGGGAGAAGAGGGATAACCGGGACGGGTATCAGCGGCTCGACTTTGACACCACTGCCGACGACCACACTGGGCTGTCCATCCAACTCCTTGCGGACGATTTTTCCACGGGTACGATATTCTGCTAAACAACGGTCGCTGCAAAACGGCTTACCCTCTTCCTGAAGCTTAGGACCGGCTTTCAGCAGGGTCTTACACCAGACACATTGTTTGATTAACGCCTTCTTTTTAGACGCAGGAGAGGGCTTCCTTTTTCTTAGGGGTCGCGACATAGGGTTAAGATAGTTTAAAGGCGGAACATTGCGTCTTTCCGCACTGCTCCGCCTTTATAAAAAGACATTCTATCGTATCCTGATAATAGTAGTTCAAGCGCTCTTGAACTTCGCCCTCCGTAGGGTTTCCGGCGTCCAGGAGGCAAGAATGGCAGAGGCCACACCGATTGAAGAATAGGTACCGAAAATAATGCCTACAATTAGAGCGAACGCAAAATCCTTGATGACGCTGACGCCGAGGAAGTAAAGCGCCAAGAGGGTGACCAAGACCGTTCCGACCGTATTAATGGTTCGGCTCAAGGTTTCATTGATGCTCCGTTCGATGATATCCGTAACATTGGACTTCTGGTCCTTGGCCAGATTCTCACGAACACGGTCAAAGACTACAATGGTATCATTCAGAGAATAACCGATGAGCGTCAGAAAGGCAGCCACAATCGGCAGGTTGACCTCAAGTCCCATGGCCACGAAAACACCCAGCGTAATAAGCACATCATGGAAAAGCGGTATAACCGAGGCAATACCAAAACGGAATTGGAAACGGAACCAAATATACAAGATAATTGCAATGAGAGAGAGGAAGATGGACAGAATGGCTTTCCATTTCAATTCATCCCCCACCTTGGGGCCCACGGATTCCTGCCGAAGAACTTCGAAACCGTCCGCAAACTCCTTCTGAAGCAGGGTTGTTACCTTGTTCGTGTAGGTGGCACCGGATCCTTCATCCTGTTTCTGGATTCCGATCATCAACTCATGTGTTTCCTTGCTGCCGTACTGTTTGATTTCAACGGTTCCCAATTCCTTTGCATTAACAAAGGCGGATCTGACCTTGCTCATATCCGGCATCTCTTTGAAACGGACATGAACAAAGGAGCCTCCCTTGAAATCAATACCGTAGTTAATCCCTTTGCCGATTAGGATGATAATGGCTAAAACACAGAGCGTGACGGAGAAAACAAGATAACCCTTTCTCCAGCGCATGAAGGGGTAGTTGGCGTTTTTAAAAAGTTCCATATTTTTCTCGCTTTCCGGATGGCGGTTTAGATGGACAGTTTCTGAATATTCGTGGACGATGTAAGCTTATTAAACACCTGATGGGTCACCCAAATCGCAGTAAACATGGAACAAATAAGACCCACGATGAGTGTAATCGCAAAGCCCTTGATGGGACCGGTTCCATAATAGTGGAGAATAATTGCGGTAATCAAGGTCGTGATATTCGAATCAAAGATAGCCGAAAAAGCGCGCGCATATCCCGCTTCAATGGCAGCCCGGACAGTTTTACCATTACGTAATTCCTCCTTGATCCGCTCATTGATAAGCACATTAGCATCCACGGCCATACCCATGGTCAGAATAATACCGGCAATACCGGGCAGCGTCAACGTAAGTCCCATCCCAGCGAGAATGGAGAGCAGAAAGAGAACATTCAATAATAGGGCCAGAATGGCGATAGTACCCGTCCCCTTGTACAGGAAAAGCATATACAGAATAACAAGAATGGACGCCACCGCAAAAGCGTAAACACTCATCTGAATCGAATCGCGTCCCAACGTGGGCCCGACCACACGTTCTTCAATAATCAGAAGCGGCGCAGGCAGCGCACCGGCCCGGAGTACAATGGCCAGGTCTCGGGCTTCGTTATAATCCTTCATGCCGGTAATTTCAGCGCGACCGTTCGGTATCTTGGTACGGATGGACGGCGCAGAAAAAACCTGGCCATCGAGAACGATGGCCAGCCGCTTATCAATATTGGCATTGGTGATCTTGGCAAAACGCCTTGCGCCTTCGCCGTTTAAAGTCATGTTGACCACCGCTTTCCCCGCTTCCAAACCACCCTGGCTGATGGAAGGTTTGGCATCTTCCAAATAGTTACCCGTAATTTCAGGAGAGCTTTTCACGAGAAAAATCCGCCGATATTCGTTTCCAGGCTCTCCTTCCTTTTCAGCGGACCAGACGAACTTGACCCCTTTCGGAAGTGAGGACTGAGCTACGGCATCATTAAGAATAGCCGTCACTTTGGCAATATTCCCCTGCAATACCGCGACATCGTAACCTGCCTTAATGAGGAGCGCCGTAAAAGGCTTATCCGCCTGCAGCTCCTTTTCATAGGCAGCCGCGGCCTTCTCTTCATCGCTCAAGGAATCTCCCTTGGCGGCAGTGTCAGTGGAAACAACTTCACCAAAAAGATTCTCGGTACTCTTAGCGCTGTCCTTATCCTGCATCGTCTTCTCATCTTTGGTCGTTGCAGCGGGCGATGTCAGAGCAGCCGCGGAATCGTCATTTTTCTGTTGCCGGTTCTTGTTCTTCAAATAACGATCAAGCGCATCCAGGGCCAGGGACATATCATCCGCCTCCCGGACCAGATTGAATTCAAGCAGCGCAGTGGAACCAACCAGTTTTTTAGCGCGTTCGACATTATGAAAACCCGGCAGCTCAATGATGATTCGGTCATCACCCTGCCGCTGAATGACCGGTTCGGAAATGCCGAACTGATCAACACGATTGCTAATCACTTCCAGGGCACGGCTGATGGCATCTTTTTTCTGGTCTTCCGTGAGCCGGGACTGATCGAGCTGAAAGACCAGGCGAATTCCGCCCTGGAGGTCGAGTCCCAGTTTGATGGCACCTTTAAACGCTTCGGGTTTTTCCTGTTCCATGGCCCGCCGCGCCTCCACGGACATGAGGGTCACTTGGAAGGTGGGATAGAGCTTCCAGAGGGCCACCGCGACCAGTGCGACAATGAAAAGCAGCTTGAGATTGATGTTTTTATTCATAGATAGTCCTTTAAAGTAGCAAGAAGTGAATTTATACGCTTTTCAAGAAACGTTCTTTTACTTTTTCAACGATATCTTTCGGATTCAGCGGTTTCATCAAGTAAAGGTCCGCACCGACACGCTCCCCTTCCGCCACATCCGAATCTTTTGTCAGTGCCGTGAAAAGAATAACAAAGATGTCCTTTGTTCTCGGATCAGACTTAATCTTTTCACAGACTTCAAGGCCCGTGGTTCCGAAAAGAATGACGTCAAGAATCACGACCTCCGGCATATTTTCCTCGACCATCCGCATGGCCTGCTGGGCATTACTGGCCTCATACACGAGGAATCCTTCAACTTCCAGAAAAATCCTTAAAATTCGTCGGATACCGGTTTCGTCATCTACGAGCAATACCTTTTTGCCTTTAATATCCATCCATTGACCGCCTTTTTTTAAATCAGAGAAATAATCCATCCGTGATATAACCGGCCACCAAAATCCAGACCGACGATGCAACCACCGATTTCTTGGTTGCTTCTCCCACTCCTTGAGCACCACCCGAGGTATAATATCCGTAATAGCAGCCCATGCTGGAAATGATGGCGCCAAATATCACGGATTTAAACAAGCCGATGATGACATCTTTTAAGACAAAGAACATCTTGACGCCGTTGAAGAAAATATGGCCTTCCAACCCGAAAAAGAACGAGGAACACACAAGCGCTCCCATTAAACCGATAAAAGAAGAGAGAATGACCAGCATGGGCATCATGATGACAGCCGCTAAGAAACGAGGCATAAAGAGGTAAAGGAAAGGATCGAGAGAGAGACATTCCATGGCATCAATTTGCTCGGTCACCTTCATTGTACCAAGTTCGGCCGCCATGGCCGCCCCAATCCGGCCGGCAACAACTAAGGCGGTCAGAACCGGGCCAAGATTAATCATAATAGCCTTACCTACAGCCACCCCAATATAGGAAAGCGGGATATAATCGGAAAACTGATAGGCTGCCTGCCAAGCCGAAACCGCACCGGTAAAGACAGAGGTAAGAGCCACCACCGGCAGAGAGGTGATGCCTATTTTTGACATATGTTCAATGGTGGTATGCGGACGATGAAAAACCTTTGGGATTCGGGAAAGAATCGTGAGAATGAACAGAAAAACACTACCCACCACTTCGAATACCGAAACAACACACGTACCGACACGCTCGGCGAATTCATCGCTTTTTGTCCGGAAGACTGAAAGAACGGAATTTCCGCTGCTCATTTCTTTTCCATATCCGTCAATTCCTTGAGGAATTCGTCCTTGCTTTTGAATTGCCGGTAAACGGAGGCGAACCGGACATAGGCCACTTCATCCAACTCTTCAAGCGCATTGATGACGCTTTCGCCTATCACGGCTGACTTCACTTCGGTTTGAGACAGATTCTGTATTTCATTTTCAATCTTATCCACAATGGAATCAATTTTCTTCATGGAAATGGGACGTTTTTTGCAGGCCGTAATGATCCCCTGCCGCAATTTCTGGCGGTCATATTCCTCAATACGCCCATCCCGCTTCACAATGGAAAGAGCAACATTTTCAATATACTCGTAGGTGGTATAACGCTTTTCACACTTCAGGCATTCCCGGCGACGTCGAATGGCGCGTCCTTCCTTGCTGGAACGGGAATCTACGACTTTATCTTCCTGGTGCCCGCAGAATGGACAACGCATATATCTCCTTTTGAAGAAAACCTGCTTGTAAAATAAAAAAAGAGACGCGAGAGGATAAAGTAAATTCTTAAAAATGAAGGACTAACCGGTATCCCGGATGCTCAAAATCATAATCCGGAACACATCCCAGGGCAGGTGGAACGGAAGCGGGTTGTTCCGCGCCCATCTTCCGAATCATCCTTCCGGTATTAATAAAACTGATGATCCGGTTGATCACCGCAGCGCCCAGAAAATAATAGCCCACCACACGAACCCGGTTGGCCTTTCCCCACATATCGTAGTAGCGCTGATGAGCAGTCTCACTGTTCCAACGCCAGAAAAAATCCGCTTTTTGCATATACGAATCGCGTGACGGCAGATAGACCCGGCGCTCATAATATCCCGAAGAATCCGCATAGAGGGGAAGCTCTAATTCGGACTCGGATAAATCATGGGCCGTTTTCCCGTTGAAACTATGCGTTCCATCGCAACCCGCATTGGCATAAAGATAAGCGCGTAGATCGTCCATTAATTCGGAACGGTAAATAAAAGCGGTTCCCAACGCAATCCAGGTCAGGCCGTCCAAGACCATCAAACTTTTTCCAAGCGTGGGACGTCCGACGACCATCTCCCCAAGGCCGGGCACGGCCAAGGAATAAAAAGCAGCCCGTATATTGACCTTCCGTTTAAGCTCCTCACCGCTTTTTAATCTAACACGGGACTCTTCAGCAGACTCAGAGTCCGCGGAAGAATCCTCCACAAAAGCGGGTTTCTGAATGACAAAAGCCTCGCTCTCCCCGTTCTCCTCCTGTACTGCGGAAAACAGGGTACCCCGAACAATCAGAAACAACCCAACCAGAAGAAAAAAGAATATTCTCATGATTAAAAATGATAGGTAAGCATGGCCCCATTTGTCAATTCAGAGCCCCCGAATGCCGCAGGCCGCACTCGAATCCGTTCAATAGCCGATAGGGTATTGCCCGTTATCTTTTTGTTTACGGAATTGGTCGCCAGAACGGCATCCACGGCACTGATGATGCGGTTAGCCAGCATGACATAAAATACATAAAGCATGCGATCGCCCATCGAATTGGCATCATCACGGAGACTCATATAACTTACTTGATTAGCGGAAAAACCGAAATAACGGGGCCGTTTTTTTTCAGCATCGTGATAATATAACCATGTCGTATCAAGGTTTCCTTCGGAATCCTTTGTTACTTCCTTAACCGCCCAACCGGTCAGCCCGGTATAATCTTCCGGGTTTGCCACAGTGGCATATTGACCCGCCATGTAAGCACTGTCCATATAAGGAGCGACATCGTTCCAACCCTGAACAAACATGTCATATTTTCCAATCATTTCATAATAATCATTGGTTTTGTCCCGATAAGCCTCGTCATAGGTCGTCTTGTGAGAGAACTGTTCATTTTTTTTGGTCGTTGTATCCAAGGCTTCGTACCAACCCATCAATTTATCATGACGGTAATATTCATCCGCATAGGACTGGTATTTTTTTGTCAAGGTATTATAATTGCTTCGTATTATGCCCAAGGCCGCATAACAGGAAAGTTCCGTGGCCAGCGGTATGCTGACCCGCCACCAACTGCCTCGTGCGTAATACTCACCGAGGCCGGGAATCAGAAAAGAAAGGAAAAAAGCCTTTTTGGGAGAACGCAATTGATTCACATTTCCCGTATAAGTCTGAATCACCTCGGTCTTGTTCTCCGCCGAGTTGCGTTTATCACGAACAATCTCATTATGTTTCCGTTTACTTTTAGGGGAAATTTTGGGCTGTTTGCCGGAGGCCGAATCTGGAACAAGAGAATCAGACGTCATCAAAACGCTGCTGTCCGGCGCAACCGGGACAATAGACGCAATGGAATCAATCTCTACTCCGGCCTGAAGGGGCTCATTATCCGGCGACTTCGCTTCCTGGGCAAAAAGAAAAAGCGGTAAAAGTAACGCCGCCATTGTAAAAAAACATGTTTTCTTCATTATTTATCCTATCATTCAAAATAACGTAATAATTGAGGACAATTCCATCTTCTTTTCACTCGTCGAACTCCTTCCGGGATTGAAAGATCGCGGAAATCAAGCGTGTTCGTCCGCCCCAAAATATCGATCTCGCCCTCCCGAACCATCTCTCGCTCCATCTTAATCAGCAGAGTCCGAGAAACCTCATCGGTTCGATTAAGAAGAATGCCCGCTAAAGGGATCCTTCTCTTTTTCAACGCTTCCACCGTGAGAAGCGTATGATTGATAGTACCTAAGCGCGCAAGAGCCACCAACAAAACCGGCAGTTTTGTCCGCTTAATAAAATCAATGAGCAGAAAACCGGGGGCCAAAGGCACCATCACCCCGCCGACGCCCTCAACCAACATGGCCTTTTGGCGCTTTTGTAAAATATAAAAAGATTGCATCAGCTTTTCAATGTCAACAGACCGCCCTTCCATTTCCGCAGCAATCGCAGGCGCTTGGGCCGCTTTAAAGCGATAAGGAATCACATCCTCTTCTCGGTCAGGTAATCTAAAAAATCGTTTATACGCCTCCAAATCCGGACATTTCTCCCGTACAAGACCGGTCTGGACAGGCTTGAAAACCGAAAAAGGCATTCCTCGTTCCTGAAGCAAGGCACCCAATAGGCAAACAGTCAATGTCTTACCCACATCCGTATCGGTTCCAACGACAAAAAGACCTTGGTTCACAATTCTCCCAGGGCTTTAATGAGAGCATCCACCTCTTTCAGAGTATGGGCAGCCGAAAGCGACAACCGTAACCGCGCCCTCCCTTTTCCCACTGCCGGAAAACGGACCGGTGGAACAAAAAAACCCTTTTTCAGCAAGGCGCGCGATGCGTCTAAGACGGCTCCATCCTGACCTAAAATAACAGGAATAATCTGCGTTTCACTTTGCCCGATATCGTATCCCAATGCCTTAATGGCCGAACGCACTTTATCTGCAATCACTTTGAGATGGCTGCGTTCCGCTTCCATCTTTGAAGCATAAAAAACAGCAAACCGCGAAGCAGCCAAGACCGCAGGCGGCAACGCTGTGGTAAAAATAACCCCCCGGCAGGTGTTGACAAAATATTCCTTTTCCAGGGCGGTACAGGCGATAAAGGCACCCAGACTACCGAGCGCTTTGGAATAGGTTCCCATGGTCAAAACAGACAAGCCCTCCCCATCCGCTGAATTCCATGCACCTCTCCCCTGCTCTCCCAGCACGCCCGTTGCATGCGCTTCATCAATGAATATATTGCACTTGTAAATTCTGGCCAAAGATGCGATTTCCGGCAACCGGGCAATATCGCCGTCCATGCTGAACACTGAATCCGTGATAATCCATCGCTTACCTTTTGCCGCATATTTCTTGAGCGCTTTTTCAAGCGCCTCTAAATCCGAGTGGGGATAGACAACCCATTTAGCCCCTGAGAGTTTAATCCCATCAATCAGGCTGGCATGGTTGAGTCGGTCGCAAAAAACAACATCCTCTGCCCCGCATAACACGGGCAACAGGGAGGTATTCAGGAGATACCCGGAATTAAAAACCAGTGCGGCCTCTTTGCCTTTCCAAGCCGCCGTGGCCGCTTCAAGTTCAGTATAAAAAGGCGAGTTACCGCTGATGAGGCGGGAAGCGGTACTGCCGGTGCCATATTTCTCCAACGCCTGTTTTGAGGCGGCTATCAAAACCGGATGGTTGGCCAGTCCGAGATAGTCGTTGGAGGAAAAGTCGATGGCAAGTTGCCCTTCAACCGTAATCTGTTTGCCGGACAACCTTTCAACTTCCTTTAACCGCCGTTTCCGGTTCTCGACATCAAGGGCAGCCAATTTGAGAGACATTTCATTTTGGGTCATAGGATCTTTTCCAGAATAACCGCGCCCACATGCCCGCCAAAACCGAAGTTCAGCGACAAAACCCGCCTGACCGGCCTATTCAGGAGCTTCTCTGACAAAAAGAGACCCCCATTCGAATCCGCTTCCCGAAATCCGAGTGTCAAAGGAATGGTGCCGGTTGCAAGAACCTGAAGACAAATGGCCATTTCCACGGCTGCACAGGCACCCAGAAGATGACCCAGAGCCGGTTTCAAAGCAAAACAGGGAGTTGACCTTCCAAAAAGCGAGCGAACCGCAGCCGTTTCGGCAGTGTCATTATTTTCCGTGGCCGTACCATGCAAACAAATAGCGTCAATCTGATCGTTCTTGAGGTCAGCCATATACAACGCCTGCATCATGGCTTGTTTGATTTCCGGCCCCTCAGGATGAAAACGCAGCGGATGTTCAAAGGAAGAGGAAAGCCCATAACCGGAAATGGGTACGGCAAAAGAGGCTGAACCGCATTGAAACACCTCTTTCTGTCTTTGAACCAAAAAAGCAGCCGCTCCTTCACCGGGTGCAAAGCCGTCCCGTTCCCGGCAAAAGGGCGACATGCCTTTGCGGGTAAGCACGCCCAGTTTAGAGAAACCGGCCAGCACGGTAGACGTCAGAGAAGCTTCTGTACAACCCACGATAGCGCGGGAGATACGGCCGGAACGGATATCGCGGCAAGCAGCCGCTAAACCGAATAGTCCGCTCGCGCAAGCCGCTACCACATTAAAAGCCCCGGCCCGCAGCTTCCATTTAGATGCAACCGCCCTGGCCGGACCATCCGGAAGCCAATCAAAGAAGGCTCCGTTTTCAATGGATTCCATGCCTCCTTTAGAAGAGCTCATATACACTGCGGTCATGTCATCCAGTATAAAACCGGGATTAGAAGATAATGCCTGAGAAACCACCGCGATCGCCATTCCGATAGAGCGTTCCGGACAATCATTGCTGCAGGAAAAATCCGTGCGTGCCAAAAAAGGGGCGAAATGAGGCCCAATCTGACGAACAACGCTTTCTCCCTGACAAATACGCTGAAATGTAGCGGTTGGATTTGTTCCGAAACCGGTCAAAAGGCCGCATCCGGTAATGACTAATTTGTCCATGATTTATATTCCCTACCGTCACAATCAAAGATGCGACCCGTTCCCCATGTTGCTTCGGAAAGCCAATAGACAAAACGGGCGGAGGTCTCTACGGCATTGATAGCTCCAAGAAGGGATTGCTTGCGTTGTTTTTCAATATGACGCGGTCGAACCATATCCGTTTGCATGAAGCCGGGATTGACCCCGATGATACGTACTCCTTTTTGATGAAGAGACTCTGCGATACCTGTCACATAGCCCATCAGCAATCCTTTGGAGACCGCATACCCGGATAAGCCGGCCCGGCCTTCACGACCCACACGAGAAGTGATGGCAACCACACTTCCTCCGTTTGTCAAAAGGGGTAAAAAAGCTTCGGTCAAGTGGCGGGTAGCGGAAAAATTGGTTTCTATCACTTGCTCATAATCCATTTCGTTAAAATCGGCCAACAAACCGGACAACGCCAATCCCGCATTATTAATCAGTACATCGATCCGAGAAAACCGACTGACAATCTGTTCGATAAAATGGCGCCGTTCCTGTGACCGGGAAAGATCCGCGTAATAGGCGATTATCCCGTCCATACTGTTATGACTGCGAGAAACGGAAATAACTTCATATCCTTTTTCCAAAAAAAGACGACAAAGCGCACGTCCCAACCCTTTGCTCCCACCGGTAATGAGCACCCGTTTCATGAATGTCGACCTGTCAGCCACGTCCGAAAAAAAGCGATCTGTCGCATCAGACAAACAAGACCCCAGCCAAGCGCACGAAAGGGGTGCAACAAGTTGGCCTTCCATCCGGCTCGGTTGAAAAAAAAGAACAAGTATCCCCATGCCAGCCGCTTTTCGCTTTGTGCGGCGGTGGGAACAGCCTTGACAGACGCAAAGCCGCAAGGGTGCCGCTTTTCAAGAAGACGGTCCGCCTGTACCCGGGAAAAGGCATAACGACCCGAATTCCGAAGCGAAGCAAAGAACGGCAACCGACAAACCGGATGACGGACATGCATATCAGGCAAAAAAACCGTTTTTCCATTCTTGGCTTTCAAGCGAAGGAAAAAATCATAATCCTCATTAACCGGAAAGGGGAAGGTTTCATCAAAACCACCCAGTCTATCGAACCATTGACGAGATACGGCAAGGTTACAGGTGAGAAATCCGCCCGCACCGGGATGATCGATCCAGTGCGCTAAAGGTTGCCTCTCCCCAAGCACGCTTACCGGCCCCTCGGCCGCATCGGTCCAAATCCCCTGCTGATAAGCTGCCCAAAGCGTTTCCAACCATTCAGGTTCCGCCACGGCATCATCGTCGATAAAAACCAAAATGTCTGAATTCGTGTGTTGCGCTCCCACATTACGTGCCCGTGCAGGTCCCATGCGAGATTGAGAAAGAAAGGGATGACCGTTGGCACGGAGATAGTCGGAAGTCCCATCCGTGGAACCATCGTCCACGACAAACCAGTCGAAGCGTTCCTTGGAAAGGGTTTGAGCGTTCAAGCTCTCAAGACAACATTTCAGCGGTTCCAGGCGATTGAAGGTGGGAACAACAACCGAGACGGGCTTTGACATGATGCTATTTCGCCTTAGAGTCCCAACACATCCTGCATGGAAAAAAGGCCTTTTGACTTGTTCGCCAGGAAGAGGGCGGCACGGACCGCCCCTTTAGCTAATACATCGCGCGTGATGACCGAATGGCGGATTTCCACAGTTTCACCAGAACCGGCAAAAAGGACCGTATGATCACCGATAATATCACCGCCGCGAATCGCGTGTATACCTATCTCATCGTCTTTGCGCAACGAATCGCCGCCTTGCCGACCATAACCCGCCTTATCCTGCAAGACATGGCCTCGACCCGCAGCCGCCGCTTCAGCCAATGCCAGTGCGGTTCCGCTGGGTGCGTCCTTTTTTCGGCGATGGTGCGCTTCAATAACCTCGATGTCGTAAGATGCTCCCAGCGCTTCGGACACCTTTCGGATGATGCTGATCAGCACATTGATGCCGATTCCCATATTGGGCGCAACCACCAGAGCGGTTTTTTCAGAATACTTCATTAATTGCTCTTTCTGCGGAACAGAAAGGCCTGTGGTACCAACAACAAGCGCAATACCTTTGTCCGCACAG
>MGVN01000040.1:0-11621 GCA_001800515.1 Elusimicrobia bacterium RIFOXYB2_FULL_49_7 | reverse complement strand
CGGAAGCAACGGTTACGGAATCCGCAACAAATACGCCTTTCGCACCGATACCGGCAACAAGACCCACATCTTGACCCAGGGCGGGATGACCCGGACGTTCAAAACCCGCACCCAATAAGGCTTCCGAACACTCTTCCAGGGCAACGACGATTCGGCTCCCCATTTGCCCGGCACAACCGGCTACGGCTACATAAATCATGTTCACATCCTTACTATCGAGGTGGATAATACTTCCTCAGCACAGAGCACAAAAGCGCCGTCCCCTTTTTAATATCCATCAGGGAGGCGTTGCTGAAAGCCAATCGAATCCGTTCCTCTCCCTTCGCCTCAATGCAAAAACCGGCGCCCGTAACAAAGGCTACGCCGTGCTCGACGCATTCCTGAAAAACGGTCCGGGCATCAGCACCGGTCGGCAAGGTCAACCAGATAAAGAAGCCGCCCTTGGGACGGGTAAAGGAAACAGTCGATGGCAGCTCCCGCTCCAATACGTCAAGCATGGTTCTGCATTTGTCATGATAGACCCGGCGCATCGAAGCCACATAATGTGCACACAAGCCCCGTTTCAAATACTCGGCAGCGACCACTTGAGAAAAAGAGGGGGAACAGGCATCCACCGACTGTTTGGCCAACTCCATCTTCTCTTTGATCGTCTTGGACGCCACCGCATACCCGATACGAAAACCCGGCGCAAGCGTCTTTGAAAATGTGCCCAGATAAATCACGCGCTCATGGTCATCCATGGATTTGAGACTTCGATAAACCGTTTCCTCTCCCTCAAAAAACAATTCGCAATAAGGATCGTCCTCTAAAATCAGGAAATCGTGTTTCTCGGCCATTTCCAATAGAAGGCGCCTTTTTTCCAGAGAATAGGTGATACCCGATGGATTCTGAAAATTAGGAATCACATAGACGAATTTCAGCCGCGAGGAATGAAGTTTGACCGCTTTTTCCAACCGCTCCAAATCAGGTCCATCGGACAAGATAGGTACGCCGACTAACAAAGCCCGGAAACTTAAAAAAGCATTCATGGCCCCGATAAAACTGGGGTCTTCGACAATAACCACATCCTGCGGATCCAATAAAATACGGGCAACCAAGTGAAGGGCCTGCTGCGCTCCAGTGGTGACGATGAGATTATCCGAACCACATCGAATCCCCTTTTCCAATAAATAGGATGACAGGGCCTCCAGAAGAGGCGGATAACCGGGTGTGGGCCCGTATTGATAAGCCGCCGCACGCTGTGCCGGGGTCAGGCTTTCGATGATGCTGATGATCTCCGGATGAGGGAAATGTTCCTCATCCGGCATTCCCCCGGCAAACGTAATCAATCCCGGCCTTCCGAGAAGCTTCATGAGTTCCCGAATTTCAGAAGCCTGAAACGAACGGGCGATTTCAGAGAACCGATCGGCAGAATCCATGGTCAGGCAACCTCTTTCTTCTACTGAATCTTCATCTGCAATTCCGCCGGTATTTCCGCAATATCACCGCCCAAAGAAAGGAACCGTTTGTAATTGGCAATGGCTGCTGCGGAATCGTTCATATACTCAAAATACACATCACCGATCTTTTTATAAGCGTCCTTGTATGCCGGATCATGTTTGATGGCGATAAGAAAAGCCTTCCGCGCATTTTCTCCCTGACGGGCGGAAAGATAGGTCATACCAATGGCATAATAGATCGTAGGTGATGTCTTAAAGCGGGTTAGCGAAGCCTTTGCCATCTGTAAAGCCTCTTTCGCCTGATTTTTTCCGAGCAAACACATCAGCTGATAAAAAACCGGCTCATCATTGGTGGGCATGAGGGATTCCGCCTGTTTAAGATAGGTGACCGCCTGGACATAATTCTTGTCCATGTATAAGACTTTGCCCATGCCCAGAAAAAGCGTCGGATTCTTCGGATTTTGCTGAATGGCCTTTTCAAGATACAATTTGGCCTTGGGAATGTTCTGTTGATTGACATAACATTCCGCTAATCTTTCCGCCAGATTTTTATACCCTTGGTCCGTTGCGGCAACCAATTCGTAATGCGCCACCGCCAAATCGTAGTCTTTTTCGGAAAAGGCGATTTCACCGAGATTAAAATTGGCGTCAATGTTTCCCGGATTGACTTCAAGAAGTTTCTTAAAGACAATTTTAGCCTTTTTAAAGGATTTATCCCGCACATAAATCATACCGAGCGTTGCGATGGCATCCGGGGTTCCATCAACCTTAGTAAGAATTTCCTCTAAAATCTGTTTTGACTTTTCAATGTTACCCTGACCATAGTAGGCGATACCGAGCTGCATTTTGACTTCGTTAGTCGCTTGGCCGCTTCGCGCCAACTTATCAAGAATAGGAATGGCCAAGGCTGATTTGTTGTTTTTATTATAAACGCCTATCAATTCCATCATGAGCTTGATATCATTCGGCTTTCCGGCATACGCCTGAACCAGATAAGGTTCCGCCTCTGCAGGCCGTCGTGAATTAACATACAAACGGCCCAGTTCCGCCGTCAGATCGTAATCCGTGGGATTCGCCCTAACGGCCACTTTTAGGACAGGTTCGGCCTTCTCAAGATCACCCTGTTTCAACATCAGAACGGCCAGATCCTTCAGCGCCCCCGGATCCGACGAATTAATCTTCAACGCCGACTTGAGGCATCGGATGGCAGAAAAGAGATCATTGTCCTGCTTGTAAAGCACGGCGAGCATTTTGTAAGCCTCATAATTTTTCGGATCAATAAGGACAACCTGCTCAAACTTTTCTTTGGCCGCCTCCTCATTGCCTTGAACCGTCAGAAATATCTTACCCAACTTAAAAGCCACCTCCGGCTGATTAGCCTGAAAACGAAGCGAGGAGCGAAGGTAATTGATGGCTTCCTGTGTCTTGTTTTTCTTTAATAAAAGGTCCGCCTGAAGATTGAGTATCTCCACATCGTCTTCCTTGACCGCCAAATATAAGGTATATTCCAAAATGGCCTCATCATACTTCTTTTGACTGTAATACATATTCCCAAGACCGCGATGAGCAATAGGATTCTTTGAATCACTTTTAAGCAGCTGCTGATACAGCACCGTCAACTGATCGGTCATTTTCAACGCTTCATACAATCCGACCAATTCGGTAACGGTTTCCATATCCTTCGCGTCACCTTTATAGGCGTTTTCAAGGAAAAGGCGAGCCTTGGCCAAATTTTGCTTGCTCTTATAAAGCATTCCCAGCGACTTGTTTAAAGGAATATCATTCGGCGTTGTTTTCAACGCATTGAGCAGATATTTCTCTGCGCCGACGTAGTTCTTCTGTTCAAACAATATCCGGCCATAAAGCGCTGACGCACCCGGATGACCGGGTTTGGCGGAAAGGACCTTCGACAGGTTCGCAGCTGCTTCTCCGCGTTGGCCATCGGAATATTGTAGATTGGCCAATTCAAACAAATAATTGATATTGTCGGGTTTTAATCGAATAAGCTGCATTAAAACAACGCGTAAATCCGAGGCTTTTTCATATCCCGCTCTCTTATACAGCGCCAACAAGCGTTCCTTGATGACGGCCTCCCGAGGATAGCCGACTTCCAAATCCTTGTAAACTTCGATAGCCAGAGGATCTTCGGCCCGTTTTTCGTACAAGTCGCCTAATTGCAAGCCGACCTTCATATTGCTCTTATCCTGTGCAAAAAGCGCTTTTAATGCTTCAAGCGCTTTTCCATATTGCTTTTTGTCGGTGTAAATATCGGCCAACATCTGATAATAATCCTTATTCTTCTGGGGACCCATGTCTTCCAGAATCAAAAGCGCCTGCTCCATTCTGCCCAGTTTGTAAAAAGCCTCGGCCACCTTGAAATTCTTCTTCAGTTGGGCCGGATCCGCCTTCTCAAGGACTTCAATGTACTTGATCGCCTCATTAGGTTTCCCTATCGACAGGAAGCAATCCATTAGAACCGCGGTAATACGCACTTCTTTGGCACCATCCTGCTGCAATTTCAGTAATATCGGTATTGCAGCCGCATAGTTCTTTGCCGTGTAATGAGCCTCGGCATATTTAGCCGCATATTCCCGATTCCCCGGCTGGAGCTTAAAGGCCTTTTCATAGTTGAGAAGCGCCTGTTCGTTCCGGTTCAGAACCCGGTAAAGTTCACCGAGATAATAATAGGTTTCCGGATTGCTTGGATTCAGGGAGAGCGCCTTCTTAAGATGGTTTTCGGCCTTGTCATATTCCTTGGTATCAAGGTAGGCTTTGCCGATAGCCTTGTATCCCGCTTCGCTTTTAGGCTTCATTTCGATGATGCGCTGAAGGGTTCCAATGGCTTTTTTCTGGTAATTCATGGCCAGATAAAGTTGCCCCACCATTTCCAGAGCATCGATATTGTCCTTTTGATAGACCAGAACCTTTTCATACGCATCCAACGCACTGGTGGAATCCTTTTTAGCCAAATAAACCTTGCCTAATTCCTGATAAACCTCGGCATCCTTTGAATTGATATAAATTGCCTTCTTGTAGTAATCAACGGCCTCCTGAAGCCTGTTTTGCGTAAAAAAGAGTCGGGCCAATGTCTTGAAAGCATCAAAACTTTCCCCCTTGAGTTCAAGCCCCTTTTTAAAAGAAGCTTCCGCCTCCGCGGCCTTGCCGACTTTGAGATATAAACCGGCCAGTTCCAGGTAAGCATCGCCCGCCTTGGGATTCATTTCGATCTTCTTTTTTAGATGAAGACCCAATTCGTTTTGGTTGCCGGCAATTCGATAGAGCTCGATTAATTTATCCAAAGCCGACTCATTTTTCGGATCTAGTTGAAGAACCTTGGCGTAAAGCGGAATGGCCTGTGCGACCACCTTGGTGTCATAATAGCAGGTCGCCAGGGCCAAATTGGCTTTGAGCGAACCGGGATTCAACTTCACCGCAGCCGCAAGTCGAATAAGGGCCGTCGGATACGATTTTTGATCAAGATAAATCTTTCCCGACAAATACAGCGCCTCTTTGTTGGCCGGATCAACTTTGAGGACCTGGTTAAAGGCATTGACCGCATCTTCAATCTTCTCGTTTTTCAAATCCAATTGGGCCAGTTCCATCCAAGTGGATACCTCTTTCGGATTCATTGATGCCCTCAAGACTAAAATCCGTCTGAGATCCTTTTCATTTTTATTTTTTCGGTAAATATCGGAAAGGTTTTTCGCCACCTCCGGATCCTTTTTCTGGGAAAGATAGGACTCGTAGGTGGACACCGCTTTATCCTCATTCTTGATGGACAAATACAAATCCGCGGCTTTTTTAAGCAAATCGAACCGATTCTTATCCGATTTAGCCGCTTCCAAGTAATGATCAATGGCATTCTTGACATCCTTGTCCGCAAGAAAAATATCCGCAATCATTTCCTGAGCATCCGCATTTTCCGGATGGGTTCGAAGCACATTGTTCAAAATCCGTTTAGCTTCTTTGCCCCGTTTCAGATTGTAATAAAGCCGCCCTATCTCAAACTCCTCTTCGACAAGCTGAGGTTTATTGGCCATGACCAGATCAAACTCTTTAACGGCTTTCTCCTCCGCCTTGAGAACAAGATAGCAGCGTCCCAAATTGGCATGCGATTCAAGATCGTCGGGTTTGGTTGCAAGTAATTTGACATAAAGCGGAACCGCCTCCGTAAACAGTTTGGAACGATAGTCCGCATCGGCTAACTGTTTCAAATAATCCAGATTGTCCGGTTTCAACTGAATGGCTTTTGCAAAATAAGCCGCCGCTTGTTTCGCGTTATCCTGGGCAAGAAAAACCTGGCCAATCATATAGTAGGCTTCATCCAGCTTGGCATTAAGGGATACTGCACGCAACAACTTCTGCTTGGCGGCCGGATATTCGTTAAGACGAAAGCTGGCGCGACCCGAACGGAAGACGTATTCCGCATTCTCCGGTTGGGCTTCCTGAGCCAAATCAAAGAAAGAAACGGCCTGTTCGTAATCCTTCTTGTTCTCATAGAGGATACCCAATTGATAGGCCGCATCATGAGTATAGGGGTCACTCTCAACCGCCTTATACAGGTGAGCCGCCGCACTATCGAGATTCTTATCGTTTAAATAGATAAAACCAATCCGGCGCTCGTACTCGGCCGGCTTCTCGGCGTTCAACGCAATGGCCTTCCCGTAATGAAGAACCGCTTCCTTGGATTTCTTTTGGGCTTCATACAATTCACCCAATTGAATCTCGGTCTGACTATTCTTCGGATCCAGCTCCGCCAACTTCAACAGCGCTTTTTCCGCTTTATCCGGCGCTTTCTGTGCCTGAGCAAGGGCAGCGAATTTACGCCACACCGCCTTATCGGAAGACTCCAGTCTGAGGAGCGTTTCATACGCTTCCATCAACTTAGCGGACTGCTGGTTTTTCTCGTAGATATCCACCAACGCACGTGCGGCTCGACTATCATCCGGCTTAATGGTAAGGACCGTTCCATACTCAGCAGCCGCCAGCGAAGCCGTGGCCTTATCTTGGGCATAAGCAAAACCCAACATGCCATGTAATTCAACGTCCTTGGGGTCTTTTTCCAAGGCGGCTTTCAGAAAAGACAGGGCCTTGGGATAAGCTTTTCCCACAAAATAAATAGTTCCGATCATTTTGGCAGAAGACTCCATATTCGGCTTGAGCGCATGGGCCGCCAACAGAAACTTCAGAGCCGGTTCAAAAACCTTGGCCTCATAATACAGAGAACCTAATTCATACTGATAGGCCTCGTTCTTCGGATTTAATAACACCAAAGAAGTCAGCACTTTTTTCAGGTTTTCCTTGTCATTCTTTGCCCGGTAGATATCATACAGCGCCGTAAGTGCGCTATTTCGAACATTGTTCGGGGCACCGGTCGCGGGACTCACGGCAATACGATTGAGAACATATTCGGCTTTTTCCGTCTGTTTGATGGATCGGTAACACAAGCCGAGGAGAAGGTATTGTCCGATATCGGCATTTTTAGAAGCCGTATAAACCTCGAGTGGAGAAATGGCTCTGGCACTGTCCTGAAGTGCGATAAAATATCCCGCCAATCTAAGATTGGATTGCGGAGAGGCTTTCATGGTAAGCAGCTTCTCCAACTTCAACGCGGCCTTCTTCAGATCCTTCTTCTCTTCATACAGGTCCGTTGTCATCATCAGCGCCGTCTCGTTATTCTCATCCAACCCCAACACCGCCTCGTACGTCGACAACGCCTCATCATTCCGCTTCTGAGAACGGTAAACCCCGCCCAACTTCAACAACAAATCCTTGTCCTTCTTCCCAGAAACCTCCATCTTCTTATTGTAAAGCACTATCAACCGAACAGGATCATTCGCCGACTCGTAAAGACCTATCAGCTTATCCACCACCATCCCGTCATTCGGACGGCCCGTCAATACCTTCTCGTATTCCGCTGCCGCAGACTTCCCCTTCCCCGTCTTCTCCAACACCTGTGCATAATGAAGACGCAAATTCAAATCCTCCGACCGCTGCGCCACCGCGGCACCCAAATAGGGCTCCGCAGCAACAAACTGATTCAAATTATAATAACTCTCTCCCAATACGTACGCCCCGTCCCCATCCTTCGCATTCACCTTCATCACACGCAAATACGCGTCCGACGCCTCCTTGTAACGCTTCGCCTCAAAATCCATCTTCCCCTTCTGAGCAAGATAAACCGCATTCAAAGGCTCCGCAACCACCAACTTCTCAAGTACCGGATAAAGCGCCGCTCTATTATTCTTGGATTCGTAAATCTTCTTCAACGTCAGCAAAACACCCTTGTCCGCTGCGTGAACCTTAAGATAAACCTCATACGACTCAGAAGCCTTCACCGGATCCGAATCCGCCAAAAGATCCCCTATCTCCTTCTTCAACTCAGGCTCCGCCTTCAACACATAAAGACGCTCCAATATATCCGACGCCTTCTTATCCTGCTTCACCCGCTTGTACAAATCCGCCAACGTCCGAAGACCCTTCCCGTCCTTCGCATTACGTTCAACATATTTCTCCAATATCGGCAGCGCAGACTTGTCGTCCTTCTGCAAAATAAAAGCCATGGCCGCTAAATAACTCGCCTCAAATCGTGACGGGTCCAACCGGTTCAACTCATTCAAATATTTCACCGCATTCTTGTCATCCGATACCGCTATGTAAGCGTTCACCAACCGCTCCAATACCAACGCCTGACCCGATTTCTGAACATTCACCTTCTCCAAATAAGGCAAGGCCGACTTCAAATCCCCACCCTGATAATACGCCTCCGCCAAACCCGTAATCGCTTCTTCCCGATGCGTATTCAAATTCACCGCATTCAAAAGAGGAGTAACCGACTCCTTCCATTTCTTCGAAGACAAATAAAACTGACCTATCTTGAAAAAAGCCTCCCCATTCTTCGAATCGTACTTCACCGCCTGCTCATAAGCCGATACCGCTTCCGCAGACTTGTTTACCCCCTCCAACGCAACCGCCAATACCAAATAAATATCACCCAAACCATCCTTCGGCTTCAAACTCAATACCTTCCGTATAACCACTTCCGCCTTGTCGTAATCCTTATGAACCAAATAACAACGCGCCAATAACACCATCTCCGGCAACGCCGCCTTCTGCACCGCCGTGTAACGCTCCAACGGTGCAATGGCGGCCACGCTGTCCTTGAGAGTCATGTAAAAAGCGGCCAATCGGGCATTGCCCTGGGCCGAAGGCGATAAAAGAAGAAGCGCCTCCAGTTTTTCAGAAGCTTTTTTGATGTCCTTTCGCATGTCGTACAAATCTACAAGGGCCTTAAGCGCGACCCTATCTTGATTGTCAAGGCTGTATATTTCTTCGTATGAGGCAAGCGCTTTATCAAAATTCTTAACCTCCATATATAGACCAGCCAAAACGGAAAGCGTCTTCTTGTTTTTCCCGGCTATCTCTAAATACTGGGTATAGACGGCAATCATTTTATCCGGAGAACTTTGTGCGGATTCATACAGAGCAATCAGGCTTTCCAATATTCCTTTGTCGCCTGGACGGAGCTTCAGCAGTTTTTCGTATAACGGGATAGCCTCGCCGTATTTTTTATTCTTAGCCAACGTCATCGCCAGATGGGACAAGAGTAACGAATCATCCGGATTCTCCTGCAGCGCCTTGTTCAAAGAAGGCTCTGCCATGACACTATTCCCCAGACGATATTGGGTTTCTCCGAGATAATAGGCAATCTTAGGATATTTGGGATTAAGCTTAGCCACCTCGCTAAACGAGTTGGCCGCCTCTTTCAGGTTGCCCTGTTCGAATTCAATCATCCCTTTTTTGTAATGATATTCCTCTTGCTTGGGGACCAGTCCGGCCAATATTTTCAGGAGGGGATAAGCTTTTTCAACATTTTTTTGCTTTTCATAAATGGAAAGCAACGCCTCCAGGGTCTTGCGATCCTTGGCATCACTTTTAATGTAAATGGCATAGGCATCCGCTGCCCGCGATTCGTCTCCTGCAGCCAGGAACAGATCGCCTATCTCCTTCTGAATCCCCGGCTGATTACGTAGTTGGTAGAGTTTGTTGAGCGCATCCGCTGCCGCAGTATGGTTTTTGCCCTTGATTTCCAGGTCAGCCAACATGCGAAGAGCCGATTCATCCTTGGGATTTCGTTCAAGCACGCTCAGGAGTAGGGTCTTGCCGAGTTTATCATTTCCGGTCCGAAGAATAGCCAGAGCAGCCTGCATGTCACCGCTGAATTCCCGAACCACGATATCATCCGGGAGCAGTTTGAGATAGACCGCAGCCTGGGCGGCCTGCCGCAACTCAAGATAGGATTTAACCAATTTGAGGACCAATCCCGTATCGGACGGCGTCTCTTTGTATAATTCCTCAAGATAAATGACCGCCTGCTGGTAGTTTTTGAGAAGATAGTAAGCTTTAGCCAGACCGCGGGTCACTTCGGCCTTATGCAGATCAAACGCCTTCACTTTTTGCAGGGCAGAGATGGCATCCGACCATTTTTCTTTGCCCAAATAAGAGGCTGCAATGTAAAACCAAGCCTCGCCAAGATTAGGATTCAACTTGACCGCAGCTTCGTAAATTTTTACCGCTTCGTCTTTTTTTCCGGTGCGAATCAGCGTGGTGGCATAAGCTTCGTAAAGCTGCCCGAGATCGCCTTTAAAGGCTGATTTGTTAGACGCACTTTCCCGATAGATTCTTTCCAGGACAAGAGCCGCTTTATCGTCTTGCTTCACCGTTAAGTAGAGCTTGCCTAACAAAAACAATCTATCCAAATCCTCTTTTTTCTGGGCCACATACCGTTCAAGGGGTTCTATGGCTTTAGCGGAATCCTTGGCATCGAGATAAAGCTGGGTTAACTTGAGATTGCCGTCCAGAGTCGGCGATATTTCCATCAGTTTTGACAGATAATTCGCAGCCTTGTCCGCTTCGTTTTTCGCTTCATAAAGCTCCACCAAAGCGGTATAGGCCTTAACATTCTCCTTGTCAAGACGAATGACCTCTTCATAAAGCGAAATGGCTTTCCCCGGATTGCTTTGCCGGTAGATTGTGGCCTGCTTCATCATCATGTCCGGGTCTGATTTTCCCGTCAATTCCTGATAGTCTTCATACAGTTTCACCAGCCGGAAATCTTTGGTCTTATCCTTTTCGTATAAGGCAATCAACTTGGAGATTACATCCGGGTTCTTCGGGTTCAGATTCAGCAACGTCTCATAGGTGGACGCCGCTTCTGTCGGTTGCTTAAGAGCCTCAAAAGCCTCTCCCAAGTGGAGAAAGAGCGTCTGAGAATCAGGATTTTCCACTTTAGCCTTCTTTAATGCCTCCACCGCGACAATCCAATTGCCGGTCCGATAAGCCGATTCCCCGAGAGGATAGGCATTTCCGTTGTAACCCGGAGAAATAGCATCGACCTCCTTGAATTCGGAAAAGGCCTCTTTGTATTTCCCTGCACTGAAATCCAGATTACCTTTCTTGAAATGGTAATGCTCGTTTTTGGGTGCAATATCAATTAATTTTTTTAAAGTCCCATACAACTCATCCGTTTTCTGTTCCTTTTCATAAACAAGAGCCAATTCATCAAGCGTCCGGCGAAAACGCACCTTATCGGTCTCCTCTGGTTTTAGCTTGGCATATTGCTCAAGATAAAACAGCGCTTTAGCGGAATCCCCCATCTCTTTGAATAAATCAATGGCCTGTCCAATGGACTCTTTTGTTGGAGAAAGCGCCGCATATTTCTCAAGTGCCTGAATTTCAAGCTTCTTGTCATTGGTAATCGAATAGATTTCACGGAGCAAACGCCACGCTTTGGCTTCGTTGGGATTCTTGGCGACCACGGCCTCCAGCACCTCCCGTGCTTTGGCATAAAGCTGTTTTGTAAAAAGATCCTCTCCACGTAAAAGAGTATTCTCATCAACCTGGGCTGACGTCACAGCCCCTTGAATTGCCGGTTGCGAGTCCAAAGTAGCCGCATCCTGGGCTGTGATCTGGATCACACAAAACAGAAGAATTAATATTGATAGAAGCTTCATGAAGGAACTCCTTTGAGTAGGGATTGATAACTTCATAATTATTAAAGAGTTATAAATTAATACGGTAATAACATACATATTCAGTCCTTTGAGTTCAATAAAAAAATGATATGAAGAAAGAAAAGATGCCTATAAATTGGAAAATCAATCGAGTAGGAGGCGGGAGGTA
>MGVN01000039.1 GCA_001800515.1 Elusimicrobia bacterium RIFOXYB2_FULL_49_7 | reverse complement strand
AATGTCGTCTTGCCATGGTCTACGTGCCCGATTGTCCCTACATTCACATGGGGCTTCGTACGCTCAAATTTAGCCTTCGACATAAATACTCCTTATTTAATTTTTTCCAGTAATACGTTTCAGCGTTTCAGAAGATACTCTGTCATATCGCGCAAACTCCATTGAAAAGGAAGCCCGGCCCTGCGATAAAGAACGAAGTGATGTAGCATAGCCAAACATTCTCTCCAATGGTACGGAAGTGGATATAACCTGCAATCCATCCTTCGTTTCCAAATGTCCGATTTGACAGTTACGCTTATTCAAATCACCAATTACATTTCCCGTATATTCTTCTGGAACAGTAATATCAACCTTCATAATCGGTTCCAATAGAATCGGCGACGCTTTTTGCAAGGCCTCACGAATTCCAAGCGATGCTGCAATATGAAAAGCTAAATCCGAAGAATCAACAGGATGGGATGCCCCTCCCAATAAAACAACTCTAAAATCTATCATCGGATAACCCGCTAAGGGCCCGAAATGACTTCCCTCGAGAAAACCTTTTTCGATAGCAGAAAAGAATTCTCGAGGAATGGCATTGCCCTTTATCTTGTTCTGAAATTGGAATCCTTCTCCGGGTGACAACGGCTCAACTTCAAACATAATTTTGGCATATTGCCCCTTCCCTCCAACCTGTCGTTCGTAAAGAAAGGTCTGACCGACTTTTTCAAAGATAGTCTCACTATATGCTACCTGTGGATTCCCTGTGTGAGTCGGAATATTAAACTCTCTTCGCAAACGCGTGATCAAAACTTCCAAATGCAGCTCACCCATTCCAGAAAGAACCGTCTGCCCCGTATTCTCATCTACTCTCACCTTAAAGGTGGGATCGTCTTCCGCTAATTTCGACAAGGCCTCCGACAATCTTTCCTGATCGGCCTTCGTTTTGGGCTCAATAGCCATTTGAATAACCGGCTCTGGAAAATGCATTCTTTCCAAAAGTAAATGATGCTTATCATCACAAAGCGTATCTCCGGTACGAGTTAACTTTAACCCTGAAATGGCTACAATATCACCTGTTCCGATTTCTTCAATTTCCGTCCGTTTATCAGCATGCATTAAGAATATTTTCTGAACTCTTTCGCGTTTATTGGCAGTAGGGTTATAAACAACCTGGCCAACACGCGTTCTACCCGAATAAACCCGAATAAAAACTAATTTACCAACATAAGGATCGCTTTGAATTTTGAACGCTAAAGCCGACAAAGGCTCATCATCACTTGGCTTCCGCAGTTCTCGCCTTTCAAAATCATTTACCGAAAATCCTAAAACCGCACTTTTATCGAGCGGGGAAGGCAAATAGTCGACAACCGCATCCAACAAATTTTGCACGCCTTTATTCTTAAACGCACTCCCACATAGCACCGGAAATACTTTTGTTTTTAGCGTTATCTCCCGTATTACACCTTTCAGCAACTCTTCCGAAATATTCTTTTCTTCTATCAAACATTCAAGAATGATATCACTATAATGTGATAATTCTTCCAACATCAACGCTCTATACTTCTGAGCCATCTCTTCCAAATGATGAGGAATTTCTTCAATAACAATATTTTTTCCGAAAGCCTCTTCTGAAAAATAGCACGCTTTCATGGAAACTAAATTAACAACACCACAAAAAGCATCTTCTTCTCCAATAGGAATTTCTAAAATAAGGGGCCGAGCATTTAAGCGATCACGAATCGCCTGAACAGTTGCAAAATAATCCGCTCCAATCCGATCCATTTTATTAATAAAAGCAATCCGTGGAACAGCATATTTGTCAGCTTGCCGCCAAACAGTTTCAGATTGCGGTTGAACTCCCCCCACAGAACAAAAAACAACCACCGCACCATCTAAAACACGAAGGGAACGTTCAACCTCAACAGTAAAATCAACATGCCCCGGGGTATCAATAATATTAATTAAACGATTTTTCCAACGACAGCTTGTCGAAGCTGCCGTTATCGTAATTCCTCGTTCTTTTTCCTGATCCATCCAATCCATTATTGTATTACCTTCGTGTACTTCTCCAGGCCTATGAATTCTTCCCGAATATAACAATATTCTCTCAGTTGTAGTGGTCTTTCCGGCATCAATATGTGCGATGATACCAATATTACGAATATCCTTTATGGGACATTCGCGACCAGCAGCCATTCATCTATCTCCAATGAAAATGAGCAAAGGCTTTATTTGCTTCCGCCATTTTATGAGTATCTTCTTTTTTCTTAATAGCCCCGCCTTCATTATTAGAAGCAGAAATAAATTCCTGAGCAAGCTTCTGGGCCATAGATTTTTCTTTTCGCATATTGGCACCTTCCATTATCCACCGAATCGCCAAAGCCGTACGACGTCCGGGGGGCACCTCAATAGGAATCTGATAATTCGCCCCTCCAATTCGACGAGAACGAACTTCAACGGTAGGCTTTGCATTAGAAAGTGCTTTCTTAAAAATAGCAATCCCATCCTGCTTCGTTTTGAGAGCAATCTCATCAATTGCACCATAAAAAATCTTCTCGGCAATACTTTTTTTCCCTTTTCTCATAATGCCGTTCATAAAGAGTGAAACAAGCTCGTTATTATACTTTGGATCCGGAATTATTTCTCTTTTTACTGGACGTCTTCTACGGGACATGTAACTACTCCTTAAATTAGGCTGCCTTCTTCGGTTTCTTTACGCCATATTTACTACGACTTCGCTTACGCCCCTCAACACCACTCGTATCCAAGGCACCACGTACAATATGATAACGTACACCCGGCACGTCTTTTACTCGGCCACCTCGAATCAAAACGATTGAATGCTCCTGAAGATTATGCCCCTCTCCGGGAATATAGCAAATAACTTCCATTTTATTAGTCAATCTCACACGAGCCACTTTCCTAAGCGCTGAATTTGGTTTTTTTGGGGTTGTCGTATAAACCCTGGTACAAATACCACGTTTTTGCGGATTACCTTTTAACGCGGGTGCAGACGTTCGAACTTTCTTTTTTATCCGCCCGTTTCGTATTAACTGCAAAACATTAGGCATGGGACTCCTTTTTCATTTACAGAAAAGATTTAGAAAATAGCTTTCTTCAATCGAGCTTGTCAAAACTTTCTTTTACTTTACTGCTTATAAATCAAAAGATTATCTCTTCGCCGACTTCCCCCTCCTGGGGAATTTTTTCGAGAATATCCTCACTCTTTAATTCCGCGTCCAATCTAATCTCTGCGTCAAGATCCTTGATTCTCAGCTTTCTGTACTCTTTAGCACCTGTACCACAAGGTATCAGATTTCCCATAATAACATTTTCCTTCAAGCCTACCAACCTGTCAACCTTTCCAGAAACCGACGCATCCGATAAGACGCGAGTCGTTTCTTGAAAGCTTGCGGCAGAGATAAAACTATCGGTTGCTAAAGAGGCTTTCGTAATACCCAGTAATTGAGGTTCATATTGAGCCGGCGTTTTTCCGCTCTCTACAAGCCCTCGATTGACACGACGAACCTCTGTTCTCGAAACGCTCTCTCCTTCGATAAAATCAGAGTCGCCACTTTGCGAAATACGCACCTTTCTTAACATTTGACGCACAATACATCCAATATGCTTATCATTAATATTAACGCCTTGCAGACGGTAAACCTCCTGTATTTCATTGACAAGATATTTCTGAACCGCAGCTTCACCATTAATACTTAAGATATCGTGAGGATCAATCGGCCCTTCGCAAAGACGCTCGCCCGCAAACACATGATCCCCCACATGCACGCGAAGATGCTTCCCATGAGGTAATAAATATTCGCGATTATCTCCCGTATCTGCGGTGACAATAAGTTTACGTTGACCGCGCTCATCATCACCGAATGAAACAACACCTTCGATTTCCGAAACAACGGCGGGATCTTTTGGACGCCTTGCCTCAAACAGCTCTGATACTCTTGGAAGACCGCCCGTAATATCTCTCGTCTTGCTGGATTCCCGGGGAATCTTAACTAAAATATCTCCCGGATTCGCCTTTTGACCATCCTCTGCTATAAGATAGGCGCCTGTCGGAAGTGAAATATTGGATAGCTTATTGTCGTTTTTATCAAGCAAATGGATATGCGGATGTATCTTCTTATTTCGATGCTCCATAATAACGAGGTTTTTCTTGCCTGAATTTTCGTCAAATTCTTCACGAATCGTCTCTTTTTCCTTTATTCCTGAATATTTGACAATACCCTCAATATCCGCTAAAATAAGCAGGTTATAAGGATCCCATTCAAAAAGAATACGATCTTTCTGAATAAGCTCCCCATCTTCTATTCTCAACTTTGCTCCGTAAGGAACCGTATAATGATTTAAAAAACGTCCATTTTCATCCTCTGCATAAAATTCACCGTGACGCCCTATCACTACTTTCTCCGAATTGTTAACTACAAACTTTACATCCTGAAAACGGATCTTTCCGGTTTTTTTCATTAGCATCTTTGATTGAGATGCAATTCTTCCGGAAGTGCCTCCGATATGGAACGTTCTTAATGTCAACTGAGTTCCAGGCTCTCCGATTGATTGGGCAGCCATCACACCAACCGCCTCGCCAAGATCGGTAATCTTGCCAAGAGCCAGGTTTTTACCGTAACACTTAACACAAACACCTCTTTCCGATTCGCAGGTTAGTACAGAACGAGTAGCCACCAATTCTATTCCAGCATCCTCAATGGCCTCTGCAATTTCTTTCGTTATATAATCACCGACACCTGCTATTAATTTATCAGAAACCGGGTGATAAACATCCATCTGGAGAAAACGTCCAACAATTCGACTTGAAAGCGATTCCACAATCTCCTCGCCTTCTTTAAGAGGCTCAACCTCCACCCCACGAACGGTTCCACAGTCTTCTTCCGTTATAATGAGATCTTGAGCAACATCAACTAGGCGACGTGTAAGATAACCAGCATCCGCGGTTTTAAGCGCTGTATCCGCTAACCCTTTTCTGGCACCGTGCGTTGAGATAAAATACTCTAAAACCGTCAAACCTTCCTTGAAATTGGAGGTAATTGGGTTCTCGATAATTTCGCCCACTTGGCCCGTTATTTTCTTTTGCGGCTTGGCCATTAAGCCGCGCATTCCGGCCAATTGCTTGACTTGATCCTTACTACCTCGCGCACCTGAATCGGCCATCATGAAAACCGGATTAAAGCCTTCACAGTCCTCACTCATTCTCGAGAATAAAACTTCCGCAACATCATTTGTAGTATGCGTCCAAATATCAATGATTTTATTATACCGTTCTCCATCGGTAATAACATTTTTCAAATATTGTCGATTAACCTCTTCGACCTCCTTTGCCGCCTTGGCAATCATTTTTGGCTTTTCCTCAGGAATAATCAAATCGTCAATTGAAACGGTCACTCCGGCACGAGTAGCATACTCGAATCCTAAAGCCTTCAATTTGTCAAGAAATTTACAGGTTCTGCTTTTTCCGGCTAAATCATGATAACGACTGATCACATTCCGCAAGCGACCTTTATTCATTGTTTCATTAACAAATCGCAACTCGTCCGGAAGCGTGTCATTAAAAATGGCTCTACCGGGAGTGGTTTTAATCACCTGGCCATTATATTCCAATTTAATAAATTCATGAAGTACAATCGCTTTATGCTCCAATGCCAATACGATCTCTTCCACATTCCGAAAAATTGTCGCGGGCAAATTGTCGCGTTTTTTTACAATTGGCCGTTCCTTGGTCAGATAATAACATCCAATTACCACATCCTGGCTTGGCTCTGCCAAGGGGCGACCCGTGGCGGGATGTAAAATATTATGCGATGAAAGCATAATGACCCGTGCCTCTAATTGCGCTTCCGGAGAAAGGGGTAAATGAACCGCCATCTGGTCTCCATCGAAGTCCGCATTGAATGCTGCACATACAAAAGGATGCAAACGGATCGCCTTGCCCTCAATAAGAACCGGATAAAATGCTTGGATGCCCAATCTGTGCAATGTTGGTGCTCGATTAAGAAAAACAGGATGATCCTCAATAATTTCCTCGAGAATATCCCATACTTCCGGCCGTTCTTTTTCTACAAATTTCTTTGCACTTTTAATGGTTTGCACATACCCTTTTTCTTCTAATTTCCTAATAATAAATGGCTTATACAACTCTAAGGCCATATTTTTGGGCAGTCCACACTGGTGTATTTGAAGCTCTGGCCCAACAACAATAACAGAACGTCCAGAATAATCAACACGTTTCCCAAGTAAGTTTTGTCGAAAGCGCCCTTGTTTTCCTTTTAATAATTCGCTTAAAGATTTAAGGGGCGCTTTTCCTTCTCCTCGTAATGTATATGTCCGTCTACCATTATCAAAAAGCGCATCAATCGCTTCTTGAAGCATTCTCTTTTCATTTCTTAAAATGACTTCAGGCGCTTCAACTTCAATCAATTTCTTTAATCGATTATTTCTATTAACAACTCGCCGATATAAATCGTTCAAGTCGGAAGTAGCAAACCGCCCTCCTTCAAGCGGAACAAGTGGGCGCAAATCAGGAGGGATAACCGGCAGTACATCTAAAACCATCCATTCCGGCTTATTCCCAGACTTTCGGAATGCCTCAACAATTTTCAATCTCTTCATTGCCTCTAATCGTCTCTGCTCGGATTTATCACGCTTAACAACTTCTCGAAGGTCGGTTGCCAATGTTGCCAAATCAACCGCTAACAAAATTTCTCTAATGGCAGCTGCGCCCATTTCCGCCCGAAAACTTTTACCGGATTCAACCAATTCGCTATATTCGTCTTCGGATAACAACTCTTTATAGGCTTTTCCAGAATCTCCCGCTTCCAAAACAATATAATTCTCGTAATATATCACTCGTTCTAAGCTTAAGGTGCTCATACCGAGCACATACCCAATCTTGCTCGGCATGGAACGAAAGAACCAGATATGCGCCACCGGTACAGCAAGTTCAATATGTCCCATACGTTCACGCCGTACTCGAGAATGGGTCACTTCAACGCCACATCGATCGCAAACGACACCACGATACCTTACTCGTTTATATTTACCGCATGAACATTCCCAATTCTTAACCGGTCCAAAAATCCGCTCACAAAACAATCCGTCTTTTTCCGGCTTATAGGAACGATAATTGATCGTCTCCGGCTTGGTGACCTCACCAAAGGACCATCCCCGTATTACCTCGGGAGAGGCGATACGGATACTTATTCTCGATAATGTTTCCGGGATATTCTCTTTATTTTCAGTCAAAGTCGTATCCTCCTCTTTATTCTTCAATACGCATATCAAGACCGAGCGCCTGGATTTCTTTAATTAACACATTGAACGATTCCGGTATTCCTGGTTTTGGCGTATTGTGGCCTTTGACAATAGCCTCATATATCTTTGAGCGACCGACGACATCGTCGCTCTTAACGGTCAAAATTTCCTGAAGTGCATAAGCCGCCCCATACGCCTCCAAAGCCCAAACTTCCATTTCACCGAATCGCTGTCCACCGAATTGCGATTTTCCTCCCAAAGGCTGCTGAGTAACAAGGGAGTAAGGTCCAATTGAACGTGCATGTATTTTATCATCAACAAGATGTGCCAACTTTAGAATATACATGGTACCAACTGTAACATGCTCATGAATTGGTTCACCCGAACGACCGTCAAAAAGCTGCATCTTTCCATTGAGTGACATTTTTGCACGCGCGAGAAAATCGGTAATTTCATTATACCGAGCCCCATCAAAAACGGGCGTTTCCACCTTAACACCCAGGGCATTTGCAGCCAATCCGGAATGGGTCTCCATAATCTGTCCAACATTCATTCGCGATGGAACACCCAGAGGATTCAATATAACATCAACAGGAGTCCCGTCCTCCATATAGGGCATATCCTCCAAAGGCACAATCTTTGCAATGACGCCCTTATTCCCATGACGTCCAGCCATTTTATCTCCGACAGAAACCTTCCGTTTTGTCGCAATATAAATTTTAACAAGTTGAAGAACCCCGGGTTTCAGCTCTTCCCCTCGAACAATCTTATCGATTTCCTTTTCCAGCTTCTCTTCAAGCTCCAGAATTCTCTTGTTGGCAATATGAAGCAGCTCTTTCGCCTTTGCGTTAGGCTTAACCTCTTTCACAACATCATCGCTTGTTAAGAAACGTGTTAAATTCACCTTTTTAAAGATTTCCTTGCTGAACTTCGTTCCTTCTTTTACCAGGATTTGTCCGGTTTCAGAATCTCGAATCTCCACCATTTCGCACCCTTTTAGGATATCGAGAAGTTTGTCGTCACGGACTTTCCGAATAGCCTCGATCTGCTTACCGAGCTCCGATTGCAAATCCTCTATCATCTGCTTGTCTTTTTTCTTGGCTCCCTTACTGCGATCTTTTCTGGAAAAAAGCTTCGCATCAATCACAATGCCTCTGACGCCAGGCGGTACCTTTAAAGAAGAATCCTTTACATCAGATGCCTTTTCACCGAAAATGGCTCTTAAAAGACGTTCTTCTGGGGTCAACTCCGTTTCACCACGAGGAGTAACCTTACCAACCAAGATATCCCCTTGTTCAACTTCGGCACCAATGCGAATAACCCCATTTTCATCAAGGTGACGAAGGGCTTCTTCGTTGATATTCGGGATTTCTCTAGTAATCTCTTCAGGACCACGTTTGGTATCCCGGACTTCGAGTTGAAACTCTTCAATATGAATAGAGGTGAAAACATCATCTTTCAACAATCTTTCGCTGATGATAATGGCGTCTTCAAAATTATATCCACACCAAGGCATGAAAGCAACAGTCACATTTCTGCCCAAAGCCAATTCCCCATGGTCGGTTGCAGGGCCATCCGCCAACACATCCCCTGCTTTTACCTTTTGACCGGCTTCAACAATAGGACGTTGATTAAAACAGGTATCTTGATTGGTCCGTTCAAATTTACGTAAAACATACACATCGGTTTCCGGAAACTCGGCATAAGAATCCTCATCTTTTGCCTTTCCCTTTCTACGTACGATGATTTTATCCGCATAAACACGCTCGACTACACCATCATGCTTAGCCAATACCATAACGCCAGAATCATAGGCGGCTTTTGCCTCCAAACCGGTTCCGATAATAGGCGCATCAGGCACCAAAAGCGGAACCGCCTGCCTCTGCATGTTAGAACCCATTAATGCACGGTTTGCATCATCGTGTTCCAGAAACGGAATAAGTCCTGCCGCAACAGAAACCAATTGTTTTGGAGAAACGTCCATGAAATCTACTTTTTCCGGCGGCAGATAAGGGAAATCTCCTTTTTGTCTGCATTGAATGCGTGCATTCTTGAATCGTCCATCTTCCGTCAACGGTTCATTCGCTTGCGCAATGGCATATTTATCCTCATCATCCGCAGTCAGGTAAACAATATCGTTTGTCACCTTTCCATTCTTGAGGACATAATAAGGCGTTTCCAAGAACCCAAACCGATTGAATTTCGCGTACGTACATAGAGAAGAAATCAACCCGATATTCGGGCCTTCCGGCGTCTCAATTGGGCAAAACCGCCCATAGTGAGAATGGTGAACATCTCGCACTTCAAAACCCGCACGTTCACGCGAAAGTCCTCCAGGCCCAAGAGCGCTAATACGACGCTTATGCGTTAAACTGGCTAACGGATTCGTTTCGTCAAGAAATTGAGAAAGCTGACTACTCCCAAAAAAGGAGCCAATAACCGTTGTCACGGTTCGCGCATTGATTAAATCCTTAGGTGTAATGGTCTCATTATCGCGAATAGCCAAACGTTCCTTCACCGTCCGTGCCAAACGCATAAATGCGGCTTCAAATTGAATACGAAGCAACTCCCCGACTGTTCGCGCACGACGATTGCCTAAATGATCGATATCATCCAAAATAAACCCTTGTGCACCTTCATACAACCTTACAAGATACCGCATCGTCTCTATTATATCCCGCGTCGTCAAACAACGGGACGTATCTTCTTGATTGCCGTACAATTTCTGATTTAACTTATAGCGTCCAACATCTCCCAAATCATAACGTTTTGGATCAAAAAATAATCTTTGAAAAAACTGCCTGGCCGTCTCAGCATTCGGCGCTTCGCCGCTTCGAATATCAGAATAAATACGTATCAATGCTTCATCTTCATTGGCCGTTTTATCCTCGCCTAATGTTTTTACCACAACCGAATCCTCAAGCCCGGATCCCTTCAGCACCGTCACGGAGTGTATTTTTTCAGCAAGTAGTTCGATTTTTTCTTCCGTCAGAACACCGCCGGACTCCAAGAGCATTTCGCCCGTCTCTTTATCAACCGCATCCTCAGCTAATATCCGGCCTTTAGCTGTTTCTTTTCCCTTGTCATTCAGCTTAATTTCTTCTTTATCATAGAATATTGACAGAATCGCCGTATTGGTCGAGTGGCCCAAGGCTCTCAAAAAGCTGGTTGCTGCAAATTTTTTACGGCGATCGATACTGATAAATAAAACACCTTTTGTGGAGATGATAAGCTCTAACCAGGCTCCTTTAAAAGGAATTATTCTCCCCTTCAATTGCTGAATATCCTGCAATCCGGCTTCTTCATCAAAAAACACACCTGGAGAGCGATGCAATTGACTTACAATGACCCGCTCCGCCCCATTGATTATGAATGTTCCCGTCTCCGTCATATACGGGATATCACCCAAATAAACTTCGTTGGTGATTTTTTCCTTGAAACGTTTTGTCTCGCCATCTTTTTCATAAACCACCAAGCTTAACACCGCTTTTAACGGGACGGAGTAGGTCATGTCCCGCTCTTTGCATTCTGTAATGGAATATTTTGGCACCCCTAACGAATACTCCAGGAATTCAAGCGAAAAATTTCCTTTTGAATCAGAAATTGGAAAAGTTTCTTTGAAAACACCCTGAAGACCGGAAGCGGATCTCTCAGTAGGTAAAACGTTTTCTTGCAAAAAATCACTAAAAAACTGCAACTGAATATTCAGAAGATTCGGAATCTCTGCGAGATTCTTAATTTTTGAAAATGATACTCTTTCGCTCATCCATTTCCCGCTTTCAAAGAAAATAGGACAACATTGTCTTTCATTATGAAAGACAATGCCCTTGATTTATCTTGTAAAATGGCTTTCAAGCTTAAAAGCTTTATTTGATCGCGGCTTTTGCGCCTTCGGCTTCAACCTTCTTCTTTATTTCTTCAGCTTCAGCTTTAGGAACACCTTCCTTAACCGCCTTAGGCGCACCATCCACCAGGTCTTTCGCTTCCTTGAGCCCCAACCCCGTGATCTCACGAATCACTTTGATGACCTTAATCTTATTTGCGCCCGCTTCTTCCAGAATAACATTAAATTCCGTCTGCTCTTCGACCGCAGCAGCCGGCGCAGCAGGACCTGCAGCCGCCACAGCCACAGGTGCTGACGCCTTAACGTCAAACTTATTTTCCACCATTTTAATAAGCTCGGAAAGCTCCAACACAGTCTTGCTAGCGATGGAGTCGATGATTTCCTGATTTGTCAATGCGGTTGCCACGAGAACCTCCTTTAAAGTATGGTTTTATTAAAATTGCGACTTTGCGTCTATTTATTTTCCTGTTCTTTTTTTTCCTTAACAGCACTAATTGCATAAGCGAAACCTGCAACAAGCGCTTGCAGAGTACCGGCAAACTTAACAATAGGTCCCTGAAGACCGTTTGCCAACATTCCAATCAACTCCTTCCGGCCAGGCATTGTGGCCATTTTCTCGATTTCCTTTTCACCGATAATCTGTCCATTGACGAGTGCAACCTTGAAACGGGGTAATTTCGATTTCTGCTTCTTTGCAAACTCAGTCACCAGACGTGCCGGTGCGATTTCATCATTCGGACAAGCAGCCAGGGCGGTAGGGCCTATCATACTGTCTTTTAGCTTGGAATTTATTCCTTCTTTATCGATAGCCCTACAGATAAATGTATTTTTAAAGACCTTAAAGAATACATGTTCATCCCGCATCCTTTTTCTTAAATCATTGGCCTCTTCCACAGTGAGACCCATAAAATCAATAAAATAAACGGCAGAAGACTCCTTAAATTGCGTTCCAATAGCTTCAATCGCTTTTTCTTTTTCAAGTAATGTCGTTTTCATTTTCAGGCTCCCGAAAATTAATCATGCCGCTTCAACGAACGATGGATCGAGCTTGATGCCTGGTCCCATTGTCGTTGATATATATATTTTCTTCAGAAATGCACCTTTTGCCGAAGCAGGCCGGGCTTTGACAATACTGGCTAAAACCGCCTTAATATTTTCCTTCAGCGCAGGCAATTCAAAGGAGATTTTCCCTACCGGCGCATGAATAATACCCGCCTTGTCAATCCTGTATTCAACTTTTCCGGCCTTAATCTCCTTAATCGCTTTTCCAACATTCATGGTCACCGTTCCGGTTTTAGGATTGGGCATGAGGCCGCGCGTACCAAGAATTTTTCCCAGCTTGCCCAAAATCTTCATCATATCCGGGGTGGCAACCGTAGCTTGAAAATCAAGCCAACCACCCTGAATTTTTTCAACCAGGTCTTCGGCTCCTATAAAATCAGCTCCCGCAGCCTTGGCCTCTTCCGCCTTTTCCCCTTTTGCAAACACCAAGACCTTGACACTTTTCCCTAATCCGTTTGGAACCGCAACCGACCCTCGTACAGCCTGATCCGATTTCTTAGGATCAATCCCCAGTTGTATGGCCAGATCAACGGTTTCGTTAAACTTGACCTTGGCCGCTTCTTTGAGAAGCTTCAGAGCTTCCTCAACAGGATATTGCCTCGTTTTATCAACCGTTTTATAAACTTCACGAATTCGTTTCGAGCCTTCCATATTCACTTTCCTCTAAAAGAAGTATAGTTTTAGTCTGCGATCTCGATACCCATACTACGAGCGGTCCCCATAACTTGAGACATGGCCGTATCAATATTCTTAGCCGTCAGATCCTTCATTTTGAGCTCGGCGATTTCCTTAACCTGCTGCCGCGTGACCTTGGCCACCTTTACGCGGTTAGGCTCCTTGCTTCCGGACTCTATCTTGGCCGCCTTCTTCAGCAGAATGCTGGCAGGCGGAGTCTTGGTGATGAAAGCAAAAGAACGATCCGCATAAACGGTAATCACTACAGGAATGATTAGCCCACGATCATTTTGCGTCTTGGCATTAAACTGTTTACAAAACTCCATAATGTTCACACCATGAGGGCCTAAAGCAGAACCTACCGGAGGTGCCGGGTTTGCCGCACCCGCCGGGATTTGGAGCTTGATTTTGGCAACTTCTTTCTTAGCCACGGTTTCCTTCCTTTATAATGGGGTCACCTGCAGAAAATCCAATTCCACAGGGGTCAGCCTGCCGAAGACACTGACCATAACCTTGAGTTTGCCTTTTTCAACCGATATTTCATCAATCGTGCCGTCAAAATCTTTAAACGGCCCGTCTTTAATTTTCACAGAATCCCCGACCAGATAGGGAATCTCGGAATCCGCCTTCCTTTTTTTCGGATCCAGTCGGCTTAATATCCGTTCCGCTTCTATCTCTTTCAATGGAAGAGGCTTTCCGGTGCCGCCCATCACAAAATTGGTTACGCCCGGCGTATCCATGACAAGATGCTGACTCTCCTTGTTGAGCTCCATCTCCACTAAAAGATAACTGGGAAAAAATTTCTTGGTTTGAGATACCTTCTTACCTTTTTTTATCGTCAGGACATCCTGCGTGGGCATTAAAATCCGTCCGAACAAATGTTCAATTTTTTCGATCTGAATAAAATGTTCTAACTGTTCCTTGACGCGAGCTTCCTGCCCCGACAGGGTATGTATGGCAAACCATTTCATGGCCATGATAATCTCTTCTTTCCGTATTTAAAGAATGAGTCCGACAATCTGAGTCAGGATTTTATCGGCCACCATGATATAGAAGGCGAACATCAGACTGATGACGACAACCAATATCGTTGAATAAAACAACATGTCCCGTGTTGGCCAAACCACTTTCTTTAGCTCCGCCACAACTTCCGTAAGATATAATACTATCTTTTTCATTTTTATTTTCAGGTCTGGAGGGACTCGAACCCCCAACCAATGGTTTTGGAGACCACTACTCTACCAATTGAGCTACAGACCTAAATTCCATCTCCATTCTTTTAGCGTGTTTCCTTATGCGAGACCCGCTTGTTGCATTTCTTGCAGAATTTGACATATTCGACCCGTTCCGAATGTAGACTTTTATTCTTCGCAGAAGAATAGTTCCGGCTCTTACAGGCCGTGCATTCCAAAGTAATGATTTCGCGCACAATAATC